>JANRJF010000313.1:0-6736 GCA_033764095.1 Deltaproteobacteria bacterium | reverse complement strand
TATCCGTGTAATGTTCATCAAAATGTATCCGTGTAATCCGTGGCCCCCGCCGGGTAATCCGTGGCCCCCGCCACATCGCGCACGCCCCGGATCGTGACAGAAACGTGACCGTCCCGACTTGCCTCCGCGCCGCGTTTGGATCACGTCTGCGCCGTGCGGCGATTACGCGACTGGCTCTTCTCGATTCCCTTCCTGATCGCGTTCGGGATCATTCTCGTCGTCTTCGACGTCGCGCAGCGCGTCGCCCGGCTGTTCGGCCAACGGCCGCAGGAGTACGTTGCCGGGGCGCTGCAGTGGACGCTGGTGCAGGCGTTCCGGATCTGCGGCACCCATCTGACCGTCGACCGCTCGCCGTTGGTGCAGCCGCGCACGCCGTACCTGATCATCGCCAACCACCAGAGCATGTTCGACATCCCCATCTTCGGCGCGCTGCTGTTCACCAACTTTCCGAAGTACGTCTCGAAGCGCTCGCTGGCGCGCTGGATCCCCAGCATCTCCTACAACCTGCGGCGCGGCGGCAACGCGCTGATCGATCGCAACGACCCCGAGCAGGCGGTGGCGGCGATCGAGGAGCTCGCCGAACAGGTGAAGCGGCGTGGCGTCTCGGCGGTGATCTTCCCCGAGGGGACGCGCGGCCGGCACGGCGAGATCGGCAAGTTCCGCCGGCGCGGCGCCCTGGCCCTGCTCGCGGCGGCCCCCGAGGTCGCGGTGGTGCCGGTGTGCGTCGACCAGTCGTGGCGCCTGCTGCGCCACAACCTGACGCCGGTGCCGTTTGGCGTGCAGGTGCACGTGTGGATCGGCGCCCCGATCGCGCGCCAGCCGGACGAGGATCGTGAGGCGCTGCTGGCGCGCGTCGAAGCCGAGATCCACGCCGCCCTCGCCCGGCTGCGCGGCGCGGCGCTGTCGCGCGCGGCGTGAGCCTCGCACGGGGCGTGCTCGATGCGCAGCCCTGTGCCACGGATTACACGGAGACGTTTTGATGAACATTACACGGATACGGCAAGTGAGCTGCCTCATCTCAGTGTTGTCTTTTGGCTTCTGAGGGATCGCGCGGTGTTCGTTGCTCTATCCGTGTAATGTTCATCAAAACGTCTGCGTGTAATCCGTGGCACACGCTGCCGCACCGATGGGCGCCGTTCGCGGCGGCGCTGCTGCTCAGCTGCGCGCCGCGTCCGCCTGCCGCACCACCACCATCCAGTGTGCCGTCTGCACCGGTCGAGCCGGCGACGGCCTCCGCCAAGGCCGCACCGGCCGATCTGGTCGACCTCAGCGCGCTCGCTCCAGACGTACGCCTCGACATCCGCTACGCGCGCACCGACAACTTCACCGGCGTCGCCGTCTATCCCGCCGCGCGCTGCCTGTTGCGCCGCGACGTCGCCGCGCGCGTCGCGCAAGTGCAGGCGCAGCTGGCGGCGCAGGGCCTCGGCCTGTTGGTGTGGGACTGCTACCGCCCGTTCACCGTGCAGGAGCGTTTCTGGGCGTTGGTGCCCGACGAGCGCTACGTCGCCCGGCCGGTCCGGCGCGACGGCGTACCGGTGCAGGGCTCGAAGCACAACCGCGGCGCGGCGATCGACCTCACCCTGGTCGGCGCGGACGGCGTGCCGCTGGAGATGCCGACCGACTTCGACGACTTCAGCCCGCGCGCGCACCGCGACGCGACCGCGGCGAGCCCGGCCGCGCAGGCCAATGCCCGCCGGCTGGAGGCCGCGATGCTCGCCGCCGGATTCAGCGGCCTGCCGACCGAGTGGTGGCACTACGACGGCCCAGACTGGCAGGCCTATCCGCTCCAGTGAACGGCTTTGAAAAACGGTCGCGATTCGGTGGAGAACCACGCCATGCGCCGCTCGCTCCTGCTCGCCGCCGTCTTCCTCGCCCTTCCCCAGCTCGCCCGCGCCGACCAGCACGACTGCCAGCTGGCGATCGCCGCGGTGTCGCGCGCCCTGTTGGTGGGCGACACCGCCCTGCTGAGCGCCTGTCAGCAGGCGGTGTTCAACCACGAGATCTCCCCGACGGTCGACTGCATCGTCTCGACCGGCCCGCAGCGCGCCCGCGCCGCCGAGCGCCGCCTGCGCAAGCTGCGCCCGGCCTGTGACGACGCCAGCGTCGCCGCACTGCAGCTCGGCGGCGCCTGCGAGGGCGCCGCCAGCGTCGCCGCGCTGGCCGCCTGTCTGCGCGCCGCCCATCACGCCGAGAGCGAACGGCTGTACGGCATCATCACCAGCCCGAGCCCGGCGACGCCCGGGCTCGAGGTCCCCTGCGCCGCCGCCGCGCTGCACGAGATCAACGCCTTCGCCGCGGCGCGGGTGCGCCTGCTGCAGGGCTGCAAGGCCTCGACGCGGCGCCTGACGCTGGCGCCCGGCACGACCTGCGCGGCGGATCCGCGCGTGGCAGCGCTGCTGGCCGCACGTGGCGCCGCGGCCGCCTCGCGTCTGGCTCGCGCGTGCACGCCCACCGCGCTTGCCGCGGCGCGCTTCGGCGCCCCGTGCGACGCAGCCGACGATGCCGGCGAGTTCGCCGAGTGCCTGTTCGGCGCCGCGGCCGACTCGGCCGACGCGATGATCGCCGCCGAGCATCCCGACGTCGGATTCTGCGGCGAGGCGGGGCCGCTGGTCGAGCGCCGCATCGACGCGCTGCTGGCGGCGATGACGCTCGACGAGAAGCTCTCGCAACTGCACGGGGCCGGCCCCGAGGCGCTCAACCACACCGCGCCGGTGCCGCGCCTCGGCCTTCCCGGCCTGGTGATGGTGGACGGTCCGCGCGGCGTCGGCATCTCGGCCGGCTACGCCACCGCCTTCCCGGTCGGCATGGCGCGCGCCGCCACCTGGGACACCACGCTGGAGACGCAGGTCGGCGAAGCGATCGGCCGCGAACTGCGCGCCAAGGGCGGCAGCGTGCTGCTGGCGCCGACCATCAACCTGCCGCGCCACCCGCGCTGGGGGCGCGCCCAGGAGACCTACGGCGAGGATCCCTACCTGCTCGGCCGCTTCGGCGTCGCCTTCGTGCGCGGCGCGCAGCAGCACGTCATCGCCAGCGCCAAGCACTTCGCCGCCAACTCCATCGAGGACACCCGCTTCGCGGTCGACGTGCAGCTCGACGAGGCGACGCTGCGCGAGGTCTACCTGCCGCACTTCCACGCCGTCGTGCGCGACGGCCAGGTCGGCTCGGTGATGTCGGCCTACAACAAGGTCAACGGCGCCTACTGCGGCGAGAATCTGCGACTGCTCGGCGACATCCTGAAGGGCGACTGGCGCTTCCGCGGCTTCGTCGAGTCGGACTGGATCCTCGGCGTGCACAGCACGCTGCCGTCGCTGTACGCCGGGCTCGACATCGAGATGCCGTCGCCGGTCTGGTACGGGCCGCCGCTGCGCGACGCGGCCCTCGCCGGCACCGCGCCGATGCGGCTGATCGACGACGCGGTGCGCCGCACGCTGCGCGCCCAGCTCTGCTTCCGGCTCGACAGCGACCCGCCGCAGGTCGATCCGAGCCAGGTCGGCACGCCCGAGCATGCCGCCCTCGCCCGCCAGGTGGCGCGCGAAGCGGTGGTGCTGCTGCGCAACCAGGCGGGCGCGCTGCCGCTCACGCGCGCGACCCTGCACTCGCTCGCCGTGGTCGGCCCGCTCGCCGCCGCCGCCAACCTCGGCGACCTGGGCAGCAGCACCGCCGTTCCGGCGACGACGCCGCAGTCGCCGCTCGACGCCATCCGCGCAGCGGCCGGATCGATCGCCGTCACCCACCATCCGAACGGCGCGGCGACGCCGCAGGACACCGCGGCGATCGCGGCGGCCGACGCAGTGATCGTCTTCGCCGGCCTCACCTATCAGGACGAGGGCGAGGGGTTCGTCGCCGCCGGCGACCGCAAGTCGCTCGCGCTGCCGCGCCAGCAGGACGCGCTCATCGACGGGGTGGCGGCGCTCTCGCCGCGCGTCGTCGTGGTGCTGGAGGGGAGCGGGCCGCTGCTCATGCCGTGGCTCGATCGCGTCGATGCGGTGCTGATGGCCTGGTACCCGGGTCAGGAGGGTGCCAGCGCGATCGCCGATCTGCTGTTCGGCGACGCCGCCCCGTCCGGCCGCCTGCCGACCGTGTTCCCACAGGCGGAGGCCGACCTGCCGCCGTTCGACAACACCAGCCTGGTGGTGTCGTACGCCGGCCTGCACGGCTACCGCTACCTCGACCGCAGCGATCGCGCGCCGCTGTTCCCGTTCGGCTTCGGGCTCACCTACACCGACTTCACCTACGACGACCTGCGCGTCACCCCGGCGGTGGTCGCGCCGAACGGCCGCGTCCACATCAGCGCGCGGGTCACCAACGTCGGCGCGCGCGCCGGCGTGGCGGTGCCGCAGCTCTACGTCGGCGACGCCAACGGCCGCCCCGAGCGCCCGCTGCGCGAGCTGAAGGGCTTCCAGCGCCTCGCGCTCGAGCCCGGCGAGCAGCGCCGCGTCTCGTTCGAGCTGCCGGTCGCCGACCTGGCGGTGTGGGACCAGTCCTTCGCCACCTGGGTGGTGCCGGAGAAGCGCTACGACGTCGAGCTCGGCGCCTCCTCCCGCGACCTGCCGCTGCACAGCGGCTTCGGCGTGGTGTCGGAGTAGCGCGGACCCGAATCGCTCCGCCCATCTTGCATCCGATGTATGGGCTCCCATAGATCGGGGAGGTGCCCCCCGCCGCCGATCCGCCGGACGACAGCCAGCGTTTCCTCGACGCGATGCGGCGCATCGTCCAGGCGCTGCGCGTCGCCGACCGCCAGGCGCACCGCAGTGCCGGGCTGAGCGGCGCGCAGCTGTTCGTGCTGCGCTGCCTGCAGCGCGCCGCGCAGCCCCTCGATCTGCGCACGCTGGCCGAGCGGACGCGGACGCATCACAGCTCGGTGTCGGTGGTCGTGCAGCGCCTCGTCGAGCACGGCCTGGTGACGCGGACCAGCGATCCGCACGACGCGCGGCGCGCGGCGGTGCAGTTGAGCCCGCTCGGCCGCCGCGCCCTGCGCACCGCGCCGGCGGCGCCGCAGCAGGCGCTGGTCGAGCATCTCGAAGCGCTGCCGGCGGCGACGCGCCGGCGGCTGGCGCGCGAGATGATCCGGCTCGCCGCCGCGGTGGCGCCGGCGGACGCACCGGCGCCGATGTTCTTCGACACCGACAAGCCGGAGCGCGCCGCGCGGCGGCGCGCCTGACCATGCAGCACCGCGACACCCAGCTGCTGCGCGTCACGCTGCTCGCCGTCGGTGTCGCCCTCTTGGCGAGCGGCGCCGCCGAGGCGCTGCGCGCGCTCATCGCGGTGTGCACCAACCTCTTCTACTTCCAGCGCCTCTCCGCCGTGCCGGTGAGCCCCTGGCAGCACCAGCTCGGCGCCTGGGCGATCGCCGTGCCGATTCTCGGCGGCCTGCTGGTCGGCGGGCTGGCGCGCTGGGGCTCGCCGGCGATCCGCGGCCACGGCATTCCGGAGTCGATGGAGCGCGTGCTCAGGCACGAGAGCCGCATCCCCAAGCGCCTGGCAGTCCTCAAGCCGCTCTCGGCCGCCATCGCGATCGGCAGCGGCGGGCCGTTCGGCGCCGAGGGGCCGATCATCGCCACCGGCTCGGCGCTCGGGTCGATGCTCGGCCAGTTGCTGCCGGTGAGCACCCGCGAGCGCAAGGCACTGCTCGCCGCCGGCGCCGCGGCCGGCATGACCGCCACCTTCGGCAGCCCGCTGTCGGCGGTGCTGCTGGCAATCGAGCTGCTCCTCTTCGAGCTCAGCCCGTTGGTGCTGGTGCCGGTGGTCACGGCGGCCGCGGTCGCCGCCGTGGTGCGCGTCGCGCTGCGCGGCGGCGCAGCGGAGTTCGCCATGCCGGCGCTCGCCGCGCCGGGCCTCGCCGTCACCATCGCCTGCGCCGCGATCGGCGCCGCGCTCGGGGTCGCCGCGGTGGCGCTGACCAGCGCCGTCTACGGCATCGAGGAGGCCTTCGAGCGCCTGCCGCTACACTTCATGTGGTGGCCGGCACTGGGCGGCATCGCGGTCGGCGTGCTCGGCTGGTTCGAGCCGCGCATTCTCGGCGTCGGCTACACCAACATCACCGCGACGCTCGACGGTTCGCTCGCCGGTCGGGCGCTGGCGATGCTCTGCCTGCTGAAAGGGCTCGCCTGGCTGCTGGCGCTCGGCAGCGGCACCTCGGGCGGCACGTTGGCGCCGCTGTTCACGCTCGGCGGCGGGCTCGGCGTGCTGCTCGGCAGCCTGCTCGGCGCCGCGTTCCCGTCGCTCGGGCTCGACCCGCACCTGGCGGCGCTGGTCGGCATGGCGGCACTGTTTGCCGGGGCCTCGCACGCCATGCTCGCGGCGGCGGTGTTCGCCTGCGAGGTCACCGGCCAGACGGCGGCGCTGGCGCCGCTGCTGGTCGCCTGCGCGGCGGCCTACCTGGTCGCCGGCCTGATCTCGCACTCGTCGATCATGACCCGCAAGATCGAACGGCGCGGCATCCACGTACCGCGCGAGTTCGGGCCGATGATGGACCCGGTGGCATGAGCACCGCCCAGCCCCGCCCGCGCGCCGCCGACGCGAGCCGCGAGCGGGCGCTGCGGCTGCTGCAGCAGCATGGCTGGAACGCCACCTCGTTCCAGTTGCTGGAGGACGACTTCACCTACTTCTTCGACGGCGACGACGCCTTCGTCGCCTACGTCGACACCGGCTCGGCGTGGGTGGCGGGCGGCGCGCCGGTGGCGCCGCCGCAGCGCCTGGCGGCGGTCGCCGACGCCTTCGCGCGCGCCGCGCGCGC
>JANRJF010000312.1:0-1886 GCA_033764095.1 Deltaproteobacteria bacterium | reverse complement strand
GCGGCGCCGGGCGCGCACGGCGCCCCGTCGAGCCAGCCCGCCCCGAGCGCGTTCCAGGCGGCGTGCTGCGCCACCGCCAGCGCGAAGCCGACCAGCGGTGCCCACCAGCGTGCCGCGCCGGCGGCGGCGCGCCCGGCGCCGATGCCGGCGCCGGCGCTGGCGGTGAACACCGCGTGCAGCGGTCCGCCGAGCGCGGCGCGCAGGTAGACGCTCTCCATCAGGGCGTCGACGCCGCCGCCGACCGCCGCCAGCGCGAAGTAGTAGCAGTTCTCGGCAACGGTGAAGCCGAGCCCGACCAGCGCCCCGACCACCAGCCCGTCGAGCCCGTCGCGCACCGCGTCGCGCCACAGCAGCACGACCCCGACCAGCGCGGCCGCCTTGGCTCCCTCTTCGACCAGCGGCGCGCCGAGGTGGCCGGTCCACGCCGTCGCCACCGCCGCGTCGCTCCAACTCGCCACCCAGGCGCGCAGCGCGCCGTTGACCAGCGCGGCGATCACCGGCGCCACCACCGCGCCCCACAGGAAGGCGCCCACCCACACGCGCCGCGTCGCGTCGCGCGGCGCGTCGAGCCGCACCGCCAGCGCCGCCAGCCCCAGCGCCGGCAGCAACGCCGCGACCAGCAACAGCGCCGGCGTGTCGGCGATCAGCCGCGCCGCGCCGGCGAGCAGCAGCAACGCGATCGCCACTCCGATCCAGAGTCGCAGGCGGACCACGCGCGCCGCCGTATCACAGCGGCGCGAAAAGTCGGCGCCGGGCGTTGTTCGCACACCGCGCCCGCCGGGTCTTCCCGGTGGCCGCGGGCCGTCGCGGCTCCGGCGGGCAAGGACGCCCGCGCTCCGGCTGCGCGGACCGCACCGCGGCGGGCGAAAATTTCTTGACCAATCGACCGCGCGGTTGATAGCCGATCCTCGTGCTCGACGCGCGTCTCTTCGCGCCGCTGCCGGACGCGCAGCGGCGCCGCATCGCCGACCAGTTCGTCGCCTTCGCCCTGCGCCGCGACGGCACGCCCGACCTGCGGCGGCGCACGCTGGCGGAGCGCGACGCGTTCTTCGCACGGCTGGCGGCGCGTCCAGCCCCGCGCTGGGACGGCGCGCCGATCGCGCAGAGCGAGTTCGAGCGCTGGCACCGGCGCGAACGCTCGCTGGCCGGCGCGCCGCCGTTGATCGGCTGGCTGGTCAAGGTCGCGCGCGCCAACGAGGGCGAGGGCTGGGGCGTCGACTACCTGCTCGCGCGCGGCGGCTTCGACGGCCTCGGCGCCGGCGGCCGGTTGCAGCCGCGCGACTTCGCCGACCTCGAGGAGACCTACCACACGCGCATCCTGCGCGAGGTGGTGCGGCTCTTCGGCGTCGAGTACGCGCTGCGCACGCCGCCGTGGGTGGTGCGGCAGTCGGTCAAGCTGATGGCGCACCTGCCGCGCCAGGCGTCCTACATGCTGCTGCTCGCCGGCGAGCTCATGGGGACGGTCGCGTTCGCGCACATGGCGCGGCAGGGCGAGCGACTGCTCGCCGCGCACCCGGCCCTGTGCGAGCGCGTTCGCCTGCTGCTCGACGAGATCCTCGTCGACGAGGTCGGCCACGTCACCTTCCTGCTCGGGTCGATGCGCGGTTGGCAGCTCGACCTCATCCAGCGCATGGCGCTGCTCTTCGCCGCCAGCTCGCGGCGCGGCTACAGCGACGATCCCGGCGACGCCGCGGTGATGCGCGACGGCATCCGCAACTACTCGCTGGCGATCATGCCCGAGCGGGTGCTGCGCCGCGCCTTCGTGCCGGCGCAGTATTGGCCGGCGGCCTATGGCGCCGCGCCGGTGGCGGCATGAGCGCGCCGGCGCGCGGACGGCGGCCGCGGCGCGGCCCCGGCCGGCCGCCCGGTCCGAGCCAGGCGGTCCA
>JANRJF010000311.1:0-9228 GCA_033764095.1 Deltaproteobacteria bacterium | reverse complement strand
GCGCGTCGCCGCGGCGACCGCGTCGCTGACGTCGAGCCAGGCGCACGGCCGGCGCGGCGGGCGCGTCGACCAGAGGCTGACGCCCTGCTTGGTCAGCATGCCGCTCACCGCACTGACCAGGCCGCTGCTGCCGGCGTCGGCGCGTAGCACCTCGACCATGCGCACCAGCGCCTGCAGCACAAAGTTGTTGAGCGGGCCGCCGGCGAACGCCATCCCGCCGCTCTCGGTGAGCGGCCGGCCGGCGTCGATGCCGAGCTCGCGCGTCTGGACGCGCACCGCGGCCGGGAAGCAGCTGTAGAGCTCGAGATGGGCGACGGCACCGATGGCGAGCTCCGCATGCTCCAGGGCGCGGGCGCCGGCGAGACGGAAGCCGTGCGAGCGGTGCACCTCGGCGCGCTCCGACAGCGGCACCATGTGGTTCGACTCCGCCACGGCGAGAGGGAAGACCCAACGGCGCTCGTCGATGCCGGCGGCGCGCGCGGTCGCCACCGAAGTGAAGATCAGTCCGGCCGCCTGGTCGACGTTCCACTGCGAGTTGTGCAGCTTCGCGTAGGGGAAGGCGAGCAGGCGGTTGCGCGCGTCGCCGCCGCGCAAGGCCGCCTCGTCATGCGGCTCGCGGTCCCAGGCGGCGGGATTGGCCGCCGCCACGCGACTGAAGTCGGCCCACAACCGCGCCAGCTCGGCGCGATGCGCGGCGACGCTCGTCCCCGCGGCATGGCGCAGCGCGTTCTCGATCATGGCGAACTGGGTCACCGGCATGAGCAGGCCGAGCGATTCCTCCAGCGGGCCCCAGATCTCGCGCGCCGGGCGCAGCGTCTCGTCCGGCTCGACGTCGCGCTGCGCGGTCGCCGGCGCCTCGATGCCGCTGACCTGCGCGCGCAGGGCGCGAAACTTCGCTTCCCCGCCGGCGACCAGCACCACGTCCGCCGCGCCGGATGCGATCGCCTCGACCGCGCCGCCGAACAGCGTCGTCTGCAGCACCCCGATCTCCGCCAGTTGGGAGCGCGCCCGCGTCGCCCCGAGGCGCTCGCCGAGCAGCCGACCGGGATCGGAATAGTCCCAGAAGCCGCGCGGCACGCGGATCGAGTCCGCCCGCGCCAGCAGCGAGGCATCACCGGCATCGACGGCGGCGCGGCGCAGCGCCGCCAGCATCAGCTCGATCGGCTCGCGGCCGCGGCGCGGGTACTCCTCGCGCTGCTGCACGGCCCCGGCGCCGACGAGCACCGGCGTGCGCGGATCGAGCGGCATGGCGGGTCCGTCCGTCCGGCGCATCGGCGTCCGCGCCCAGCAGCGTTACGCGAGGAAGCCGCGCAGCGCGTCGCCGACCGCGGCCCGGGCGGACTCGGCGGAGAGGATCACGCCGACCATCGACAACGAGGTGTGGATCTGGCCGGGGCACTCGAGATGGCGCGCGTCAACGCCGGCCGCCTGCAGCGCCGCGGCGTAGGCGACGCCTTCGTCGTGCAGTGGATCGAACTCGCTGGTCACCACCAGCGCCGGCGGGAGTCCCGACAGATCCGCGGCGCGCAACGGCGAGGCGGTCGGCCGCTGGCGGTCCGGCGCATCGGCATAGTGATCCCAGAACCACCGCATCAGCGGCGTGGTGAGTCCGTAGCCCTCGCCGTTGGCGACGTACGAGGCGCGGCGCATGTCGCAGTCGGTGACCGGCGTGATCAGCACCTGTCCGGCGATCGGCGGTCCGCCGGCGGCGCGCGCCAGCTGGCAGACCACCGCCGCGAGATTGCCGCCGGCGCTCCAGCCGCAGACCGCCAGGCGGTCGGGCCGGCCGCCGAGCGACGCGGCGTTGGCGCCGACCCAGCGCAGCGCGGCGAAGGCGTCGTCGACGGCGGCGGGAAAGCGCGCCTCGGGGGCGTGGCGGTAGTCGACCGAGACGACGATCGCCCCGCTGCGCGCGCACAGGTCGCGGCAGAACGGGTCGTCCGACACCGCGCTGCCGAGCACCCAGCCGCCGCCGTGGAAGTACAGGACGACCGGATGCGGTCCTTCGCCGCGCGGCCGGTAGAGCCGATAGGCCAGCGCACCGGCGGCGGCCGGATAGGTGCCGTCGAGCACCGCGCCGACCGCGGGTCCCGCCGGTCGATCGGCCTCCATGGCGCGGCTGAGCGCGCGCGCGTCGGCGACCGACAGCGTCTCCATGCGCGGCAGGCCGAGCTCCTCGATGAGCTCGAGCAGGACCAGGCAGTCCGGCTTGACGCGGCGCACGACGCCGTCGGTGCAGCGCGCGCCGGTCGGGCCGTCGAAGGCGAAGCCGAGATAGTCGCGCTTCACGACTTCCTCGCAGACCCGCCGATAGCGATCGACACCGCCGACGTAGGGGAGGAAGACGCGCGGCTTTCCCGGCACGTTGGCGCCCATGTACCAGGAGTTGGCGAGCGGAAAGAGCGTGACGGCGCCGAAGTCGTTGACGTGCTCCACCCAGCCCGCCTGCGCGGTCGGCGTCGGCTCGATGGTCGTCAGTCCGTGCGCGCGCATGTGCGCGAGACAGGCGCCGATCCATTCGACGTGCTGTTCGATCGACACCACCATGTTCGACAGCACCGACGGACTGCCGGGGCCGGTGATGGTGAAGAAGTTCGGCATGCCGCAGGTCATCAGGCCGAGATAGGTGCGCGGCCCGTCGGCCCACTGCGCCGCCAGCGCGGCGCCGTCGCGGCCGCGCACGTCGACGGCGACGATGGCGCCGGTCATGGCGTCGAAGCCGGTGGCGTAGACGATTGCGTCGAACTCCAGCGACTGCGACGCGGTGTCGATGCCGCGCTCGGTCACCGTGCGGATCGGATCGCGGCGCAGGTCGACCAGCCGCACGTGCGGCAGGTTGAAGGTCTCGTAGTACTCGGTGTCGATGCACGGCCGCTTGGTGCCGTAGTAGTGGTTGGTCGGCGTCAGGGTCGCGGCGATCTCCGGGTCAGTGACGATCGAGCGGATCTTGCCGCGCAGAAACTCGCACACCGTCTCGTTCGCTTCCGCGTTGACGCCGATGTCGCCGAAACTGCCGCCGAGCGCGAGCAGATCGCCGGATGCGTACGCCTCCTCGTACTTCGCCAGGCGCTCGGCCTCGCTGACCTGCAGCGCCCGCAGGCGCACCACCTCGCGCGGCACGCCGGCGTTCGAGTAGCGCGCTGCCTCGCGATAGGCGGCCGGGTCGGCGTTGAAGCGCGCCTGCTTCTCCGCCGACACCGGTCCGTTCTTGGCCGGGCGGGAGAAGTTCGGGGTGCGCTGGAAGACGGTCAGCGACGCGGCCTGGCGGGCGATGATCGGAATCGACTGGACGCCCGACGAGCCGGTGCCGATCACCGCGACGCGCTTGCCGGTGAAGTCGACCGGCTGATGCGGCCAGCGGCTGGTGTGGTACGACTCGCCGCGAAAACGCTCCACGCCGGGGATGTCGGGCTGCTTCGGAATCGACAGGCAGCCGGTGGCCATGACGTAGAATCGGCAGCTGATCTCGTCGCCGCGGTCGGTGCGCACGCGCCACAGCGAGGCGCCGTCGTCCCAACGCGCCGCGACGACGCGGGTGGAGAAGCGGATGTCGCGCCGCAGGTCGTGCTTGTCGGCGACGTAGCCGAGGTAGCGCAGGATCTCCGGCTGCGTCGCGTAGCGCTCCGACCAGGTCCACTCGCGCTGCAGGTCGGGATCGAAGCTGTACGAATAGTCGAGGCTCTCGATGTCGCAGCGCGCGCCCGGATAGCGGTTCCAGTACCAGGTGCCGCCGACGTCATCGGCCGCCTCCAGCACCTGCGCGGAGAAGCCCAGGCGGCGCAGGTGAAACAGCATGTACAGCCCGGCGAAGCCGGCGCCGACCACCAGCGCGTCGAAGTCGGGCTGCTCGCCGGCTTGGGTGTGCCGCTCCGCCTCACCGCGTCCGTGCGTCACGTTCTCCATGCCGCAGTGTGTTCCGTCCGTCGGTGCCGCCGCAACCGTGCGACGCGCCTCACCCCATTCGGGGCGGGGCGGCCACTGCCGGCCCGCTCACGGCCCGCCGAGCGGTCCGTTGCTGCGCAGGTATCTCTCGAGCTGCGATCGATAACCTGCCGCGAGAGCGAACCGCCCTAGCGCGCCGATCATGAGGCGCTGCGCGAGCGAAGCGGGCCGGATCGAATCCCAGAACTCGGCGAACAGGGCGGCCGAGACGATCGGCGAAGGAAATCCCTTCTCGTCCGTTCTGCCGTCGCGGGCGAGACCGAACAGGACCTTGAAGAAGTCGTGCATCCGGCCGGCCGGGCGGATCTCCTCGATGACCACTGCTTCGACGTCGCAGGGATTCCACTGGAAGTGCGGCGCGCCAGGCGGGATCAGACACGCGTCGCCGGCGCGCACGACGCGATGCTCGCCATTGACGCGGAGATGCATCTCGCCGAACAGGACCGAGATCCGCTGCTGCTTGTGCGGGTGGAAGTGCTCGCCCGGGATCTCGGCGTGGGGCCGGAGCGAGTACTGCGCTCGGAACGCATCGGGCGTCGACTCGAGGATGCGCATCGACTCGCCGGTGACTGGGTTGTCGAGTACTTCCTCACGCATCGGGAGCTCTCCGCGCGGCCTCGGCCCCACGCTGGCATTCACACAGGCGCATGCAGGCCGGCAGCCAGGGCGGTCCTACATCGGCTGGCGTATCTCCGCCACTGATTGCTGGCGCTCAGCTCGCGCCTTGCCGGGCGCGCGGCGGCGGTGGTAGCGCGGGGCATGCGCAGCCTCGAGGATCTGTCCCGCGCCGAGCTGGCGACGCTCGGGCGCGAGTACATGCTGTTCGGACATCTGCTGAATCGCGCCGCGCTGCCGCACGTGCACCTGCAGATCGGCGCCGAGGCGCGAGAGGCGATCGCGATCGACGAGTGGATGGGCGCCAGCCCGGTCTACACGCAGCGCATGCAGCGCTGCATGGGCTTCGGCGGCGACGACGTCGAGACCATCTTCAAGGGCTTCCAGCTCGATGTCGGCTTCCCGCACCAGTACATGCACGTCTGCTACCAGCTGGAGAGCCCGACGCGCGGCTTCTTCTGGCTGCCGCACTGCGGCGCGCTGCTGGAGGTGGAGCAGTACGGCGAGGGCGCGGTGCGCTCGATGTGCCACAACATCGAGGACCCGACCTTCGACGCCAGCGCCGTCGCCACCAACCCGCGCGCCCGCGTGCGGCCGATCCACCGGCCGCCGCGCGTGCCGGCCGACCGCTCGCCGCACTGCCACTGGGAGGTGTTCATCGACCCCGGCGCCGAGCCGGTGACGGAAGCGGCGATCACCACGCGGGTGCGCCCATCGCGCCTGGCGGCGTTCGAGTTCCCCGCCGCGCCGAGCGACGCGAGCGGCGGGCGCGACGACTACGCCGGCGCCTTCGAGCCCGACTTCCGGTTGGAGCACCTGTCACGCGCGGCGCTGGTCCGCGCCTGCCGCGAGTTCCTGGTGCAGGATCATCTGCTGATCCGCGCGTTGATGATCGCGATCAGCGAACGCGCCGACGACGACGCCGCGCAGCGCATCGCGGCGCTGCAGTGGACCGGCGCCGGCGCGGTGGCGGCCGGTCGCATCCGCCGCGCGCTGACGATGGACGGCGACGGCATCGAGGCGATCGGCGCGCTGCTGGCGCTGCACCCGGCGTTCGTGCCGGGCTACGCACCGCTGGCGGTCGACGGCGCGCGGCTCTCGATCGCCGACTGCGAGGCGCTGCGCGAAGGCGATGCGTATTCCTGGCTCGCGCTGCTGTCGGACGCGCCGCACCCGGGGCTCGACGCGATGGTGCAGGCGGTGAATCCCACCGCGCGCTGCGTGCCGGTGCCGCCGCGCGGCGGCGAGCGCATCGCCTGGGAGGTCCGCTTCGACGCGCCGGCGGTCGAAACGCCGATGGAGATCGCGATGGTGGCGAACACGAACACCGCCGGTTTCGTGTTCCGCTGATTCACCACAACGACACGGCGACACAACGACACCACGAAAGCCGTTGTGCCGTCGTGTCGTTGTGGTGAATCAGTCGAAGACGCGCTCCCAGCGACCCGACGCGGCCGACCGGTACATCGCCAACGCCGCGCGTAACTCCCCAAGCGAATACTCGGGCGATGCCGCCGGGGCCGCGCCGTCCAGGACACAGGCTTCGAAGTTGCCCCACTCCGCCGCGTACGAGCCCAGGTAGTCGCTCTTGCCGACCACTTCGCCGGCGCCGCCGGATGCGGGATAGAGCCGCACGTCGACCGCGTCGATGACGATCTCGCCGCTGGCGCCGGTGAGCTGGAAGCGCGGCACCGTGGCGCCGGCGGCGACGGCGAGCAGCGCATCGAAGCTCGCCACCAGCCCTGACTCGAAGCGGCACAGGGCGCGGCACAACGTCTCGACCTGCATGTGGTCGGGCCGCATCGTTGCCGCCACCACCTCGGTCAGCTCGCCGCACCACATGCGCAACGGGCGCAGGAAGTGCGAGCCGACGTCCATCGCGACGCCCCCGCCGGCCGCCGCGGCGGAGAAGCGCCAGCCGTCGGCGGCGTAGAACTGCGGCATGAACGGCGTGCAGCACCAGGCGCGCGCCGTGCGCAGCGCGCCGATCGCACCGTCGTCGAGCAGCTGCTTGGCGCGAAGCACGCCGGGCCAGTACTGCGCGTTCTCCGCCAGCATGAACACCGTGCCGGCAGCGCGCGCCGCGGCGAGGATGCGCGCGCAGGCGGCCGGCTCGGTCGCCATCGGCTTCTCCAGCAGCACGTGGCGGCCGGCGGCGAAGGCCTCCAGCGCCAGCCCCTCGTGCAGGTGGTGCGGCACCATGAGCGCCACCGCGTCGGCGGCGTCAGCGCGCAGCGCCTCGGCCAGCGTCGCGTACGCCGCGCCGTCGGTCTTCGCCGCCAGCGCCTGCGCGCGCGCCGGGTCGGGATCGACGCAGGCGCTGACGCGGGTGCGCGGCGCACCGGCCTGGATCGCGTTCCAGTGCCATTCGGCGATGGCGCCGCAGCCGACGATGGCGACGCGCAGTGTCTTGTCGCGAGCGGCTTGGGTCACGGATTGCACGGATACATTGGAGTTCTCATTGCACGGATCGGGCTGGAGTCAGTCTCAATTTAACTTCCTCACCACAGAGGCACAGAGGCACGGAGAATCGAACCAAGCCGCTTGATCTTCTCTGCGTGAAATCCGTGTAATCCGTGGCTAGGTCATTGGCTTGCGAACACGCTCCGCCACGTCGTGGATGGCGACGTAGAAGACGGCGACGAACGGGATCGCCAGCAGCGTTGACGCCAGCATGCCGCCGAACACCACCGTGCCGATGGCCTGCTGGCTGGCGGCGCCGGCGCCGCTGGCGGTGAGCAGCGGCACGACGCCGAGGATGAAGGCGAGCGAGGTCATCAGGATGGGGCGGAAGCGGCGGCGCGTTGCCTCGACCGCGGCCTCGGCGATGCCCTGCCCTTCCTCGCGCAGCTGGCGGGTGAACTCGACGATCAGGATGGCGTTCTTCGCTGCCAGGGCGATGATCAGAATGAGGCCGATCTGCGTGTACATGTCGACCGGGAAGCGGCGGATGAACAACGCCAGCATGATGCCAACGATCGACATCGGCACCACCAGCACGACGGTGGCCGGGTCGATCCAGCTCTCGTATTGCGCCGCCAGCACCAGGAAGACGAGCAGGATCGAGAGCCCGAAGATGAAGTAGATCTGATTGCCGACCAGCAACTCCTGGTAGGAGAGGCCGGTCCAGTCGGTCGCCATACCTTCCGGCAGCAGCGCGGCGGCGATCTGGTCCATGATGTCGAGCGACTGGCCAGAGCTGAAGCGCGGGTTGGGGATGCCGACGATCGAGGCCGCCGGGTAGAGGTTGTAGCGGGTGATCAGCTCCGAGCCGAGCGTGCGGCGCACGCTGAGCAGCGCGCCGAGCGGCACCATCTGGCCGGCGTTGTTGGCGACGTAGAGGCGGCTGATGTCCTCCAGGCCGCGGCGGTAGTCGGCGCCGGCCTGCAGGCGCACCTGGAAGGCCTGATTGAACTTGTTGAACTGGTTCACGTAGGTCGAGCCAAGATAGGTCTGCAGCGTCTGGAACACGTCGTTGAGCTGCACGCCGAGCGACTCCGCCATCGTCCGGTTGACGTCGAGGAAGAGCTGCGGGCTCTTGTCGCTGAAGGTGGTGAAGCTGGTGCGCAGGAAGCCGGGCTTGTCCTGCGCGTGGGTGAGGATGTCGTTCACCATCTTCTGCAGCTCGGCGAGGCCGTTGCTGGCGCGGTCCTCGACCATCATCTGGAAGCCGAAGGCGACGCCGAGGCCGGGGATCGGCGATGGCGGCAGCACCGCGAAGCTGGCCTTGCGGATGGCGGTGAGGCGCTCCTGCAGGTCGGCGATGATGTTCATCTGCGTCAGGCTCGCCGGCCGCTTGTCCCAGTCCTCGTAGATGGCGAACACGGTGATCACGTTCGACAGCTTGGCCGAGTCGAGCGCCGAGTAGCCGCCGATCGACACCCAGCCTTTGATGCCGGGCGCCTGCTTGAGGACCTCGTCCATCTGCGCCGACACCTCGCGTACGCGCGGCTGTGCGGCGCCGGGCGGCAGCTCGGCGACGACGACGCAGTAGCCCTGGTCCTCCAGCGGCATCAGCGCGGTCGGATAGACGGCGAAGGCGGCAACCGCGAGGCCGACCAGGGTGAAGAACACCGCCAGCATGGCGCGCGGCCGCCGCACCATGCGCGTCACCAACCCCAGGTAGCGCGACTCCAGCGCGTTGTAGGCGGTGTTGAAGGCGCGGAAGAAGGCGTTCGGCCGATAGCCGGGCGGGCGGGCGCGCAGGTAGACGGCGCACTGCGTCGGCTTCAGGGTCAGCGCGTTCATCGCGCTGATCACCGCCGTCGCGGCGATGACCAGGGCGAACTGCTGGAACATCTCGCCGGTGATGCCGGGCAGGAACGAGGCGGGCAGGAAGACGGCGACCAGCACCAGGGTGATGCCGAGCACCGGGCCGGTGAGCTCCTTCATCGCCTCGATCGCCGCCTCTTTCGGCGCCAGGCCACGCTCGATGTGGTGCGAGGCGTTCTCGACGATGACGATGGCGTCGTCGACGACGATGCCGATCGCCAGGATGAGGGCGAACAGCGTCATCAGGTTGACCGTGAAGCCGAGCAGCGCCATCGCCGCGAAGGCGCCGATGATGGTCACCGGCACGGTGGTCGCCGGCACCAGCATGGCGCGCAGGTTCTGCAGGAAGACGGTGATGACGATCAGCACCAGCACGCCGGCGATGAACAGCGTCTGGTA
>JANRJF010000310.1:0-19830 GCA_033764095.1 Deltaproteobacteria bacterium | reverse complement strand
CCGGCGCCGGGGCGCTGGCCGGCTGCGGCAGCGGCGCGCCGCTCACCGCGATGTGCGGCGGGCGCGCTTCGGCGGTCTCGTAGCGGCCGCTGATCGGACTGAAATAGGTGAAGCGCACCGGTGCGAGATTCAGCTCGCCGGGCTGATTCGGCACCAGCACGAGATCCTCGCTGAGCGTGCCGGCGAAGCGGGCGCCGTCGGCGAACTCGCGCCGCTGCTTGGGCTGCAGGGTGCGCAGCTCGGCGGGCACGGCGCGCGCCGGCAGCACGACGCTCGGCCAGTTGCCGGTGCCTTTGAGGGTCAGCGTCCAGGTCACCGGCTCGCCGGTCTTCGGCGCTTCCGGCGACAGCGTCGTCTCCAGGGTGAACTCGCCGACCGCGCCGCTGAAGTCGGCGGGGGCGCCAGCCGGCAGCGGCCGCACGTCGAGTTGCACCGCGTTGCTCTGCGCCGACACCTCGGCCATCTGCGGGCGCGAGAAGAACGAGTCGAACAGATCCGCGCCGCCGAAGCGGCCGCGCAAGGCGGCGAACGGGTCGCGGCCGCCGAACGGCTCCTGTGGGCGGCCGCTTTCGACACGCATGTCCTGCGTCGCCGGGGCGATGGTCGTGCGCCCGGCGTGCGTCGGGGCGGCGACACGCGTGCGGAAGCGCACGCCGGAGCCGGAGCCGGTACGCACGGCCTGGCCGTCGCTCCACGGCTCGGCGCTCGGTGCGTTCGCCGACCAGGTCGGCGTGCCGACCACTTCGCCGCGCCGGTTGCCGGTGAGCGCGAGGGTGAAGTCGAGGTCGAACACCTGCCCCGCCCACGGCGTCATGGTCGACGGCGTCAGCCGCGCCTGCACCGCGTCCTCGATCGGCGTGCTGGAGCCGTCGGCATCGCGCAGCGCGGCCTGCTGGACTTCGATGTCGATCGCGTCCACCGTCGCGGTCCCAGCGCTGGTCGGCACCCGCAGGCCCGGCAGGTGCACCGTGCCGCTGCGTTCGGCGCGCACCGGGTAGGAGAACGTCGTGCTGGCCGAGCGCTGGCCGTTGAGGATGGCGAGGCTGGTAGACTGGCTCGGCGCGCCGAGCAGCCTGAGACCCTCGATCTCTGGCAGCGACACCGGGCCGGTCGGCTCGCCGTCGACGAACACAAGGTCGATGGCGCTGCGCTGGCCGGCGTCGATCGACTCCGGCGCCGACCAGTAGACCTGCTGCGCGGTGGCGGCGCCGGCGCTGCCGATCAGCAGCAGCGCGGCAAGCACCGCGCCGATGGCGCGGCGAAGGCTCCGGGTTGCGTGCGTGGACATCTCACCAATCCTGTTGCGAGCTGGGCTGCCGAGGGCGGCCCTCGGCGCGGTTCATGCGGTCGAACAACACCGCCGGCGCATCGCCCTGCTTCACCTGGCGCATGCGCCCGAGCGCGTCGGCGAGCGCCAGGTCGCCCTGCGCCTCGGCTTCCGCCTCGGCGGCGGCGTCGGCGGCCATCGCCGGACCGCCGCCGACCAGCTTGGTCGGCGCCGGCGCGTCCTGTGTCTTCTCGTCCTTCGGCTCGCTGCCGAGCCCGGCCGCGTCGAGCGGCTGCGGCGGCTTGTCCGCCGCCTGCGGCGCCGCGGCGGTCTGCGCATGATCCGGCTTGGCCACGTCGTCCGTGTGCGCATCCGATCCGGCAGCTGCCTGCTGTTCCTGCTGCGCAGCGGCGTCGCCCTGCGCGGCGCGATCCGGTTCGTTCTGCTCGTCGGCCGACGCGCCGGAATTGTTCTGCTTCTGATCGGCCGCGCGGTCGTCCGCCGGCTTGCCGTCAGCGCGCGACGAGTCGCGCTTCGCCTGCTGGGTGGCGTCCTGCGCGCCGTCGTTCTGCCGAGGCTCGGCGGCGGCGTCCTGCTGCTGCGCATCCGCGCCGCCCGGTTGCGACTTCGACGACCCGCCCTGCTGCTGCTGCTGATCCTGCTGGGCGCCGGACGAGCCCTGTGAGTCGGCCGACTGCTGCTGATGCTGCTGCTGGCCGCCGCCCTGCTGCTGCTGGTCCGGCGAGGACTGCTGCTTCTGCTCTTGCGATTGCGGCTGCGCGGGCGGATGGCGCAGCGCTTCGAGCTGCTGGCGCAGCGTCGGCCAGTCGGCCGCCTGCGCATCGGCCTGCTCGCCGCGCGAGACGGCGGCGAGCGCGTCGTCGATGACGCCGTCGCGCTGTGCGTCGCGCGGCGCGTTGGGCTGCGCGACGAAGCCGATTGTCTCGTTGGCGAGGCGGGCGTAGTCGGTCGGCGCGAGCGACGGCTGGCCGCTCAGCGCGGCGATGGTCGCCGCCAGGTCGGTGGGCTGGGAGGCGGCGACCGCGGATCGCGGAGGAGGAGCAGGATCCGCGGCCGCCGCGTGCGCCTGGCTTGGGCACCAGGCGGCCAGCCCGGCGAGAGCCGCCGCGAGAGCGGGCGCGATTGCCCGGTGCGGTCGGCGGCCGCGCGTCTGATGCGCGCGGGCGAGTGGGAAAAGGGGGAACTCCAACCAGTAGCTGAACAGGAAGAGCAGCAGCGCCGGGGCGAGGAACCACTGGAAGCGGTCGTCGAGGCGCACGTGCCGCTGCTCGACGTAGTCGCCCTTCTGGCCCTGCGCGACGGTGGCGCCGACCAGCTCGGCGATGTCCACCCAGGTGGCGGCGTCGCGATAGGTGCCGCCGGTGTCCGTCGCCAGCGCCTGCAGGGTCGCCGGCTCGAGCTTCGACAACACGGCGTTGCCGTGGGTGTCCCTGGTCGTGCCGCCGTCGGCGGCCGGCACCAGCGCGCCCTGCGGCGTGCCGATGCCGAGACCGATGACGCGGATGCCGCGCTCGCGCAGCGCCGCGACGTGCTGCGTCCAGCTCTCGTCCTGCGCCTCGCCGTCGCTCAGCACGACCAGGTAGCGGTCGCCGTCGCCCTGCGCGCCGAACGCCTCGCCGGCGGCGTCGAGCATGGCGCCGTAGTTGGAGCCGCCCTGCGGCAGGTAGCTCGGGTCGAGCCCGGCGAGCAGCTCGCGCAGCACTTCGTAGTCGGCGCTGAGCGGGCTCTGCACGAAAGCGGTGCCGGCGAAGACGGTGAGGCCGACGCGCTCGCCCTTCAACTGGTCGAGCAGCGCGTCGACGAGCAGCTTGGCGCGCGCCAGGCGCGATGGCGCGACGTCGTCGGCGAGCATGCTGCGCGACAGGTCGAGCGCCAGCATGACTTCGCGGCCGCGCTGCAGGCGCGGCTCGGCGATCTCGCCCCACTGCGGCCGCGCCAGCGCCAGCAGCGCCAGCACGGCGGCCACCGTCAGCGCGGCGCCGCGCACGCGCCGCTGGGCGCGCGCCGGGGCGTCGTGCAGGCCGTGGCGATCGGCCCACAGGCGGGCGATGCGCGGGAAGCGCGTGGCGCTGTCGGCGGCGCCGCGGGCGCGGAACAGCCACCAGGCGGCGGCAAGCGCGCCGGGAAGGAGGGCGAGGACGAGCGGGTGTTGCCAGGTCATGCCGCGACTCGGGGAGAGGTCAGAGGCCGCTGCTCCGTCGGCGCCGGTGAGGAAGCGGAGTCGGAGGAAGTGTAGTCAGGCACAGGACTCGGAAGCGGTCCGGCGCCGACGGAGCGGCGGCCTCCACGCGTGAACGGACGGAGGGCGAACAGGTAGGCGAGTGCGATCAGCGCCAGGCCGGGCCACGCCGCCCAGGCGTAGAATTCCTCCGCCTGGCGCAGCGCGGTGGCGTCGAACGCGATCTTGCGCTCGCGGTCGATGGCGGCGAAGGCGGCGTTGACGGTGTCGGAATCGGTGGCGCGGAAGTAGCGGCCGCTGGTCTCCTGCGCGATGGCGTTGAGCGTCGGCTCGTCGACGTCGGACATCATGTCGCGGTAGCCGAGCTTGCGGCCGCGCTCGTCGAACACCGGCATCGGCACGACCCCCTCGGCGCCGGCGGCGATGGTGTAGACCGGGATGCCCTTCTGGCGCGCCACCGCGGCGGCCTCCAGCGGCGCCACCGCGCCGGCGTTGTTGGCGCCGTCGGTGAGCAGGATGACGAAGCCGCCGAGGCGGTGGCCGTCGGCCTCGCGGCCGGGCTGGCCGAGGCGCGCCAGCGCCAGCGCCAGGCCGTCGCCGATCGCGGTGCCGTCTTCGATCAGGCCGACCTTGAGGCGCTCGACCTGGCGATGCAGCCAGTCGTGATCGGCGGTGAGCGGCGCCAGCGTGTAGGCGCGGCCGGCGAAGGTGACCAGGCCGATGCGGTCGTTGGGGCGCTCGGCAATGAAGGCGTCGACGATCGGCTTGATCGCCTGCAGGCGGTTGATGCGCTCGCCGCCGCGCTCGTAGTCCTCGGCCAGCATGCTGCCGGAGAGGTCGATGGCGAGGACGATGTCGTAGCCGTCCTGCTGCACCTGCTGCTTCTCGTCGACGTGCTGCGGGCGGGCGAGCGCGACGGCGAGCAGCAGCACGCCGGCGTTCAGCAACCACAGCGGCAGGCGCGAGCGGGTCACCAGCTCGCGGCCGCTCCACTGGCTGGCGAACGGCACCACCAGTGCCGGTCGCCCGCGCCGCGCGCGCAGCCAGGCGATCGCCGGCAGCGCCAGCGCGAGCAGCAGCCAGGCCGGCGAGGCAAACGTCCAGCCGGCGGCGCTCACCGCTTCACCCCGTGCATGCGGGCGCGCAGGAAGCCGATCATCGCCATCAGCAGATCGTCGGTGGTGCGCACCGTCAGCCGGTCGAGCGGCGACGGGAACAGCGCTTCGAAGTACGTGTCGCGCGCCCGCACCCAGCCGGCGTGCTGGCGGCGGGCGGCGGCCGAGCGCGGGTCGAAGGGCAGCAGCTCGCCGCTGAGCGGATCGACGACGGTCATCGGGGCGACATCGGGCAGGTTGCGCTCCCAGGGGTCCTCGACGCGCAGGCCGAGCAGTTGGTAGCGGCGTCGCAGCGCCGGCCAGGCGCGCGGGATCGCGCGCGGCGCGAAGTCGCCGAACCACAGCACGACGCTGTGGCGCGGGAAGGCGTGGAAGAAGCGGCGCCAGTCCATCTCCACCTCGCCACGCTCGGCGAGCGTCGGGATCGGCTGGTTGAGCAGCGCGACGGCGGTCTCGAGGATGCGAGCGCGACCGCGCACGGGCTCTCGCACCAGGTGCGTTGCGGGAGTGGCGTGCCAGAACCCGGCGCGGTCGCGGTTGCCGGCCGAGAGGAGAGCACAGAGGCCGGCAAGCTCGAGAAGGGTGTCGCGCTTGCTGCGCTCGGCGGAGCCGAACTGCAGCGAGAGGCTGTCGTCGAAGAGCAGGACGGTGGTGAGCTCGCGCTCCTCGATGAACTTCTTGCGGTACGGTTCGCCCAGGCGCGCGGTGACGTTCCAGTCGATGTCGCGCAGGTCGTCGCCGTAGGTGTACGGCACCACCTGATCGAACTCGCGCCCGCGCCCGCGGAAGGCCGAGCGGTACTCGCCGCCGAGCAGCGAGTCCGCCGTATGGCGGACCCGCCACTCCAGCTTGCGGAGGAGAGAGGAGGGAGACGGACTGGGAGAGAGGGCGTTCATCACTGCGCGTTGTCCCGACCGGTTCATTGGCAACGCGCGTGCCACGCCCGTCTCGCGCACCCGCGGTGGCGCCCGCGCGCCACCGCGCGGAGCGGCCGGTTCAATTGAGCCGCGCAGTGGTTGAGAAGAGCCGCGGCCCCCCAGCCTGACCCTCCCCCCGCTCAATAGGGGAGGGAATCGGTCCCGTCTGTACTCAGCTGCGAGCGATTCCCTCCCGCGCGGGAGCGGGGGAGGGCCAGGGTGGGGGGCCGCGGAACGGATTTGACCCGTCCCGATCCGCTCGCCAAAACGGCCCGATGCGACGACTCGCGATTGGGATGATGGTGCTGCTCGGGGCCGCGGCGGCGCGTGCCGCCGACTGCGGCTCGCTGGTGCGCTCGGCCGACGGGCTGTCGGTCGATCTGGCGCCGCCGAGCGGGTACGTCGACGTCTGCGCCGACAAGGAGCTGTGCAAGAAGCTCACGCACGGCTACGACGCCGCGACCGTCAGCACGCTGGCCTACCTGGTGCCGCAGAGCGAGTGGCCGAAGCCGGCCGACGCGCCGCCGCCGGGCGGGTTCAAGCGCTACCTGATCGCGCAGCTGGCGCCGTCGAAGAAGCCGGAGAACCTCGCCGCGCTGAAGGCGCTGATCCGCTCACAGACGGCGGTGCCGGCGGCCAAGCTCGGCGAGGTGTTGGCCAAGGACGGTCAGGCATCGCTCGGCGTGCTCGACGAGACCCCCACCTCGATTTCCTTCGGCGCCGCGATGAAGCGCGATCCCGGTGTGCTGGCGATGAGCAACACCGCCATGGTGCTGAAGAACCGCGTCCTGTCGCTCTATGTCTACGCCAACCTCGCCGGCGCCGAGAAGATCGCCGAGCTCAAGGACCTCACCAACCGCTGGATCGGCTGCCTGCGCGCCGCCAATCCCTGAACCGCGCGATCAGCGCGATCAGCCGATCAGCCCGGCGAGGTTGTCGCGCATGATCGCGCGCACGTCGGGTGCCGGCAGACCGGCGAGCTCTTCGGTCAGCTCGCTCGGCCACACCAGCCCTTCCGGGTGCGGGTAGTCGGAGCCGCCGAGCACGTGGCCGGGGCCGATCAGGCGCGCCAGGCCGACCAGGTCGTCCTCGAAGAACGGCGACACCCAGACGTTCTGGCGGAAGCTGTCGCTCGGCTTCAGCGGCGGCGTGCCGAAGCGCCACATGTCCTTGCTGAAGAGGCGCGCCAGGTGATCGAGCTTGTTCAGCAGCGGCGCGACCCACGACGAGCCGTACTCGATGCTGAGGATGCGCAGGTCGGGAAAGCGACCGAACAGGTTGTCGGCGATCAGCGCGGTGATGGTATCGACCACTGGCCGCTCGGTGAACGACAACGCCCACTCCATCAGCGAGTGGCGGTGCGAGGGCGGATGCGGGCGCAGGCCCCACGGCGGGTTGTACATCTCGCTGAAGGGCGTGCGGCCGATGTGGTAGATCACGCCGACGCGCGCCTCGGCGCAGCGCGCCCAGAACGGGTCGAAGTACGGATCGGCGGGTGAGCGCCCACCGAACGGACCGGCGGTGAGGATGACGAAGCGCGCGCCGCGCGCCAGCACGCGCTCGAGCTCGAGCAGCGCCGCGTCGAGGTCGAAGAGCGACAGCAGCGGGGCGCCGTAGATCCGCTTGTCGGTGCCGTAGCCCCAATCCTCCTCCAGCCAGCGGTTGAAGGCGCGCAGGCTGGGATACAGCACCGCGGGCGTCTCGCGCAGCTGCGGCTCGACGCCGACGCCGGCGGTGGGCAGGATCAGGCATGCTTCGACGCGCTGCTCGTCCATGCGCGCCAGGCGCGCGCGCCGCTCGACGAACTCCGGCACCGCCAGCCCGTTGATCGGCTGCAGGCTGGGGCTGCCGCCCTCCTCGGTCTCGCCGCGCAGGAAGGCCTTCATGATGCCCGGCGCGCCGATGCTGTCGCCGGCGCCGACGCTGAAGAAGTGGCAGCGCTCGCGGCCGATGTACATGCGACCGGGCCCGTCGCCGCGGCGGTCGATCCAGACCGTCTGCTCCTTGAAGCGCGCCTCAATGTGGCGCGTAAAGCAGTCGTCCGGCTCGTAGTAGTGCGTGTCGGCGTCGAAGATCGGGTACGGCAGCTCGGGGCCGCGGGCGGTTGTCATACCCGCCTGTCTAGCACCGCAGCGGGTTGATTGTCCGCCTCGGCGATCCGGCGCCGATGCGCGGAAGACGGGCTCGGGCTGGGGCTCGGGCTCGAGAGTGACCGATCGCCTCCGCTTCGCGCCCGCGCCTCAGCCCGCGCCCGTCTCCGCGTCCTACACTCTGCGGAAGCGCCGGTAGGCCACCGCGCCGATCCCGATCAGCGCGATGCCGAGTCCCCACGGCGTCAGCGACGGGGCGGCGGCGGCGGTGCCGACCTGCTGCGCGCACGCGAAACCGATGCCGGCGTTGTCGCCGCAGTCGACGCAGGTGCCGCCGGTGCAATCGCCGGCGGAGTCGCAGCCATTGCCATCGTTCATACCGCCGTCGCAGATGCCGTCGCCGCAGACGCCGGTCATGCCGCAATCGCCGTCGTCGTTGCAGGCCTGGCCGGCCTCCGCCGTACCGGCCTTACACACGCCGTCGGCGATCAGCAGGCTGAGCGCGATGGAGTAGAACGGCCCGTTGTTGAACGGCGCGGTCGCCTGACAGGTCAGGGAGAGCGACCCGCCCGGTGCGATCGGCGCGCCGGTGTCACAGATCGCGCCCTCGATGGTGCCTTCCGACGCCGGCTCGCAGGTAACGCCCATGCCGCTGCACTGGGTCGCGGCGGCGGCCGCCGCGGCGTGCGCCAATTCCGCGCGCGCCTGGTCCCACGGAATCTCACCGATCCCGGCGAGTGCGGTCGACTGCGCGGGGGGCGGGACCGGTGACAGGCCGCACACCAGCGAGAGGATCTGCGATTCCTCGACCGTCGCCGCCGGGACGAACGGCAGGAAGGCGAAGTCGATCGGATCCGTCGTCAGGCTGGTCAGCGGACAGGCCGAGTTGTTGGTCAGCGTGATGTCGTACGACGAGACGGCCCCCGCGACCACCTTGGGGCTGGTTTCGATGTCGACGTCGATGCCGCAGCCCGCCAGCAGGGCAACTCCGAGCGAGGCCGCCACCAGCGACGTGAAACGCAGTGCGCGCATACAACCTCCCGCAGCGCAATTTTGCTGCGCCGTGCGTAGCAGCAGACCCCGCCGGCATCAACCCAAAAACAGGCGCGCCCCGCCGGCGGGGAGCCGGCGGGGCGGGTCGTCACTGCCGAGGCGTGGAGGCGTAGAGGGGGTGGGAGGGAGGAGGAGGTGAGGGTTGGGAGGGTGCGCGTTTTTCGGGGGGACGCGCGTGTCCTCTACGCCCCCGCGCCTCGGCGGTGGGGGTGGGGTGGGCGGGAGATCAGGCGCGTGGCGGCACCGGAGTGGTTTCGACGACGCGCCTGAGGAGCTGGTCGGGAGTGAGCTGTTCGGCCTCGGCTTCGTAGGTGAGCCCGATGCGGTGGCGGACGGTGTCGGCGAAGAGCTCCTGCACCAGCGCCGGCGTAGCGTAGTCCTGGCCGCGTACGTAGGCGAGGGCGCGCGCCGACTGCACCAGCGCCAGCGTCGCGCGCGGCGAGGCGCCGAACACCAGTGGCGTCGGGCGGCCGTTCATCGCCGCGCCTCGGCCGCGCGCCAGCTCGCGCGTCGCGCGCACCAGCGCCAGCACGTAGCGCTGCAGGTCGTCGCTGACGTACACCGCGTCGACGCCGGCGCGCAGCGCCAGCAGCTCGTCGCCGGAGGAGACGGCGCGCAGCTTGGGCTGCTCGGTGACGCGGCCCCAGCGGCGCAGCATGCCCTGCTCCTCGTGCTCGGCCGGGTAGTCGACCAGCAGCTTGAACAGGAAACGATCGGTCTGCGCCTCGGGCAGCGGATAGGTGCCCTCGTGCTCGACCGGGTTCTGCGTCGCCATGACCAGGAACGGGCGCGGCAGCGGGTGCGCCGTGCCACCGATCGTCACCTGGCGCTCCTGCATCGCCTCGAGCAGCGCGCTCTGCACCTTCGCCGGGGCGCGGTTGATCTCGTCGGCCAGCACCAGGTTGCCGAAGATCGGACCGAGATGGGTGGTGAACTCGCCGCGCTGCGGCTGGAAGACCATGGTGCCGACGACGTCCGCCGGCAGCAGATCGGGGGTGAACTGGATGCGCTCGAACTGGATGCCGAGCGCGGTCGCCAGGCTCTTCACCAGCAAGGTCTTGGCGAGCCCCGGCATGCCCTCGATCAGCACGTGGCCGTCGGCCAACAGGGCCACCAGCGCGCGCTCGATCACCAGATCCTGACCGACCACCGCCTGCTGGACCTCGGCGCGAACGCGCTCCGCCCAGTCGGCGCCACGCGCCGCCGCGACCGCCATGCCTGCGCCGCTCGCGGCGCCATTTACCAGTTGGCCTTCCATCTGCGATTCGAACCTCCGGCCCGATGCATTGGCAACGCGCGTGCCAGGCGGCTGGCCGTCGGTCGTTTCGCGAAGGCGCCCGATCGGAGCAGCCACGGAGCAGCCACGGCTGGTCGAGATGAACCAGGCCGGCGGTCGAGAAGAACCGCTGCACCACACGACTGGCCGATCACACCCGCTCAAGCCACGGATTACACGGATTTCACGGAGAGGATCAGAATTCCTGTCCGTGAAATCCGTGTAATCCGTGGCTTCAGCTGGTGTCGATTTCCGCCGCCCCAGTTCGTCTCAGTGGCAGAAAGGGAGATACGCATGTTCAAGAAGATCGCACTCGGCCTGGTCGGCCTCGTCGTCCTGCTGCTGGTGGTCGTGGCACTGCAGCCGGCGGCATTTCACATCGAGCGTTCGGCCACGATCCACGCGCCGGCCGATCAGATCTACGCGCGCATCCACGATCTGAAGGCGCAGAACGAATGGTCGCCGTGGATCCGCATGGACAAGGACATCAAGGTCACCTACTCCGGCCCGCCCAACGGCGTCGGCGCGATGAGCGAGTGGACCGGCCCGCAGATGGGCAGCGGCCGCCTGACCGTCACCGATGTGAAGCCCAACCAGGAGGTGGGCCTCAAGCTGGAGATGCTGGCGCCGATGGCGGCAACCAACCGCGTCGTCTTCACGCTGGCGCCGACCGGCGATGCGACCACCGTCACCTGGGCGATGGACGGTGAGAACAACTTCATCGGCAAGGCCTTCTGTCTGGTCTTCGACCAGGACGAGATGATCGGCGGTCCCTTCGAGCAGGGCCTGGCGACGCTCAAGTCACAGAGCGAAACGCGCGCCGACGGGTGAAAACGTCTCCTTCCCCCGCGCGAGCGGGGGAAGGTCGGGATGGGGGCAACCGGACCTTGCGCGCACGCCGCGCCGCGCGTTAGGCCGGGCGCATGTCGAATCCCGCCACGCCTCCGCCCGGCGCCAGCCCGGCGGCGATCATGCAGCTGGGCCTCGGGTTCTGGGCCTCGAAGACCTTGCTGAGCGCCATCGAGCTCGGCCTGTTCAGCGAGCTGGCCAAGGGCCCGCTCGACGGCGAGGCGCTGCGCCAGCGGCTCGGCCTGCACCCGCGCAGCGCGCGCGACTTCTTCGATGCGCTGGTGGCGCTCGGCATGTTGGCGCGCGAGGGCACCGTCTACCGCAATCAGCCCGACACCGATCGCTTCCTCGACCGCGCCAAGCCCGACTACATCGGCGGCATCCTGGAGATGAGCAACGCCCGCCTGTACCGCTTCTGGGACGGCCTGACCGAGGGGCTGCGCACCGGCCGCCCGCAGAACGAGGCGAAGCACGGCGGCGACCTGTTCGATGTGCTCTACGAAGACCCGCAGCGCTTGCGCGGCTTCCTCGAGGGCATGACCGGCGTCAGCCGCATCGCGGCACGCGCCATCGCCGCCAAGTTTCCCTGGGCGCAGTACAAGACGATGATCGACATCGGCTGCGCGCAGGGCTGCACGCCGGTCGAGGTCGCCCTGGCGAATCCGCACATCCGCGGCGGCGGCTTCGACCTGCCGGTGGTCGAGCCGATCTTCACCGAGTTCGTCGCCTCGTACGGCCTGTCGGATCGACTGCGCTTCCACCCCGGCAGCTTCTTCGACGACCCGCTGCCGAGCGCCGAGGTGCTGGTGATGGGGCACATCCTGCACGACTGGGATCTGCCCAAGAAAATGATGTTGCTGCGCAAGGCGTACGACGCCCTGCCGGCGGGTGGTGCGCTGATCGTCTACGAGGCGATCATCGACGACGAGCGCCGCCAGAATTCCTTCGGCCTGCTGATGAGCCTGAACATGCTCATCGAGACCGACGGCGGCTTCGACTACACCGGCGCCGACTGCAGCGGCTGGATGCGCGAGGTCGGCTTCCGCGAGACGCGCGTCGAGCCGCTCGATGGCCCCGACTCGATGGTGGTGGGGATCAAGTAGCGCGCTACTTCACCTTGGTGCCCGGCGCGAAGCGGCGACCGGGGCAGACCACCGCCAGGCCGGCGTCGTCGCTGGCGGCGAGCAGCATGCCCTGGCTCTCGACCCCGCGCAGCACGGCGGGCTTGAGGTTGGCGACCACCACCACCTGCTGACCGATCAGAAACCGGTGGTCGTAGGCGGCGCGGATGCCAGCCACCAGCTGGCGCGGCGACGCCTCGCCGAGGTCGACCTGCAGCACCAGCAGGCGGTCGGCCTTCGGATGCGGCTCGGCGCCGCGGATGGTGCCGACGCGCAGGTCGGCGCGGGCGAACTCCTCGATGGTGATCTGCTCGGGTGCGTCCATTGATCCTCCGTTGCGGGTTTCTTCACCACAACGACACCACGGCACAACGAGCGCCGTGTCGTTGTGTCGCCGTGTCGTGGTGGTGATCAGCGCTGCTCGAGCTCTTGCAGGCGCTGTTCGAGCTCGCGCACCCGGTCGCGCAGCTGTTCGACCTCATTCGACACCGTGGGTGGCACGACGGTCGGCGGGATCGCCGTGGGCACTGCGGTTGGCACCGCGGACGGGATGGCGGTCGGCGCCACGGTCGGCGTCGCGGTAGCGGGCACGGCCGTCGCGGTATCGACCGGCATCGGATCCAGCGGGCCGTCGAGCACCGCGATGGCGTCCGGGTCGCGCACGATCATCTCGACATGGTCGCGGAAGCGGTCGACCGGCCCGGTGGCGGCGATGAGGTGACCGCCGTAGTCGGGCCAGGTGACGAACCAGCCGCGCATCAGCGTGAGGTACACGTCGCGCTGGTCGGGATCGAAGTAGAGGCGGATCACCGGCCCGTCATCCTTCACGGCGTTGACCGTACCGCGCAGGGTGCAGACGCGGCCGACGCAGGTACCGGCGTCGCGCCAGTCGACCGTCTCCTGCGCGCTGGCGCCGCTAGTGGCGAGCAGCGCCAGCCCGATCAGCGCGCTAGCGGACCAGCGCATCGAACGCGTCCGCTGCCAGATCGGTGAGCGCCGCGACGACGACATCGGCGTCGAGCGCGGCATGCGTGGTGAGCACGCCGATGGTCGGCATGCCGGCGCGGCGCCCGGCCTCGACGCCAGGCGGCGCGTCCTCCACCACCACACAGGCGGCGGGCGCGGCGCCGAGACGGGCGGCAGCGGTGAGGAAGGGCTCCGGGTGCGGCTTGCCGTGCGTCACGTCCTCGGCGGCGACGACGCTGGCGAAGACGCCGCGCCAGTCGAGCGCGTCGAGGATCGCCTCGGTGTTGGCGCGCGGCCCCGAGCTGGCGATCGCCTGCCGCCAGCCGGCGGCGGCGAGGCGGGCGAGCCACTCGCGCGCGCCGGGCAGCGCGGCGATGCCGTCCTGCATCACCAGGGCGCGATAGCGCATCTCCTTGAGGTCGCCGAGGTGCGCGATGTCGGCGTCGCTGATCGCCGGGTCGAGCAGACGGCGCAGCACCGCGTCGTTGCGCAGACCGAAGGTGGCGGCGAACTCCGGCTGGCCGAGCGGGGCGCGGCGGCCGGCCAGCGTCTCGCGCCAGGCGCGGTAGTGCAGGTCGCCGGAGTCGACCAGCGTGCCGTCCATGTCCCACAGGACGGCGCGCCGGCCCGGCGTCACTTCAGCCGGCTGACCCAGTCGTCCTCCTCGAACCACGTGTACATCATGTCGTAGATCGCGCCGGAATCGTCGAGATCGGCGAGCGCGTTCTGCGTCCAGTTGACCAGCAGCGGGTCGTTGGGTGGCAGCGCGATGCCGAGCGGCTCGAAGGTGAACGGCGTGTCGAGCGTGGCGAGGTCGTCGCCGCGGTAGCGGTAGACGCTCACCATGCAGAACGGGTGGTCGGCGAGCAGCGCGTCCACCTTGCCGTCGCGCACCAGCTCGATGCCCTGGTCGAGCGAGTCGATCATCACCACCGTCGCCTTGGGAATCGTGTCCTGCGCGAACTTCTCCGCCGTCGAGCTGCGCAGCACCGCCACCTTGACCGTCGGCGTGTCGATCTCCTCCGCCTTGCGCAGCTTGGCGAGCGTGCGCGACTTGGTGAGGATCGACATGCCGGAGACCAGGTAGGGGCCGACGAAGGCGACCTTGAGGTTGCGCTGCGGCGTCATGGTCAGGCCGGAGAGCACCATGTCGACGTCGCCGCGCTGCACCGCCGGCAGCAGCGCGTCGAACTGCATCGGCACCAGGGTCAGCTTGACGCCCATCGCGCCGGCGAGCTGGGCGGCGAGATCGGCGTCGAGGCCGATGATCGTGCCGTCCTTCGCCGTCGCGCTGAGCGGCGGCTGCGTGCCCGAGGTGCCGACGCGCAGTTCGCCGCGCGCCAGGATCCGGTCGATGACCGGCGAGGCCGATCCGGCCGGCGACTTCGACATCGCGCCGCAGCCGACCAGGGCCACGGCCGCGCACGCCGCCAGGGCGGCAGTCCAGCGCTTCATCTAAACCTCCTCGGCAAGCGCACGCGCTCGCTCATCCACCCGATCCGATCGCTCTCGACCTGCGCGCCCGTAGCCAAGGGCGTGCGCGAAGGCAAGCCACGTTGACCCCGACCGGCGCGCGCGCGACTCTCATCATGGCATGGATGCGGAGCAGGGCGAGCCCATCGAGGTGCCGCCGTCGGCGCTGAGCGCCGCCGCGCTGCGCGCCGTGGTCGAGGAGTTCGTCAGCCGCGACGGCACCGACTACGGCGTCAGCGAGCGCAGCCTGGAGGAGAAGGTGCGCGACGTGCTGCGCCAGCTCGAGCGCGGCGAGGCGGCGATCATGTTCGATCCCGAGTCGCGCACCACGCACATCGTGGTGCGGAAGAGGATTCCCCACAGATAAACACGGAGGCCGCGCACCTGGGATGTGATGTACAGCGGTGCGCGACGCACGGTTCTCAATCAAAGCCGAAGCGGTGAGCGGCCGCGCGCGGCGCATCCAACAGCGCGGCCTCCGTGTTCATCTGTGGTTCTCCGTGGACTCCGTCGCCGCGCGCAGCAGGTACGGGGTGACGATCGCCAGCATGTTCACGCGCGGGCGGTAGCGCATGATCAGGCCGCCGAGGGTGGCGAAGACGCGGCCGAGCATGACGAAGTCGCCGGGGACGGCGACGATCGGGTTGTCGCGCGTCAGGCGCAGCACTTTCTCGATCGCGGCGTCGGCATCGAGCTGGTCGACGTCGGCCAGCGAGTCGATGCGGAAGGCGTCGAGCATCAGGTCGGCGAAGGCGCCGAGGCTGTCGTCGCGTCCATCGCGGCTGCGGAAGCCCATGGCGGCGAAGCAGCGCGCCATCGTCGCGGCGTCGCGTGCCAGGATCGCCAGGCACAGCTCGGCGTAGGCGCGGCGCCGCGCCGGCGCGTAGGTCTGCACACAGCCGAAGTCGAGCAGCGCCAGGCGCGGTCCACGGTCGCCGGACAGCACCAGGAAGTTGCCCGGGTGCGGATCGGCGTGCAGCAGGCCGTGCTCCAGCACCTGGGCGCAGAAGGCGCGCAGCAGGATGGTGAAGAGCTGATCGCGTTCGCGGGCGCCCACCTCGCCGCGCGCCTCGCAGCCCTCGAGCCAGTCGGTGAGCCGCTCCCCGGCCAGGTAGTCGAGCACCAGCACGCGTTCGGACGAGCGCTCGCCGTGCACGCGCGGCACGACCAGCTCCGCGTCGCCGGCGAAGGCGGCGGCGAAGGCCGCGGCGTGGCGTGCCTCGGCGGTGTAGTCGAGCTCGGCGCGCACGGCGCGGTCCAACTCGGCGGCGACCGTCTTGATGTCGACGTACGGCAGCAGCTCGCGCAGCGCCGGCGCGACGCTGCGCAGCGCCGCCAGGTCGGTGGCGACGATCGCGGCGACGCCGGGCACCTGCACCTTGACCGCCACGTCGCGGCCGTCGGCGAGTCGCGCGCGATGCACCTGCGCCAGCGAGGCGGCGGCGATCGGTTCGCTGTCGAACCGGGCAAAGAGGTCTTCCGGCGCTCCGCCGAGCTCCTCGACCAGTGCCGCGGCGATGGCGTCGGTCGGCACCGGCGGGACGCGGTCCTGCAGCTGCGACAGCGTCGCGACATAGGCATCGGGCAGCAGGTCGACGCGGCTGGAGGCGAACTGGCCGAGCTTGAGGATGCCGCCGCGCAACTCGACGCACAGCCTGTAGAGCCGCTCGGCGCTGCGCGCGTGCAGGGCGGCGAGCGCGGCGTCGTCGGCGCCGCGACCGAGCCACTCGGCGCGCGGGCGGCTGATCGCGGCATGTAGCCGGTACTCGGCGACCAGGCGCAGCAGCTCGCTACTGACGCGCGCGAAGCGCGGCGCGGCGCGCACCACATCGGCCACCGCCGCGGCGCCGGCGCCGACCGCGGTCCACAGGTCGCGTGCCTCGCGGCCGACGTCGGTGGCGTCGACGACGACGTCGCCGACCAGTGCCTCGACGTGCGCAAGCAGGTTGCCCATCAACGTCACCGTGGCGGAGGCGAGATCGGCAGCGGCCGACCACGCGCCCTGGGCAAAGTCGTCAGACGTCGTGGGGTTCATCTTCGAGCTCCTTCAGGCAGGTGAGACAGCGGAACGGCGGCGTTCCCGGTTGGTCGAGCACCCCGAGCGCCGCCTGCGTCCCCTTGGCGAGGATGGCATTGCAGCGGTCGCAGAGCGCGTTGACGTTGAGCACCGCGCGCTGCCAGCCGAGCACCTGCGCCGCAGCGGGCTCGGCACGGCGCGGGCTCGGCGCGCCGCCGGTGACCGCCGCCCTGGCGTCGCGCGCCGCCCGCGCTATCGCGGCGCTGTCGTGGACGACGTCCTCGACCAGCCCGAAGGCGTGCTGCAGGACGTTGCGCACCAGGTTGGAAACGGAGAGCCCGAGGTCGGTGGCGCGCTTCTTCACCTCGTCGTCGAGCGACTCGGGGATGCGCGCGTGAATGACCCGTTCCTTTTTTGACTGGTCGGCCGGAGGCATCGATGTGTGCGTTTGTATACGGATGTATACGTCGGTGGCAAGGGAAAGTTCCGCGCCTCCGCTTCCAAAGAAAGGGCGCGGGCGCGGGCCGAGGCTCGGGCGCGGGCGATCCGAGGGTGATCGACTGCTCGGCTGCTCACTTTGCGCCGTCACGTGCTAACACCCGAGCCATGAGCATGCCCTCGCTGCAGGACGATCCCTGGCTCGGTGCCAACCCGCTCGATCCCGAGTTCCGCGCCGACCCGTACCCCAGCCTGGCGCGCCTGCGCGAGATCGCGCCGGTGAGCCAGACACCGATCGGCGTCTGGCGCCTGGTGCGCTACGACGACTGCGTTCGTCTGCTCACCCAGGTGCCGACCGGCGTGCGGCTCAGCGACGGTACCTTTCCCGGCGAGGGTCTGGTGCCGGGCGGCGGACCGGCGCAGTTCATGTTGCAGCAGGACGCGCCCAACCACACCCGTCTGCGCAAGCTGGTGAGCAAGGCGTTCACGCCGCGCGCCATCGAGCGATTGCGTGCGCGCGCGCAGGAGGTGAGCGAGGCGTGCGTCGACCGTGTCGCGCCGCGCGGCGCGCTCGACGTCATCGCCGACCTCGCGCTGCCGGTGCCGTCGACGATGATCTGCGAGATGATGGGCGTGCCGCTGGCCGATCGCGACCGCTTCACCGAGTGGACCGCCGACGCCACCCACCTGCTCGCCTTCCTGATGGCGCCGCCGGACGTCCTGGCGCGCGGCGTCGCCGCCGCCAACGCGCTGCGCGAGTACTTCACCGGGCTGATCGAGGCGCGCCGCGCCCACCTCACCGACGATATCCTGAGCGACCTGATCCGCGCCGAAGAGTCGGGCGATCGGCTGAGTGCCGACGAGCTGTTGTCACAGTGCATCGGCCTGCTGATCGCCGGCTTCGAGACCACCATCGGCCTGATCGGCAACGGCGTGCTGGCGCTGATCCGCCACCCGGACCAACTGGCGAAGCTGCGCGCCCAGCCGGAGCTGATCGGCAGTGCAGTCGAGGAGTGCCTGCGCTACGAGGGCCCGATCGCGCTGACGCCGCGCTACCTGCACGCCGACGCCGAGTTCGGCGGCTTCCGCATTCCGAAGGACACGCAGATCTTCGCCATGCTGTTCGGCGCCAACCGCGACCCGGCGCGGTTTCCCGATCCCGACCGCTTCGACATCACCCGCGCCGACAACCACCACATCGCCTTCGGCGGCGGCGCCCACTTCTGCCTCGGCGCGCACCTGGCGCGCATGGAGGCGCAGGCCGCGATCGGCACGCTGGTGCGACGGCTCGACGGCCTGGCGCTGGCGAGCGATCAGCTCGAGTGGGGCCGCTCGCTGTTCCGCGTGCTCGGCACGCTGCCGGTGTCGTTCGCGCCCGCCTGATGCGTACGCACTCCTTCCCCCGCGCAGCGGGGGGAGGCCGGGATGGGGGTCTGGACTAGAACTGCACCTGCAGTGCCAGGCCGCGTCCCTCGGGCATCGGCGCCAGCCCCCACTTCGCCTGCGGCTCGGTCGGCTCGCTGTACCCGCGCGCGATGTACGACTGGTAGTCCTCCCAGTTGGTCAGCGGCTCCCACGGCGTCAGCAGGATCTGCGCCTCGCCCACTGCGGTGTTGATGAAGAACAGCATCGCGGCGTTGTCGTAGGATTCCTTTGCCAGCAGGATGGAGGCCGCCGCCGCGTTGAGCACCACGTTGCCGGTCGACAGCAGCCACCCGGTGCGCTGCTTGGCGCGACCGGCGGCGCCGTAGAGGATCTGCTCCGCCTCGGCGAGCTGCGCGGCGCGGTCGTCGTGCGTGTCGTACGGCATGTCGTTGATCGGGTCGGCGCCCGAACGGCCAGGCAGCGGTGCGGCGAGCAGGTAGCCGACGCCGACGACGCCGAGGCTGGCGTTGAGGATGTCGTAGGTCTGGTCATCGGAGGTGTCGGCGAACGGCGCGGTGGCCGCGCCGGCGACCATGCCGCCGGCGTTGACGGCGAGAAAGCCGTAGTACCACCAGGCCGCGTGCGTGCGCGTGTCTTCCAGTCGGTCGACGACGAACTCCAGGCGTTTGGTGATCTGGTCGTCGCTGAGCTGCTTGGCTTCGTCGGCGCTGATCGGCTTCGGTCCCGGGACGCCGGGGTCGAATGCCTGCTGCGCGAGCTTCATCCCCTTGTCGTACACCCCGCAGCCGCTCAACGTGGCGAGCAGGCAACCGGCGAGAAGCCCCACGGCAACGCTCCGACCTCTTCCCGCTGTCATTCGCATTTGAATTCTCTATCGGCTTTTTGCCGTGACCAGAAGCCCTGCCGCGCTGGAGACGCACGCCGCCCGGATGCTAGGCACGGCGGATGACATCGACCCCTACCGGCGCCCTGCTCGCCGGCGTGCGCATCATCGAAAGCTCGCTCCTCGGTCCGGCCGGCGTCGGCATGCAGCTCGCCGATCTCGGTGCCGAGGTGATCAAGGTCGAGAACCCGGGTGGCGACTACGTGCGCAAGATGGCCTTCCCGATCATCGACGGCATCTCGCTGCTGCACTGGCACCTGAACCGCGGCAAGAAGAGCATCGTCGTCGACCTGCGCAAGCCAGAAGGCGTGGCGGTCTACGAAGACCTGGTGCGCGGCGCCGACGCGGTGATCGAGGCGATGCGCCCGGGCGCGCTGGAGCGCCGCGGCCTCGGCTACGAGAAGTTGTGCGCGCTCAACCCGCGCATCGTCTTCTGCCAGATCTCCGGCTACGGCCTCACCGGCCCGTACCGCGACATGCCGAGCCACGGCATCGCCTACGACGCCTGGGGCGGCGCGGCGCGTCCGGCGTTCAACGCCGCCGGCCAGCCGACCATCCCGAGCTACACGACGATCGGCATCAACGCCGGCCCGCTCTACGCCGCGCTCGGCATCTGCGCCGCGATCATCCGCGCCCGCGCCAGCGGCCAGCCGTGCCGCTTCGAGGTCGCGCAGAGTGACGCGGCGGCGGCGTTCAACTGGAACGGCATCGAGGGCAACCGCGCCTACGAGCGGCCGGAGGACGAGGTCACCGGCAACGACGGCGACGGCAAGGGCCCG
>JANRJF010000309.1:0-5162 GCA_033764095.1 Deltaproteobacteria bacterium | reverse complement strand
CCGCCGGCGGCGACCACGGCGCGCGCGATGTCGGCGAGCGAGTGGTACGACTCGCTGAGGATGAAGCGCGCGCCGACCGCGGCGCGCGCCTCGGCGAGCAGGTGGCCGGCGGCGACGTCGGGCGCGTAGACCAGCGGCATGCCGCCGGGCAGCAGCATCGGGATCTCGCCGCGCAACAGGCGCGCGATCAGGTCGTTGAGGCCTGGCGAGGCGGCCGGCACCGGACCGTAGACCGCGGAGGGATGCAGGAAGACCGCCGGCAGGCCGCGCTGCAGGGCCGCGACGACCAGCCGGTCGGCGGCCTGCTTGGAGCGCTCGTAGGCGGTGCCCTTGGGCTGCGGATCGATGACCGACTCGTCGTAGGTCGCGCCCGGCGCGGCGGCGAAGACGTCGATGGTGCTGGAGTAGACGAAGCGCTCGACGCGCGCCGCCAGCGCCGCCGCGATCAGGTTGGCGGTACCGCCGACGTTGACGCGCTCGAAGGTCGTGGGGTCCGCCAGCCACTGCTCCGGCAGGCCGGCGGCGTGGTAGACGACGCGGCAGCCATCCAGCGCCGGCGCCAGCGACGCGGCATCGGTGACGTCGCCCGCGACCAGCTCGCACTCCGCCGGCACCACCCGTCGCGCGCGCTGTGGATCGCGCACCAGCGCGCGTACGCCGCGCCCCGCCGCGAGCAGCGCGCGGGCGATGCTGCCGCCGACCAGGCCGGTGGCGCCGGTGAGGAGAACGTCGGGCATCAGCAAACCTCAACGCAGAGACGCGGAGACGCAGAGCGCGCGGAGAAATCCTTCCGGTGAAATCTGAAATCACGCATGTGATTCGGGCAATCCTCTCTGCGGTCTCTGCGTCTCCGCGTCTCTGCGTTGAAGGGGCCTTCCCATCACTCCTTCATCAGCTGCACGCGCAGCGGTTGCTCCAGCAGCGGCGGTGCCGCTGGCCCGGGGGCCGGCAGCAAGGGGATGTCCGCTTCGGCGAGCTTCTGGTGGATGGCGATGGCGAGCTCGCTGCGCGTCGCGCCGGACTGGCCGAAGTGGTCGGTCCAGGCCTGCAGCTCGAAGCTCAGCCCAGCCGGGGTCGAGCCGAGGAAGAAGGCGCCGGGCTTGGGCTGCTCGAGGACGTAGGGATGGGCGCCGGCGACGGCGCGCAGCAGCGCCAGCATCTGCTCGGGATCGGTGCCGTGCGCGACCACGATCGGCACGTCGATGCGGCGGTTGCGGTCGGTGAGCGTCCAGTTCACCACCGTGCCGGAGATGAACTCGCCGTTCGGCACGATCACGTCGGCGCCCTCGCCGGTGCGCAGCGTGCTGGAGCGGATGCCGATGTGGCGCACCTCGCCCGAGACGTTGGCGAGCTGCACGCTGTCGCCGACCTGCACCGGGCGCTCGAAGAGCAGGATCAGGCCGGAGACGAAGTTGTTCACGATGTTCTGCAGGCCGAAGCCGATGCCGACGCCGAAGGCGCCGGCGAGCAGCGCGAAGCGGTCGAGGCTGACGCCCATCGCCGCCAGCGCCAGCATGAAGCCGAGGAAGAGGATCGAGTAGTGGATCAGGTTGGAGAGCGCGTAGGGCACGCCGCGGGTCATGGTGACGCGCGGGAAGACGTCCTCGGCGAGCACGAAGCGCAGAAAGCGCGAGAGCAGGAAGCTGGCCCACACCGTGATCGCGAAGGCGACCAGGTCGCCGAGCGACAGGGTCAGCGCGCCGAAGCTGACGCGGGCGCGCAGTACCGTGGTCACCACCCCGGCGAGGCCCTCGAACAGGCGCGCGTTGATCAGCGACGTGCCCGCCCACATGACGAAGGCGACCCAGCCGAGGAAGCGCTCGCCGCGCCGCTGCAACAGCGTGCGGTGATGCTCGACCATGTGCAGCCGGCGCAGCAGGCGGGTGCGCAGCAGGAACGCCCACAGCCCTTCGAGCACCTGCAGGATGCCGAAGGCGATCACCGCGATGCCGCTGGAGTCGAGCAGCGCCTCCTGCAGGTAGCGGGCGAGCTGCATGAAGCCGAAGGCGCCGGCGAGGCCGGCGAGGACGAAGAGCCCGATGAGCAGACGGGCGGCGCGATCGGCCAGCGCGCCCCAGCGCGACGCGGCCGGCCAGACGGCGCGGAAGCGGCCGCTGCGCGTCAGCCAGGCGAGGAACGCCGCGGCGCTCAGCATCTCGACCAGGAAGGCGACCTGCTCGAGCAGCGGCTCGGGCGCCAGCAGCCGACAGGCGCGATCGGAGCCGTACAGCAGCACCAGGCCCCACAGCGCCGGGACCAGCGGCGGATCGAGCAGGCGGCGCAGGATGTAGAGCGCCGGCAGCAGGGCCAGCAGGCGCAGCACCTCGTCGAGGATCGGCGGCGCGGCGGTGAGCGCCCAGCGCGTCGCCACCAGGCCGACCAGCAGCGCGCCGGCAGTGGGCGATTCGAAGATGCGCGCCGCGCGCGCCAGACTGGGATCGTCGGCGAGCCAGCGCGGCGCGCGCGCGTTGGCGCGCCGCAGCACCAGCCCGACGGCGAGCATCAGCAGGAACGGCAGGACCAGGCGCGCGCCCTGGTCGCGCACGTACTGCGCGCCGTCGCGCCACTCCGCCGCCACCGAGTCGACGACGTGCGCGATCGCGGCGGACCACGACGGCAGCGTCGCCAGCCCCACCCACAGCGGCGGCACGGTGGCGACCAGCAGGCGGGTGTCGCGCCGGTAATTGCTCAGCGCCGTCATCGGGTCGCGCGTCGCCGCCAGTGCCTCGACCAGGCGGTCCTGCAGGACGAGCAGCTGCTTGCGCCGCGCCTCGATGCCCTTACGGGCGCTCTGCAGCGCGCCGAGGGCGGTGTCGGTGCGCTCGATGAGCTCGGGCGGCGCGCTCTCCGCTTTCGCCGCCTCGCGCGTCGCGCGCCAGATGTCGCGCAGCCCGTCGAGGCCGGCGATCTCCTGCTCCAGCTCGTTGACGCGGCCGGTGACGGTGACCGTCCAGTCGTTGACCTGGTCGCGCAGCGCCCGCCAGCCGTTGCTCAGCGTGTCCACCTCGCGCAGGCCGGGATTGTTGGCCAGCGCCCGCTGCGTCGCGGTGGTGCGGTCGGCGATCTGCTGCGACACCGCGGGCAGCCCCGCGACGATCGCGTCGATCGCCGGCCCGCTCACCAGGCGCTCGTCGAGCTGGCGCAGAAAGACGCCGACCTCGTCGCTCTTCGCCGCCACCTCGGCGAGCGGGATGGGCGGCGGTGCGGTCGCCGTCGCGGCGACGGTGGGCGCCGCGGTCGGATCGGCGGCGCACACCCCGGGCGCCGTCAGGGCCAGGCCCAGGGCGACGAGCGCGAACAGCAAGCGGCGCGGCATGTCCTCGTCCGTTGCGCCAATTCGTGCCGCGACGCAACCGGGGTGGCGCGGCAGTTTGGATTTGCTTCGCGCCCGCGGCGGAGTAGGCTCCGGCCTCCGCGAGACCGGGCGACAGGGAGGCACGATCAGTGAGCACCGCGAAGCATGCGGCCAAGACGCCGACGTACTCGGACGGGCATCCGCTCGACGCGGTGCACTACCGCGAGTTCAAGATCCTGCTGAAGCCGGATCACTTCACCGAAGCGCACCACTTCAAGCAGTTCGGCAAGCTGCTGCGCCACGCCGCCGAGCAGCAGGAGATCGCGCTGTTCACCGACAAGGTGCTGGCGACGCCGAACCACGTGCGCGAGGTGGTGTTCTACGACACCCACCATTTCGACCTCTACAACCACGCCTTCATCCTGCGGAAGCGCACCCTGTACGAGGATGGCTTCGCCAGCGGCGCGCCGGAGCTGGCGCTCAAGTTCCGCCACGTCGACCTCGCCACCGCCGCGGCGGTCGACGTGCGGCCGGCGCAGGGCGACTACGTGGTGAAGTTCAAGGAGGAGCTGCTGCCGCTGCCCGACAAGCTCGGCGGCGTGCGCAGCCTGTACTCGCACAACGTCGTGCTGACGCTGAATTCGGCCACCATCGACCCGAGCGTGAAGCACATCAGCGAGACGTTCCCGGCGCTGAAGCAGGTCGACCTGTCGGGACGCACGCTGGCGCTGGTCAACGACATCGCGGTCGAGGAGGTGCTGCACGACCTCGGCGAGCTGCACTTCGGCCACGGCGTGCAGGGCAAGGCCAACGTCGCGGTGTGGCGGCGGCGCGCCGACGAGCGGCCGTTGATCGGCGAGTTCGCCTTCCAGTGCAAGTTCAAGCGCGCCGACGAGCTGCACGACAAGGCCAGCCGGCATGCCGAGAAGTTCTTCATCGCGCTGCAGCACGGCGTGCGCGACTGGGTGCAGCTCGGCACCACCAAGACGCGCGTCGTCTACGGCCTGGGCGGCACCGAGGTGCGCAACCGTGAGTGAGGCCGCGGCGCGGCGGGTCGGCCTCGGCGAGATCTTCCTCACCTTCCTGGTCATCGGCGCCACCAGCTTCGGCGGCGGCGTGGTCGCCTACCTGCGGCAGACGCTGGTGACGCAGAAGGGCTGGCTCGACGACGACCAGTTCATGAGCGCGCTGGAGATCAGCCAGACGCTACCCGGCCTCAACGCCACCAACATGAGCGTGCTGGTCGGCAGCCGGCTGCGCGGCATCCCCGGCGCGGTCGCCGCGTTCGCCGGCATGTGCCTACCCGGCAGCGCGCTGCTGTTCGTGCTCGGCAGCCTCTACGGCCAGCACGGCGCCAAGCCGGCGGTGAACGCGGCGCTCGACGGCGTCGCCGCCGCCGCCACCGGGCTGCTGCTGGCGACGACCTATCAGCTCGGCCGCAAGGAGCTCGGCGGCGTGGTCGACCTGGTGTTCGTGGCGCTGACCACCGTCGCGGTCAGCGTGCTGAAGCTGTCGCTGCCGATCACGCTGTTCACGCTCGGCCCGCTGGCGATCTGGTGGTATCGGCCGAGCCGCGCCGCGGCGGCGCTGGAGGAGAAGGCATGAACACGCTGCTGCAGCTCGCCGCCGCGTTCGGCATCCTGTCGCTGCTCGCCGTCGGCGGCGGCGCCGCGGTGCTGCCGGAGATGAAGGAGTCGGTGGTCGGCCAGCACCAGTGGCTGACCAGCGACCAGTTCGTCGAGGTGTACAGCCTGGGGCAGCTCGCGCCCGGACCGAACATGCTGATGGTGCAGGTGATCGGCGAGCGCGTCGCCGGCATCCCCGGCGCCTTCGTCGCGCTGTTCGCCTTCTTCCTGCCGGCCAGCGC
>JANRJF010000308.1:0-10347 GCA_033764095.1 Deltaproteobacteria bacterium | reverse complement strand
CGGGCGCGGCGAGCGGCGACGGCAGGCGCGGCGCCGCGGCCAGCCCGCCGCCGCTGTGCGCGTCGAGATGCGCGCGCAGCCCGGCGTCGAGCGGCGTCCAGGCGATGGCGAAGTCGCGCCGCGCCGCGGCGCGATCGAGTCGTGCCGGCGAGGTCAGACCGAGGACGTTGTCGACGGTGAGCGGCGGATGCGCCAGGACGCGCCCCAGCCCGCGCGCCAGCGCCAGCGCCAGCGGTCCCGGCACGTGCAGCAGCCGACGCTCGACCCCGATCGCCGCGGCGATGCGCCGCAGCAGGTCGTCGAAGCTGACGCGCTCCGGGCCGAGCAGGTCGTAGGTGCGACCGAGCACGTCGTCGCGCGCCAGGCAGGCCTCGATCACCGCGCAGACGTCGTCGAGGTGGATCGGGTCGATCTCGATGCGGCCGTTGCCGATCACCGGCATCAGCGGTAGCCCGCGCAGATGCCCGATCAGCGCGGCGACCAGGCCGCTGGTGCCGCCGTAGACCAGCGACGGCCGCAGGATGACGAACGGCACGCCGGCGGCGCGCACGTGCGCCTCCGCCTCGCGCTTGGTGCGACCGTAGGGCCCGAGCCGCGCGCGCATCGCCGACACGGTCGAGGTGAAGATCACGCGGATGTTGCCCGCCGCGCGCGCCGCCGCCAGCACGTGGTCGGTGCCGCCGACGTTGATGGCGCGGGCGCGCGCCTCGTCGTGGACGCCGGTGGCGTTGGCGAGGTGCACGATCGCGTCGCATCCGGCGGCGGCGCGCGCCACCGCCGCCGCATCGGTGATATCGCCCTGCACCACCGTGACGCTGCGCGGCAGCCGCACCGCGTCCGGCGTGCGCAGCAGCGCGGTGAGTTGATGCCCGGCCGCCGTCAGACGCTCGACCAGGCGACGACCGATGAAGCCCGAGGCTCCGGTGAGCAGGATCTGCATGACGCGCAACCGCGGTGCCTACCGCAGGCGATGGGGTGTCGCAATCTGCGTCGGTGGCGCGCAGCGCGAAGATGGTGGTGGCGCGGGATGCGGCCCCGCGTTCCATTCCGGCGATGGGCGTCGCTCGAGGTGGACGAGGCAGCCGGCGTGCAGGTTCGTTCGACGTGGATCGACGGACGGGGTCGCGCGGCCGCCGCCCTGCGGCCCCGCGTCGCGGCCGGGTCTGGAGACGCGCGTCCGCCCGGGTTAGAGCAGGGCCCCGCGTGCTTGCCGTTCGCCCGCATAGCGACGCCGACGACGCGGCCTGGGACGAGCTGGTGCTCGCCACGCCGGGCTCGCATCCGGCGCAACTGCGCGCCTGGCTGCGCTTCACCGCGCGCAGCTACGGGGTCGCGCCGCACGCCTGGGTGGCGCACGCGGGCGGCGCGCTGCGCGGCATCCTGCCGCTGTTCGAGAAGCGCGGCGCGCTGTTCTCCGCTCCCGGCGGTCTGCTGGCGCGCGACGACGACGCGGCGATGGCGTTGCTGGCGGTGGCGCGGCGGCTGCGCGACGAGCGCGGCGCCACCCAGGTGGAGCTGCGCGACCAGCGCCGCGCCTGGCCCGGGCTCGCCACCAGCACCGAGCACTGCACGCACGAGCTGGCGCTGGCGGCCGACGCCGCGACCCAGTGGCGCGGCTTCGACGCCAAGCTGCGCAACCAGATCCGCAAGGCCGAGCGCGGCGCGTACCGCGTCCACTGGGGCGCCGACCACGTCGACGCCTTCCACCGCGTGATGCTCGAGAACATGCGCGACCTCGGCACACCGCTGCGCGCCGCCGGCTGGTTCCGCGGCCTGCTGGCGGCGCTCGGCGAGCGCGCGCAGCTGCTGGTGATCGAGCGCGCCGGCGAGCCGGTCGGCGGCATGTTCCTGGTCGAGCACCGCGGCTGGGCGATGGACATCTGGGCCTCGTCGCTGCGCCGCCACTTCGCCCACTGCCCGAACCAGATGCTCTACTGGACGGCGCTGCAGGCGGCGATCGCACGCCGGCTGCAGGGCTTCGACTTCGGCCGCAGCCAGGCCGGCACCGGCACCTACCGCTTCAAGGCGCAGTGGGGCGCGGTGGCGGTGCCGCTCTACTACCAGTATCTGCTGCCGGCCGGCGCCGCGGTGCCGCAGTTCGCCGCGCAACGCCAGCGCTTCGATCTCGCCGCGCGACTCTGGCAACGCCTGCCGCTGCCGCTGGCGGGCTGGCTCGGCGAGCCGATCCGGCGCCGTTTTCCGGAGCTGCTGTGAGCCCCGGCCAGGCACCGCACGGCGAGCGCGAATGGCAGGACGCCGTCGGCGGGACGCTGCAGGCCGCCGCTTACGCGCGCGCCGGCACCCGCCTGGTGCTCGACGCGCAGCACGCGCGCCTGGCGGCGGCGCTGCGCCTGCCGGCCGGCGCGCGCCTGCTCGACCTCGGCTGCGGCGTCGGCCACCTGCTGCACTGGCTGGCGCGGCACGGCGCCGCGGCGGCGCTGCACGGCACCGATCTCTCGCTCAACTCGCTGCGCGCCGCGCGCGCCGGCGGCGTCGCCGGGCTGTGCGCCGGCGACGCCGCGGCGCTGCCGTATCGCGACGCGAGCTTCGACGCGGTGGTGTGCAACGGCGCCGCCCACCACCTGCCCGATCTGCCGGCGGCGCTGCGCGAGCTGCGCCGCGTGCTGCGCCCGGGCGGCCGCCTGGTGCTCTTCGAGCCGGTCGATTCGCCGCTCACCGGCGCGATTCGCGGCACGCTGTTCCGCCGCAGCCGCTACGAGTCGCCTGCCGACCTCGCGCACAAGCACGACTTCACCCGCGCCGCCGTCGAAGAGGCGCTGCGCGCCGCCGGCTTCCGCGATCTGACCGTCAGCGCGCACGATTTCCTCGCCTACCCGCTCACCGGCATGTACATGGCGCTGCCGTGGAGCGGCTCGCGCCGCGTGATGCGCGCGCTGCTCGGCCTGGAGCGCGGCCTCGACCGCGTCGCCGTGCTGCGTCCGCTGTGGAACGCCTGCGCCTGGCGGGTGCTGTTCGGCGCGACGCGCCCGTGAGGCCGGCGGCGCGGCGCGGCCGGGTGCGGCTACGGCGCGACCTGGGGCACGCCGGCGGCGCGCAGGCGCTCGGCGACCAGCGGCGCGACCGCGGCGTGCATCGCCGCGTCCCAGTGCCCGTCGTGCGGGATGGTGGTGATCGTCAGCCCGGGCTGCTCGCGCGGGTCGAGCACATCGACGCCGGCGCCGCGCACGGCGCGAACGAAGGCGTCGGCGTCGTTGAAGTCCACCTGCCCGGCGCGCGGCGGCACCAGCACGACCAGGAACGGTCCGTCGCCGGCGGCGCGGCGGATCTGCGCGATCATCCGCACGCTGGCGGCGATCGGATCGACGCCGCCGGCGATCGGCACGCCGCTCACCAGGCCGAGCCGCCGCACCGCCGCGACGATCGCCGGGCTCTGGCGCGCCAGCGTGGTGGCGACGTCGAACAGCGCCGAGTGCTGCATCAACCAGCGGCTGAGCCGACTGCGGCTGAGCCCCTCGACCGAGCTCGACGCGGCGTCGGCGGGCAGGTCCGGGTACGCCAGCACGTCGTTCTCGAAGGTCACGGTGAGCACCGTGGCGCCCGACACGCGCGGCGGCATCGCCGTCTGCACGATGCGCAGATCGTCGCGCAGGTCGGCGCCGACGGTGCAGAAGTTGTACGAAGGCAGGCCGAGCGCCGCGGCGACGCGCGGCGGAAAGGCCTCGTCCGCCTCGACGCCCCAGCCCTGACAGAACGAATCGCCGACGAAGGCGAGCGGCGCGTCGGGCGTCGCGCCGGGAGGATTGCGGAAGCCGCGCGCGTCGAGCCGCAGCGCCACGTCGAAGTCGCCCCACAGGCTGGCGACGCGCCCGTCGAAGTGCGGCACGCCGGCGAGCACCCCGGCGGCGGTCTGGGTCATGAAGCGCTGCGGCACCAGGCCGCGCCACTGCGGCACCGCCAGGCGCGCCAGCCCCTCGAGGGCGAGCAGCGCCAGCAGCAGTCCGCCGCCGAGCAGCGCCAACCGCGCCAGCAGTCTCATGCGCCGGGCTCCGGCGCGGCGCCGCGCCGCGTGTAGATGCGGAAGCCGTCGACCTCCTCGACCGCGTCGTAGCCGGCCTCGATCGCCGGCGGCACGCCGGCGCCGGCGACCTCGCCGGCGAACGGCAGCCACAGCACGACGGTGCCCGGCTGGCGGGCGCGCAGCGTCGCGATGACGCGCTCGATGTCCTCGCGCGGGAACATGTTGGCGACCAGCAGGCTGTACGGGGTGACGTTCTCGGCCGGCAGGGCGAGATACAGCCAGGCCTCGTTCGGATAGGAGTAGAGCCGCGCGCGCCCGTCGGCGTCGTGCACCAGATGGCGCTGCACCGCGTCGTAGAGGCGCTGCGTCGCGCCGTCGCCGTCGAGCGCGCCAAAGCCGGCGCTGACGAAACGCCGCGGCGCCGCGGCGTGCGCCGCGCGCAGATTTATGGCCCCCTGCGCGGCGACCGCCAGCGCCGCCAGGCCCAACCCGAGCTGCGCCGCGCGGCGCGCCGCCGGCATCGGCAGCGCGCGCAGGCGGTGCACCAGCGCGGCCGCCGGCAGCAGCAGGAATGGCAGCACGAAGGCGACGTGGATGAAGTCGGGCAGGTAGGCGATCGACAGCCCCATCCACAGCGCCAGCAGCGCCAGCACGACGCCGGCGCGCGTCGCCGGCGTCGCGCCGCGCCGCCAATCGCGCGCCAACAGCACCGCTTCGACGGCGACCAGCAGCGGCGCGACGCGCAGCAACCAGAGCCAGGTGGCGGCGGCGTGCATCTGCGTCAGCATCAGCACCGCCGCCCAGGCGGTGCGGCCGGAGTGGGTCGGCCCGTAATGCTCGAGCGCGAAGCCGAACACCATGTCGAACAGGCCCGCCCACGAGGCGCGCCAGGCCGCGTGGGCGAGCAGCGGCACGACCACCAGCAGCGCGCCGGCGCCGCTCGCCAGCGTCGCGCCGACGACCGTGCGCCAGCGCGCCGCGCGCGGCAGGGCGGCGCCGAGCACCGCCCAGGCGCACGGCAGCCACAGCGCGAGAAAGGCGCCGCGCTGCTGCTGCACGCCGAACGCGGCGCCGGCCAGCAGGCCGGCGAGCAGCGGGCGCCAGCCCCACGACGCCTGCCAGCGCGGCGCCAGCACCACCGCGGCGGTGGCCAGGCCGAGCGCGGTCGAGAGCCAGTGCGGGCTGGCGTAGGGCCACACCGGCAGCGCCAGGCAGACGAAGGCGAGCGTCGCCAGCAGCGCCTCCGGCCAGCCGGCGACGCGGCGCGCGAGCTGGAACAACAGCAGCGCGGCGGCGGCGTCGACCAGTGCGATGCCGGCGCGAGCGGTGCGCAGCGTCGTGCCGGCGAGCGCGTAGAGCGCGGCGAGCCAGTAGAAGCCGAGCGGCGTCAGGCTCTCGAAGAAGTCGCGGTAGGGCACCTCGCCGTCGAGCACGCGCCGCGCCTCGAACAGGAAATGGCTCTCGTCGGCGCGGCCGATGGCGAGCGGGTACGCCCAGAGATAGGCGAGCGTCGCGGCGCCGACCGCCAGCGGCGGCAGGAAGCGGGTGCGCACGGCGGATCGGGGCGGCGGCGTGCGGCTAGTGTCCCGCCTCAGAAGTCGCGTGCATCTTCCGGCGTATGCGCAGGACTGCTGAGACGCGACACTAGTCCGCCTCGGGGTTCCAGGAACGCAGGCGCGGGACGAAGCGCGAGACGTGGCGGCGGTAGCGGCGGTACTCGTCGCCGAAGCGCGCTTCCAGCTGCGGCTCCTCGAGCAGCGGGATGTACACCAGGTTGAGCGCCAGGAAGGCGAGCGCCAGCAGCAGGTGGGGCAGCGACAGCAGCAGCAGCGCCTCGCCGAACAGGGCGAAGAGCACGCCGGAGATCATCGGGTTGCGCACCCGCCGGTAGGGGCCGCTGACGACCAGGCGGCGCGGCGGATCCCAGGGCGCCAGCGTGCCCTGGCCGCGCGTCGCGATCAGATAGAGCGACGAGGCGAACAGCGCGATGCCGAGCAGCAGCGCCAGTCCGCCGACGCCCTGCACCAGCGCCTCGAGCAGGCCGGCGGGCGCGCGCGGCGCGATTGCCCAGCGCTGCGCGATCCACAACGGGACCAGCACCGCGATGGTGAACGGCAGTGCGAGGATGGCCGCCAGGTGACGAATGAGGGCGTAGCGTATGGGCATGGCGCCGCCGCGTGCAGCGCTGTTCACGTACTCCCGCGCCCCCGGTGGTGCAACCGCCGGCGCTCGCTTGCCGGCGCCGCGCCGGCTCCGCTAGGGGTCGAGGTCCGATGTCCAGCGCAGCGCGAGTCGCCCGCCGGCAGTACGAGCGCGAGATCGCCCCGCGCGGCCTGTGGCGCACCTACCTGCAGAAGCGCCTGCACCTGTGGGCGCGGCGCTGCATCGCGCCGCAACTGCGGCTCGCCCTCTACCGGCGGATGGGCGTGCGGATCGGACGCAACGCCTTCGTCGGCCTCGACACCTACCTCGACTGTCAGTTCCCCGAGCTGATCACCATCGAGGACGACGTGACGGTCTCCTTCCGCGTCACCGTCGTGGTGCACGACGACGCGCGGCGCCTCGACCGCATCGAGCCGGGCGCCGGCGACGGCACGGTGGCGCCGGTGCGGCTGCGGCGCGGCTGCTACCTCGGCGCCGGCTGCCTGATCCTGCCCGGCGTCACGGTCGGCGAGCGCGCCGTGGTCGCCTCGGGCGCGGTGGTGACGCGCGACGTCGCGGCGGAGACGGTGGTGGGCGGCGTCCCGGCGCGACCGATGGGCCGCATCGGGCCGCGCCCGCCGCACCTGGAGCAGGCGGGATGAGCGCCGCACCGCCGGCGAGTGGCCACGGCACGGCGTTCTCGTTCGACATCGAGGACTGGTTCCACTCCGAGTTCGTGCCCGAGGCCGAGCGCCGCGCCGCGCCCGAGTCGGTGGTCCTGGCCGGCACGCTGCGCATCCTCGACCTGTTGCGCGCCTGCGGCTCGCGCAGCACCTTCTTCCTGCTCGGCGACGTGGTGCGCGAGCACCCGGCGCTGCTGCGCCGCATCGTCGAGGATGGCCACGAGGTGGCCAGCCACGGCATGGACCATCGCCCGCTCTGGCGGCTCGACGCCGACGGCTTCGCCAACCAGCTCGACGAATTCCGCCGCGTCGTCGAGCGCGTCCTCGGGCACTTTCCGGTGAGCGGCTATCGCGCCCCCTGCTTCAGTCTCGACCGCACCACGGCGTGGGCGCTCGACGTGCTGCGCGAGCAGGGCTACGCGTACGACTCCAGCATCTTCCCCGCCTGGACCAAGCTCTACGGCGTGCCCGACGCGCCGGTCGGCATCTACCGGCCGGCGCGCGAGAACCTGGCGCAGCACGATCCGCGCGGCGCGCTGGTCGAGTTCCCGGTGGCGGTCGCGTCCGCCGGACTGATGCGCCTGCCGGTGGCGGGCGGCTTCTACCTGCGCGCGCTGCCGTTCGCCCTCTTCCGCCGCGTGCTCGCCGCCATCCAGCGCCGCCGCCCGGTGGCGCTCTACCTGCATCCGCGCGAGTGCGCCCCGGAGTCGGTGCGCCTGCCGCTGCGCGGCATCGCCTGGGTGATCACCTACCGCGGCCTCGGCGGCATGCCGGCCAAGGTCGAGCAGCTGCTGCAGGCGATGCGCTCGCAGCCGATGCGCGAGCTGCTCGCCGCCGGCGGCCATCTGCCGACGCGCGCCTGAGCGCCCCGCCCCCGTCATGTCCGAGTCCACCGACCGCAACAACGCCTTCTACGCCCCGCTGTTCGGCCAGTTCGCCGCGCAGGTCGATGCCGACGCGCTGCGCGTCGAGACCGCCTGCCTGGCCTTCGAGCTGCGCCAGGTGCCGCACCTGCCGAGCGCGGCCCTGGTGCTCGACGCCGGCTGCGGCACCGGCCGCTACGCGGCCGCCTGGCGGCGCCTGTTCCCGCAGGCGCGCCTGGTCGGCGTCGACGTCAACCGCGCCATCCTCGCCGGCGGCCAGGTGGACCCGCAGGCGCTGCAGCCGGTCAACGGCAACCTCGAATCGCTGCCCTTCCGCGACGGCGCCTTCGACGTCGTCATGTCGCGCGGCGTCATCCAGCACACTGCCGACCCGCGCCAGGCGCTGCGCGAGCTGCTGCGCGTCTGCCGGCCGGGCGGCCTGCTCTATTTCTACACCTACCGCTTCGGCGCCAACGACGTCGCGCTCGGCGCGGCGCGCCGCGTCGCCGCGGCGCTCGGCCAGGCGCGCGTCACGCGCGCCGTGTACGCCGCCTGTCGGGCGGCCCGCCTCGACCCGCGCGCCGCGACGATGATCGTCGACGAGCTGTTCGTGCCGATCCGCTTCGCCTTCCGCGAGGCGACCATCCGCGCGTGGCTGGCCGGCTCCGGCGCCGCCATCGCGGCGATCCAGCCGGTGCGCCACGCACAGTTCGGCGACATCGAGCTGCCGATCGACCGCCGCACCCAGCGCATCTACCGCTGGGTGCCGAAGAACGGCCTGATCACGCTGGCGGTGCGGCTGGGCACGGCGCCGGCGGACGACGCGGCGCCGTGAAGCCCGCGGCGCGCGACCTGCTCGCCGGCCTCGCCCTGTTCGCGGCGGCGGTGCTGGTGCTGCCGCTGTGGCCGCCGCTGCTCGGCACCGCAGACGAGTCCTACTACCTGTACGAGGCCAAGCGGCTGCTCGGCGGCGAGGTGCTCTACCGCGAGGTCTTCGAGATCACCATGCCGGGCAGCCTGTGGCTGATGGCGGCGGTGTATCGCGTCTTCGGCGTCGACCTGGCGGTGGCGCGCGCCGCCTTCGCGGTGGTGCACGGCCTCACCGCGGTGCTGCTGTTCACCGCCGCGCGCCAGCTCGGCGTGCGCACCGGCCTGGCTCTGCTCGTCGGCGCCGCGCACCTGGTCATCGGCCAGCCCGCCTGGCCCTTCGCCAGCCCGCACTGGCTCGGCTCGCTGTGCAGCGCCGCGCTGCTCTGCGCCCTGCTCGCCTGCCGGCCGCGCCGCGCGCCGCGCGCCTGGCTGCTGCCCGGCATCGTGCTCGGCCTGTTGATCGCCATCACCCACCAGCGCGCCCCGGCGTACCTGCTCGGCACGCTGGCGGTGCTGGCGTTCGACGCGTTCGGCGGCGCCGGCGGCCACTGGCGCGGCTTGCTGGCGCGCGCCGCCGCCCTCGCCGGCGGCGGCGCGCTGATCCTGGTGCCGGTGTTCGCCTACCTGCTCGCCACCTCGGGCGCCGAGCCGGTGGTGCGCGCGCTGGTGCTGTACCCGCTGCTGCACTACCGCAAGTCGGTGCCGCGCGTGCCGTGGGGCCTGACCACCGGCATCACGCGCGGCTTCGCCGACAACACCTTTCCGCTCCTCCTGCGCTGGTTGCCGCCGCTGGTCTTTCTGGTCGTGTCGGCGCGGCTGGCGGCGGCGCTCGGCCGCCGCGACGGCGCGGCGACGCGCGACGCGGTCGTGTTGCTCGCCATGGGCGGCGCCGCGGTGGCGTCGATCGCGTACTTCCCCGACTTCATCCACATCGCCTTCGCAGCCGGGGTGTTCCTGGTCGCGGCGGCCGACTGCGCCGAGCGGCTGCTGCGCCGCCTGAACGCGCACGCCGGCTGGCGGCGCCCCGCCGCGACCGCCGTCGCGGCGGTCGGGCTGCTGGCGCTCGGCTGGCACTGGCGCGCGACCATCGTCCGCAACCAGGCGTTGACGCCGCTGCGCGCCGACACCGCCTTCGGCCGCGTCGCCTTTGCCAATCCGCTCGAGCCGCAGCTCTACGCGCGCGTCAACGCGCTGCTCGACGCCGATCCGCGCCGCCTGCTCTTCGTCTACCCGACCTACGCCGCGCTCTACCTGACCACCGGCGCGCACAACCCGACGCCCTACCAGGTGATGACCAAGGACTACGGCGGCGAGGAAGAGCTGGCCGAGATCGTCGCCATCCTGGAGCGTGAGCGGCCGCACGTCGTGGTGCTGGTGCGCCCGCTGGTCCCCGGCGGCACCGACGCCGTCACCGCGTACGTCGATGCGCACTACGCGCCGACCGACGGCGACCCGAAGCTCGGGCAGGCGGTGCTGGTGCGGCGCGACTCGTAGCGGGCGTTCCTTCACCACAACGACACGACGACACCACGGAGCACAACCGCTCTCGTTGTGCCGCCGTGTCGTTGTGGTGAATGAACGCTCGCTACGAGACGCGCCGCTCGAGCCACCACAGCGCGCGCCGCAGCCAGCCGGGCGGCGGCTCGTTGCGGCGCAGGCGGCGCATGACGCGCGCGACGCTGGCGCGGCGGGCGGCGTCGCCGCCGCACAGGCGGTCGAGCGCGGCGCGCGCCTCGGCGTCGGCGTCGTGCGGGCGCTGCGGGTAGAGGATCGGCACGCCGTGCTCGGCGGCGAAGGCCGTGCCGCACGC
>JANRJF010000307.1:0-20757 GCA_033764095.1 Deltaproteobacteria bacterium | reverse complement strand
GTTCAGGCGGCCGCCGCCCCGGCACCTGCTGCGGCGGCACCGGCGGCGCCGGCGGCAGCCGCGCCGGTCGCGGCGGAGGCGGTACCGGCAGCGGTCGAGGTCGTGGCGCTGCCCACCGTCGTGGCGACGCCGGCGTCCGAGTCGGTGAGCGATCTCAAGCTCGTGCTGCCGACCTATCAACGGGTAATGGTGAAGCCGGGCGACTCGGTGTCGCAGATCGCCAGCGATACCTACGGCCAGGCCAGCCCGACGGTGCTCGACCTCATGAAGATGGCCAACCCGTCGATTCGCAACATCGACATCATCTCGGTCGGCCAGGAATTGCGCCTGCCGCAGCTCGACGACGGGTTGGCGGTGTTGCAGCAGCCGGACGGCCGCTACGCGCTGCTGCTGATGTCGACGCAGACCGAAGCGCGCGCGCGCGACATCGGCAAGGCGCTGCGCCGCCACGGCTTCACGACGCGGGTCGGACGCGCCGATTTCGGCCACGGCAACGAGGTGTGGCGGGTGGTGATCGGCGATCTGAACGACCGCCAGACCACCCAGGCCGTCGGTCAGCAGCTGCAGCGCGTCTTCCGCGAGGACACGCGCATCGCGCAGTTGGCGGAGTGACGCGAGTGATGAGCGATCAGGGCGAATGGTACGTGGTGCGCAGCAAGCCGCGCCGCGAGGAGTATGCGCAGGACCAACTGCTGCGCCGCGGCGTCGAGACCTTCCTGCCGCGCATCCTGGAGCCGGCGCGCGGCCGCCTGGCGCCGGTGGTCGGGCCGTTGTTTCCCGGCTACCTGTTCGCCCGCGTCGACCTGCTCAGCCAATACAATCGCGTCATCTGGGCTCCCGGGGTCAGCCGCTTCGTCGCCTTCGGCGACGTGCCGGCGTCGGTCGATCCGGAGGTGATCGCGTTCCTGCGCGAGCGCGCCGGCGCGGCCGGCATCGTGCGCGTCGTGCGCACCTTCCACGACGGCGACGTCGTGCGGGTGACGCGCGGTCCGCTGCACGGGCTGGAGGGCGTGGTCGACGGCCACGCCAGCGGCCAGGCGCGGGTGCGGGTGTTGATGGAATTGCTGCGCCGGCGCACGCAGGTGAGCGTGCCCTCGCAGTTGTTGGAGCACGTCGCGCACGCCTGAACGGCGGCCGCGAAAAGTCTCAATTCGTTTCGGACATAGCGCCGACCGACGGGCAAGGTCGGCGGCGCGCTTGATCGGGTGGATGTGGGATCGGCGGTTCGCTGGCCGATCACGGCGGAGGTGTCGGCTGTCGGAGCCCGCGGTGACAACAGCACGCAACGCAAGACTGGGCTCGGGAGGAGAGGGCGGAGCCATATGCACCGCCCGACAGGCCATCGGGGAGACACGAGGCGCCAGCCGGCGCCGGGAAAGGTGAGCGCGACCGCGCAACACGCATGCACGCACTGCTTCGACACATCCGCGGCCTCTTGACCGCCGCCTTGGCCGGTGGCCTCGGCGGCGCCCTCGTCGGCCTCACCGAGGGTACGCTGGTCACCCTCACGTCGGCGGCGAACGACGAGTACTGGCTGTTCCTTTTTGGCGCCGTCTCCTACGGCGCGGTGGGCGCCGGGCTCGGCCTCGGGCTGGCGCTGTTCTACCAGCTGGTGCGCGGCGGCCGCGCCACCGACGGCGAGCTCGCCGCCGCCGGCGCGGTCGGTGCGCTGTTCCCGCTCGGCTTCGCGGTGGCGCGCTACCAGGTCAACCAGCGCCTGTTCGACGAGGGGCTGACCTTCGCCTCCGGCGTCGGCGCCATGACCTACGGTCTGCTGGTCCTGCTCGCCGTGCTGTGCGCGATCGCTGGCGCGCTGCTGGCGCGCGGCTGTGCCCGCCGCCTCGGCGTGTTCGGCGTCGGCGGCGCGCTCGCCGCGCTGCTGCTCGGCGCCTGGGGCGTCGGGGTCGCGACCGATCACACCGAGGCGGCGGCGCCGGTGCGCACCGTCAGCGGCGCCGCGGTCGGCAAGCCGAACATCGTCCTGATCGTCGTCGACACGCTGCGCAGCGACGCGGCGCAGTGGGCCGAGGAGCTGAACGGCGGATTCAAGATCCTGCACCGCGATGGCGTCAACTTCGAGCGCGCCTTCTCGCAGGCCTCGTGGACGCGGCCGTCGATCGCCACCATCCTCACCTCCGAGTATCCCTCGGTGCACCGCACCGAGCACAAGATGGACATCCTGCCGAACAGCGCCGACACCATCGCCGAGGTGCTGAAGGCGCAGGGCTACTGGACGGCGGCGTTCACCACCAACATCAACGTCGCGCCGATCTTCAACTTCCAGCAGGGCTTCGACGAGTTCCACTACCTCGAGCCGAGCTTCTATTTCGGCGCCACCGATTCGGCGACCAAGCTGGCCATCTACAAGGGCCTGCGCGCGGCGCGCGAGAAGATGTCGGACAAGATCTACGTCGCCAACTTCTACCAGGACGCCGAGACGGTGGACGAGCACGTCGAGGCGTTCCTGCGCAGCAAACCGCCGGAGCCGTTCTTCCTGTTCGTGCACTACATGGATCCGCACGACCCGTACTTCGAGCATCCGTACAACGGCCGCGGCGTGGCGCGTGTCTCGACGCCCGATCCGCCGGCCGATCAGGCCGAGCCGCTGCACAAGCTCTACCTCGACGGCGTGCGCTACCACGACAAGTACCTCGGCGACCTGTTGCAGCGCCTGCAGGACGACGGGCTCTACGACAATACCGTCATCGCGCTCACCGCCGACCACGGCGAGGAGTTCCACGAGCACGGCGGCTGGTGGCACGGCACCTCGCTCTACGAGGAGCAGTTGCACGTGCCCCTCATCATCAAGCGGCCGAAGGAATCGGCGCCGGGGACGACGCGCACCGACTTGGTGCGCAGTCTCGACATCGCCCCGACGTTGGTCGCCGCGGCGGGGATCCCGGCGCCGGCGCGCTTCCAGGGGATCGACCTCTTCACCGGCACCGTCGACGAGCCGCTGCTCGCCGAGGAGGATCTCGAGGGCAATCGCCTCACCTCGCTGCGCGACGACGATTGGAAGGTGATCACCGCCAATCCGGACAATCCGCGCGGCCTGCCGCCGACGGCGCTGTTCAACCTCGCCGATGACCCTGGCGAGCGCACCAACCTGGCGGCGAGCGACACCGGCCGCGCCGCCGAGATGCTGGCGCAGCTCGAACAGTTCCGCGCCCGCGTCGCGCGCGGCGGGCGTCCGAGTGGAGCGGAGGCGGCGCAATAGGATGCTGCTCATCCTCGGACTCGACGGCGCGACGCTCGACCTGATCGCGCCCTGGGCGGCGGACGGCACCCTGCCGAACCTGGCGCGGCTGCTGCGCGAGGGCGCCTCCGGGCGGCTCGCCGCGACCGTGCCGGCGGCGACGTTCCCGAGTTGGACGAGCTTCATGACCGGCGTGAACCCCGGCCGGCACGGCGTCTTCGACTTCACCCGCCGCGACGGCGGCGACTACGCGGTGCGCTTCGTCAACGCGACGTATCGCAAGGCGCGCACGATCTGGCGCCTGATGAGCGACGCCGGCCGCCGCGTCGCGGTGCTCGGCGTGCCGGGCACCTATCCGCCCGAGCCGGTGAACGGCTGCATGCTGAGCGGCTTCGACACGCCGGTGACCACCGAGACCGATGCGAGCTTCGCCTATCCAGCGGGGCTGGCCGACGACGTCGCCGCGGCCGGCGGCTTTCCGTTCGCCGACTTCCAGGAGTTCTCGATCGGTGCCGGCTGGCACGCCGAGGCCTGCCGCCGGCTGTGCGCCGGCATCGAGCGCAAGCTGCGCCTCGCCGAACGCCTCCTCGACCGCGAGCGCTGGGACTGCTTCATGTTGATGTTCGGCGAGTCGGACACCGCCGCGCACCACTTCTGGGGGCTGCACGACGCCGGCTCGCCGCGCCACGACGCGGCGCAGGCGGCGGCGATCGGCAATCCGCTGCGCACCGTCTACGCCGCGCTCGACGCCGCCATCGGGCGGCTGCGTGCGCGGCTGCCCGACGCGACGGTGGTGATCGCCTCGGACCACGGCTTCGGCGGCGCCGGCACCACGGCGCTACACCTCAATCGCTTCCTCGCCCAGTCGGACTTCCTGCGCTTCGCGCCACGCGCCGCCACCGCGCGACTGGCCGGCGCGCTGCGCAGCGCCGCGGTGCGCGCCGTGCCTGAGCGCTGGCAGGCGCGTGCCTTCCGCCTCGCCGGCGGGCGGCTCGCCGACCGCGTCGAGAGCGGCGTCCGCTTCGGTGGCATCGACTGGGCGGGGACGCGCGCCTTCTCCGAGGAGCTCGGCTATTTCCCATCGATCTGGATGAACGTGCAGGGCCGCGACCGCTGCGGCACCGTCGCGGTGGCCGACTACCAGGCGACGCGTGCCGAGCTGATCGCGGCGCTCGAGGCGTGGCGCGATCCGATTCACGGCACCCGGGTGGTGCGCCGCGTCTGGCCGCGCGAAGCGCTCTACCACGGGCCGTGCGTCGCGGCGGCGCCGGATCTCGTCCTGGAGCTGGAGACGCCCGGCGGCTACTCGTACGTCGGGCTACCGAGCTACGGCCGCGACGGCGCCGCGGTCGGCGTGCTCGACCCCGCGGCGCTGGGTGGCAAGCTGGCCGGGATGAGCGGCAGCCATCGTCCCGACGGAGTGGTCATCCTGGCCGGCGAGGGAATCGCGGCCGGGGCGCTCAGCGGCGCGCACATCATGGATCTGGCCCCGACCATCCTGGCGCTGGCCGGCGTGGCGGTGCCGCAGGGCTGGGACGGGCGGGTGCTGCCGGTGCTGGGCGAGACGGCGACCGGCACGCAGCCGGACACTACGTGGAGCGCCGAGGAGCGCGACTACGACGACGGCGAGACCGCCGAGCTGCAGCGCCGCCTCGAGCAGCTGGGGTACCTGGCATGATGACCGCGCGCCGTCGCGTCGCCGTCGTCGCCGCCTGCCCGTTCCCCAGCCTGCGCGGCTCGCAGGTGCTGGTGCGCGAGATCGCCGAGGGCCTGGCCCAGGCCGGGCACGCGGTGCACGTCGTCACCTATCCGACCGCGCAGCATCTGGTGCCGGTCGAGCGCATCGCCATCCATCGCGCCCGCACGCTGCCCGGGCTGTGGACGGCGCGTCCATTCGGTTGGCAGAAGCTGGTGCTCGACCTGTTGCTCGGCTGGACGCTGTGGCGGGTGGTGCGCGAGCAGCAGATCGACGTCGTGCACGCGCACAACCTGGAGGCGCCGCTGCTCGCCTTCGTCGTGCGCTGGCTGACCGGCGTGCCGGTCGTCTACCACGCCCACAACGCCTTGGCCGACGAGCTGCCGTGCTACTTCCGCAACCGCACCATGCGGCGACTTGCCGCGCGGCTCGGGGCGGGCTGCGACCGCGTCCTGGCGCGCGGCGCCGATCGCGTCATCGCGCTGTCGGATCGACTGGCGGCGTACCTGGCGGTGCGCGGCGCCGCCGGACGCGTCGCGGTGATCCCGCCGGCGGCGCCGCGGCTCGCCGCCTCGACCGAGGCGGCCGCCGGGCGCGAGGACGGGCCGCTGCTGATGTACGGCGGCAACCTCGATCCGTACCAGGATCTCGACTGCCTGTTGGAGGGCTTCCACCGCCTGCGCGCCGTCGAGCCACGTGCCCGGTTGGTGCTGGTCACGCATCGCGGCGCCCATCCGCGCACCGCGCGGCGCGCCGCCGCCCTGGCGGCGCAGCCGGGAGTCTCGGTCGAGCAGGTGAACTCGTTCGGCGCCGCCAGCCGCGCGCTGTCCGGCGCCGACGTGCTGGTCTGCCCGCGTGGCAGCTGGTCGGGCTTCCCGATCAAGGCGCTCAACTACATGGCGCTCGGCCGGCCGGTGGTACACGCGCGCGCCAGCGCGCACGCGATCGAGGACGGGGTGAGCGGCCTGCTGTTCGACGACGGCGATCCGAGCGGGTTGGCGCGTGCCGCATTGCGGCTGGTGCGCGATCCGATTCTGGCCGCCCAGCTCGGCCGGCAGGCGCGAATCACCGCCCGCGAGCGCTTCAACTCCATTCGGCTCTTGAATAACGTGGTGCAGGTATATGAACCGGTTATTGAGGGCGGGCGTTCCGGCCGCAATCGGCCGGGCGGCGCCGCCCACGACGAGATGGAGCAGGTGATGACCAAGAGCACGGATCGCCTGATGGGGCGTATGCCGCGTCGCACCGAGGGCACCCACCTGCGCAGTCTGCGCGCGCTGCTCAGCGCGCTGGCGTTCGGGGCATTGGTGAGCTGCTCGTCGCAGCCGCACGAGGCGCCGCTGCCGCCGATCGCCGAACCGTTGTCCCCGAGCCCGACCGAGACTGGTCAGTACCGGCTCGAGCCCGGCGACGTGCTGCGCGTCAAGTTCGTCTACCAGCCGGAGATGGACGTGAAGCTGGAGATCGACCCGGACGGCAACATCTCCATTCCCGGCATCGGCGAGGTGCAGGCGCGCGGCAAGACCGCCGAGGAGCTCGCCACCGACATCGAGACGCTGGCCAGTACCAACCTGCGCGATCCCGAGGTGACGGTGATCGTCGCCCAGCTCGGACCGCGCAAGGTCTTCGTCGGCGGTGAAGTGCGGCTGCCCGGGCCGGTGCTGTTCCGCGTCGGCATGACGCCGATGCAGGCGATCCTCGATCGCGGCGGCTTCACCGAGGTGGCCCGCATCGACAGCGTCTTGCACGTCACCAGCAAGGGCAACGACGTCGAGGCGACGCGCCTCGATTTCAGCGGCGAGATCAAAGAGGGGTCACCGGAGTTGCACACCTTGGCGGTGAACGACGTGATCCTGGTGCCGCGGACGTTCATCGGCGATGCGAACTCGTTCGTGCGCCTGTACATCCGGGGTCTCATGCCGACGATGCCGCGCTTCGGCGTCGGGTTGAATCCGTAGTAGGGCGGGGAAGGGAAGCGAGTCATGGCAGGATATCGAGCCGGAGCGATGTTGACGTCGGGGCACCGTCCGAGTGGCGGGTCCGCGGCGGGCGGTAACGGGCATGGCAACGGGCGCGTCGAGGCCTCGAACGCGGGCAACGGCTACCGCGCCAGCGGCAACGGCTACCGCTCGGGCAACGGCAACGGCTACCGCACGGCGGACAGCGGCAACGGCTACCAGTACGGGTCGGGTGGCGGCGGCAATGGCAACGGGAACGGCAACGGGAACGGCAACGGGCATCCCGAGGCGCGCAGCGCGTCGGCCAAGGAGCAGCTGTTCGAGATCCTGCACGTCGTCTTCAAGCGCTGGCGGCTGATCGCCGGCCTGTTCGCCGTGGTGGCGCTGTCGGGCCTGTTGGCGGTGTTGTCGCGCGGCCCGCAGTATTCGGCCTCCGGCAAGGTCATGATCACCAGCGACCGCGCCGACGCGACCATCCAGCCGACCGAGGCCGACAGCCTGGCGACGCTCAAGCTCAACGAGGCGATCGTCAACTCCGAGGTGCACGTCGTGCAGAGCCGCGAGCTGCTCGAGCAGGTGGTGCGCGGCCTCGCGCTGGCGCGCGCCGGCGGCAACGTGATGAACATCGCCAATGCCGCCGACGATCGCGAGGCGATCAGCGAGCGTGCCATCCGCATCCGCAACCGCCTCAAGGTGACGCCGATCCGCAACTCGAACGTCATCCAGATCAGCTTCGGCTCCGGCGATCCGTCGCAGGCGGCGCAGGTGGTCAACCGCATCATCGACGAATACCTCTCCTACCACGCCATCGTGCACTCGCAGCAGGGGCTCAGCGGGTTCTACGAGGAGCAGAGCGCGATCCTGATGCAGAACCTGCGCCGCGCCGAGGACTCGCTCGGCGAGTATGCGCAACGCGAGGGCATCGTCTCTCCCGACGTCGAGATCCAGAGCGCGCTCACCGGCATCACCGCGATGGAAAGCGAGCTGCGCGAGCGCACCGCGACCATCGCCGGCGTCGAGGAGGCGTTGCGGGTCGTGCGCGAGCAGCTGGCGGCGCAGCCGGAGACGGTCAAGCGGCTGCAGAACCTGGAAGTCAACCCGGTCGTGCGCCAGTTGCGCGAGCAGGTGACCGAGCGCCAGGTGGACCGTATCGCGCTGCTGCAGAAGTACACCGAGAACGACCGCCACGTGCGCGACAACCAGACCGAGATCGACATGCTGGAGGCCAAGCTGGCGCGGGTCGCGACGCACGAGCCGATGTCGGTGAGCGGCGAGACCTTCGCCGCCAACCCGGTCTACGAGGCGCGTCTCGGCGCGCTGCTCGATCTCGAGGGCAAGTTGCGCGAGAACCGCGCGCGCAAGCTGGCGGTGGAAGAGGACCTGTCGCGCAGCCGGCGCCAGCTGGTGTCGTTGAAGGAGCGCGCCATCGAATTCCAGCGCCTCGACCAGGAGGTCGCGCGGCAGCGCGAGGCGGTCGACCTCTACACCAAGCGCGGCCAGGAAGCGCAGCTCGAGGACGCGATGGATCAGCGCAAGCTGGTCAACGTCGCGGTGGTCGAGCGCCCCGGCCTGCCGCTCGACCGCGCCGACGACCGCAAGGTGCCGCTCATGCTGGCGATCATCTCCGGCCTGGCGGTCAGCCTCGGCGGCGCCTTCGGCCTCGAGTACCTGAATCGCACCCTGCGCTTCGAGCGCGACGTCGAGCGCTATCTCGGTCTGCCGGTCCTCGGCACCGTCGCCGACGCGAAGAAGTAACCGCGTCTTCCGCGGTCCCCGCGCCTCCCGCGCGGGGACCGCCGTCACCCCCACAACCGCGCGCCCCTGGCGGCGCGCCCATGAGGTTCACTGCGTGCCAAGCATGGCGTCGCCGTCCGGCTCCCCCGGCGCCGGACGTGCCCGGTTCGGTTCGGTGCTCGTCTTCGCGCTGATCGGCGGCGGACTGGCCGAGGCGTTCGAGGTGCTGCATCTGCAGGCAGGCGGGGTCGCCCCGCCGGGCCTGGCGCTGCGCCTGTCCCTGTGGATCGCCTACGCGGTGCTGGCGGGCGGTCTCTACGGGTTGGCGCGCCTGCTGGTGCCGCGCCGCGCGCTCGGCCTGGCGGCGGCGGCGTTCGCCGCGCTGGTGCTGCTGCCGTGGCTCAACTTCGCCTATCTGCCGCGCGCCGGCAGCCTCGCCTCGATTCTTGGGACGCTTGCCGCCGCCGCCGCGCTGCTGTTGATCGTCCCGCAGGTGATGCGCCTGCCGCGCCTGGTCGCCGCGCTCGGCGCCGCGCTGGTGCTGGCGGTCAACGCCTGGGGGTTGGTCGCCGCGGCGGGCAGCGGCGGCGGGCACAAGACCAGCGGTGCGGCGTTGCCGTTCAACGTCATGGTGGTGCTGATCGACACCCTGCGCGCCGACCATCTCGGCGCCTACGGGTACGGGCGGCCGACCAGTCCGCACTTCGACGCGCTGGCGCAGGACGGCGTGCTGTTCGAGCGTACGGTGGCGCAGGCGGCGTGGACGAAGCCGTCGGTCGCCTCGCTGCTCACCGGCCGCTTCGTCAAGCACCACGGCGTGGTGTCGAGCCGCGACGCGCTCAGCACCGACCTGACGACGCTGGCCGAGGAGCTCGGCGGCCGCGGCTACCGCACCGCGGCGTTCAGCGCCAACCCGTGGATCACTCCCGAGTTCCGCTTCGACCAGGGGTTCGACCAGTTCGAGAGCGGGCGAGCGATGAGCGCGCAGCTCACCAGCCTGTACAAGCTGCTCAAGCGCGTCGACCGGTTCGCCGCCAGCCGCGCCGGCCTGCGCACCGACCTGGCCGGCACGGTCTTCTGGGGGACGAGCGGCAACCTCGGCAACTCGGAGCGCGATCGGTTGCTGACCGACGCGGCGGTCGACTGGATCGCCGCCCAGGGCGCCGACCCGTTCTTCATGTACATGCACCTGATCGGCCCGCACGATCCGTACAACCCGCCAGCCGAGTACGTCCGCCCCTTCCGCGAGGCGGGGTGGGACGGCAAACCGGGCCCGACCAAGCCGCCGGCGCGGGTACAGACGATCTTCGACCAGGCCGATCCGCTCGGGGCGCAGGAGCAGGCGGCGCTGATGGCGCAGTACGACGGCGCCATCGCCTTCGCCGACGCGCAGCTCGGCCGCCTGGTCGACGCGCTGCGTCGCTCGGGCGCGCTCGATCGCACGCTGATCGTCGTAACTGCCGATCACGGCGAGGAATTCTACGAACACCACAACTGGCGCCACGGCAACCAGCTGTACAACGAGATCGTGCACGTGCCGCTGCTGTTCCGGCTGCCCGAGCGCCTGCCGGCGGCGCGCCGCAGCGACGTCTCGATGCTGGTCGATGTCTTCCCGACCCTGGTCAACCTGGTCGACGGCAGCGCGCCGGACTCCGGCCTCGATGGCCGCGCGCTGTTCGCCGCGACCAGCGGTCCGCTGCCGGCGGCCTATGCCGAGCACTTCTGGTTCGACGGCGGCAACTACGTCTCGCGCATGGTCGAACGCGGCGAGCTGAAGTTGAAAGAAACCAAAGACGAGGCTCGTGGGAAAGAAAAGACCGAGCTGTACGATTTGGCCGCGGACAGCGGAGAACAGCGAAATCTACTGGAAAATGCCGGGGCGGTGCGCGAAAACGGCGTGGGGGAACTGCAGGATCTGTTGGCTCGGTTCGGGGACAAGCTGTCGGTAGGGTCCGCCGTCGCGGTTGAAGTCGACCAGTCGACCAAGGAGCGGCTGCGCGCTCTGGGCTATGCGAACTGAGCGCGTGATGGGAGTCGGGGGCCGGAAGTCGTGAGCAAAATCTACGATGCGCTGAAGCGCGCCGAGCGCGAGCGCGAGAACGCGCGCGAGCGCGGCCGTGAGACCAACGGTCATTCGGCCGAGGCACCGCTGGCGCGCGGCGACGGCCAGCCGCAGGCGACCGGGCAGGAGGAGGACGACTATCGCCGTCTGCGCGCCAGCCTGCTGTTCGCGCCGGCCTATTCCGACGTGCGCACCATCGCCGTCACCGGCACGCGCCACGGCGAGGGCGCGACGCGCGTCGCCATCGGGTTGGCGCGTGCGCTGGCGGGCGAGGGCGACACGCAGGTCCTGCTGGTCGAGGGCAACCTGCGCACGCCCTCGTTCACCCAGGTGCTGCCGATCGGCAAGACGCCGGGCCTGGCCGAGTTCCTCGCCGGCGAGGCGAGCGCCGCGTCGCTGATCGCGCCGCTGCGCGAGTGGAATCTCTCCGTCATCACCGCCGGGCTGCGGCCGGGGGTGATCGACTGCGAGGCGATGGCCGGCGCGGTGTCGCAGGTCATGGACCAGTTCGACTTCGTCATCATGGATCTCCCGCCGGTGAATCGCTACGCCGACGCCTCGATCCTGGCGCCCAAGGTGGACGGCGTGATCCTCGTCGTCGAGGCCGACCGCACCCCGGTGGTCGACGCGGAGAGCGCCAAGAAGAGTCTCGATCGAGTCGGCGCGCGCATCTTCGGCGTCGTCCTCAACCGCCGGCGCTCCTACGTGCCGGCCACGCTCCAGGCCTTGCTGTGATGCGCGTCTCCTCGCTGCGCGACTCGGGTGCCTCGGCGTTGCAGCGCCTGCCGCTGCTGCCGATCGCCGGCGCGGCGTTGCTCGCCGTGGTCGCAGTCGCCGCCGGACCGGCGGTGCTGACCATGGCGGTGATCGGCGCCGCTGGCGCGGCGCTGATCGCGGCACGGCCGCAGTGGGGCGTGGCGATCATTCTCACCACCCTGATGGTGCAGTACGGCAACCGCCGCTACGAGCGTGAGGGCTTTGCCGGGCTGGCCAGCCTGGTGCCGGCCGGCAGCGGGCTGTTCACCGTCAACAATATGCTCGGCCTGTTCCTCGCGCTGCTGCTCGTCTACCAGCTCTACCGCGACGGCGACTGGTCGTTCCTGCACAGTCGTCCGCTGCAGTTGATGGCGCTGATCACCGCGGTATTCGCGCTGGCCGGCTTCATGAGCGGCATCGAGCCGGCTGATTTCGCCGATGTCGGCCTGATGTCGACGGTCGGCCAGGATCCCGTCCGCCTGCTGGTGTCGCGCGGCCTGTTCCTGGTGCTGTTCGTCTTCTTCATCCGCCGTCCGAGCGACCTGCGCATGATGGTCGGGGTCTTCGTCTTCCTTGCGCTGCTGACGGCGTGGAGCGGCACCGGCGCCGCGATCACCGGCAGCGGTCGGCCGGAGATCGCCGACTATCGCGCCGGCGGTACGGAAGTGCTGATCCAGAGCTCGCAGAATCCCAACCGCCTGGCGCTGGTGTCGACCATCGCGCTGGTGATGATCTGGGAATTCGCCCAGTCCGAACGCATGAAGCGCTGGCGCCCGGCGGCGATCGCCGCGGCGCTGCTGTTCGTGCTCACCGTCTTCCTCTCCGCCTCGCGTGGCGGCCTGATCGGCATGTCGATCGCGGGCGTGCTGCTGTTCGCCCGTCGCCGCGGTGGCTCGGGGCGATTCGTGTACGGCGCCATCGCCGCCCTGGTGGGCACGCTGCTGATCGGCGAGATCGTGCCGCAGGAAGCGTTCGAGCGGCTCAGCAACATTCCCGGCCTCTCGAGCAATGACGGCGGCTCGGACGCGGGCGAGGGCTCGGTGCAACGGCGCGCCTACACCTACCGGCTCGGCTTCGATCTGTGGGCCAAGGCGCCGCTGATCGGCGTCGGCCCCGGCAACTGGCCCTTGGTGCGCTTCCTCAACGACCCCCTGCGTTCGGCGGCGGCGCCGCACAGTTCGTACATGCAGGCGTTGGTCGAGGGCGGCCTCGCCGCCTTCGTGCTCTACATCGTGCTCTTCTACACCACGCTGCGCGACCTGTGGCGCTGTGAAGCCTCGCCGCAGGTGATGGCGCAGGCCGAGCACGACGGCATCGACTGGCTGCTCGCCGCCACTCGCATCTGTCTGCTGACCTTCATGATCTTCTCGCTCTTCGCCGACCTGTGGGACCTCGTCTTCGCCTACTTCCTGCTCGGCCTGGCGGCGGTGTTGATCCAACGCTACCTGCCGCTGGCCAACGCGCCGCAGGGCATGGAGCAGTACGCATGAGCGCGCACGCCCCGGTCGAGCCGTTCGCGCACTTCCTGAGTGCCACCGGCCATCGCGTGCTGCGCGGCGCCGGGACCTACTGGTACGACGCCAGTCCCGGCTTCTTCCTCGCCATGCCGTCGCATCGCCTGCTCACCCCGACCGACGACGCGCTGCGGGCGCTGTGGCGCTTCCAGCCGTGCGCCGGACTGCGCTTCTCCGCGCCCCTCGAGGGGCCCGGCAAGCTGAGCTACCAGATCGTCTGCGACGACGCCGCGTACGACGTCGAGCGGCTGAGCAGCAACGTGCGCAGCAAGGTGCGGCGCGGCCTGCGTCGCTGCGCGATCGCGCCGGTCGGCTTCGACGTCATCGCCGCGCAGGGCCTGGCGGCGGACCGCGACACGCTGGCGCGCCAGGGGCGCGCCGTGCGTCTGAGCGAGGCCGCCTGGGCGCGCTACTGGGCGGCGGCCGGCGCGGCCGAGACGATGCAGGGCTGGAGCGCCACCGTCGAGGGGCAACTCGCGGCCTTCCTGGTCACCGTGCAACTCGACGACTGCGTCGAGTTCCTGCTGGCGCGCTCGCGCACCGATCGGCTCGATGCGTACCCGAACAACGCGCTGGTGTTCGAGGTGGCGCGGCACATGCTGCGCGAGCGCGGCGTGCGGCAGATCACCTTCGGCCTCGAATCGCTCGAGGCGGTGGATGCGCTCGACGAGTTCAAGTTCGGCATGGGCTTTCGCAGCGCGCCGCTGCGCCAGCGCGTCGTCTTCCATCCGGTGGTGCGGCGCCTGCTCGCGGCGGCGACGGCGCGCCGGGCGCTGGTCCGCTTCGCCGACGGACGCGGCCCGCGCGGTGGGTTCTGGCAGAAGGCGATGGGGCTGCTGCGCTTCGCCGAAGAGGGCGGCGACCTGCAGCCGCTGCGGGGGGCGGCATGAGCGCCAAGCCGCCACTCGACACGCTCGGCGCAGTGAGCGCGCCGGCGGTCACCGCCGCCGAGGCGCCGTTCCTGCCGTTCCACCGGCCCTCGATCGGCGAGGCCGAGATCGCAGCGGTGGTCGACACGCTGCGCTCCGGCTGGCTGACGATGGGGCCGAAGACGCGCAGCTTCGAGGAACGCTTCGCGAGCCGCGTCGAGGCGCCGCTCGCGGTGGCGGTGAGCAGCGCGACTGCGGGCCTGCACCTCGGGCTCGACGCGCTCGGCATCGGCCCGGGCGACGAAGTGCTGGTGCCGACGCTGACCTTCGCCTCCACCGCCGCCACCGTCATCCACGTCGGCGCGCGCCCGGTGCTGGTCGACGTCGAGCCCGACACGTTGAACCTCGACGTCGCCGACGCCGAGCGCAAGTGGACGCCGCGCACGCGCGCCATCGGGCCGGTGCACTTCGCCGGTCATCCCTGCGACCTCGATCCGATCCTGGCGCTGGCCGCGGCACGCGGCGCGGCGGTGATGGAGGACGCGGCGCACGCGCTGCCGGCGGCGTACCGCGGCCGCAGCATCGGCAGCGTCAGCGACCTGACCGTGTTCAGCTTCTACGCGACCAAGAACCTCGCCACCGGCGAGGGCGGCATGGTCACCGGGCGCGACGAGGCGCTGATCGAACGCGTGCGCGGGCGCCGGCTGCACGGCATGACGCGCGACGCGTGGAAACGCTACGCCAAGGACGGTACCTGGCGCTACGACGTCGCCTATCCAGGCTTCAAGTACAACATGACCGACATGAACGCGGCGCTCGGCCTGGTGCAGCTCGAGCGGCTGGCGGCGATGCAGGCGGCGCGCCTGCACATCGTCGAGCGCTATCGCGCCGCGTTCGCCGACGTCGCCGACCTGGTCGAGGTGCCGACCTGTCGCTCCGACGTCGACCACGCCTGGCATCTGTTCGTCGCCCGCGTGCGGCACGAGGCGCTGACCATCGACCGCGACGCGGTCATCCAGGCGCTCACCGCGGCGGGCATCGGCACCAGCGTCCATTTCATCCCGCTGCACGAGCACAGCTACTACCGCGACCAACTCGGCGTGCGCGCCGAGACGCTGCCGGTCGCCGACCGAGAATGGGAGCGCATCATCTCCCTGCCGCTCTACCCGGGCCTCAGCGACGCCGACGTGGACCGCGTCGCCGACACGCTGCGCGACATCCTACGCCGTCACCGCCGGTGAGACTGCGATGCTGAAGCGACTCGTCGACCTGCTTGTTGCCACCATCGGGCTGCTGATCCTGCTGCCCTTCCTGTTGGTGGTTGCCCTGCTGATCAAGATCGACAGCCCCGGGCCGGTGTTCTTCCGCCAGGCGCGCGTCGGTCTCGGTGGACGGGCGTTCCGTATCTTCAAGTTCCGCAGCTTGGTGCACGGCGCCTACAAGATGGGCTCGCGCCTGACGACCAAGCGCGACCCGCGCGTCACCCGCGTCGGCCAGATCCTGCGCTGGTTCAAGATCGACGAGCTGCCGCAGCTGATCAACGTCATGATCGGCGACATGAGCCTGATCGGCCCGCGTCCCGAGGATCCATACTTCGTGCGCTATTACAGCGAGGCGCAGCGCGCCGTGCTGAACGTGCGCCCGGGCATGGTCGGCCCCAGCCAGATCCTCGGCCGCGACGAGCTCGAGAGCTACCCGGAAGGGCTCAAGGACACCGAGGCGTACTACATCGACCACATCCTGCCGGAGAAGCTGTCGCGCGACATGGAGTACGTCGCGCGCGCCTCGTTCTGGGGCGACATGTCGCTGTTGGCGCGCGGCATCTGGGCGACGGTGCGCGGCGCGGTGAAGACCAAGTTCCTCTGGCGCCGCCGCCATCGCGTCGCGTTGTTCGCCGCCGACTGCGTGTTGATCGCCGCCTCCTGCTACCTCTCGTTCATGATCCGGCAGGACTTCGACTGGCCGCAGGATCCGCGCTTCCTGCTGCTGCCGCTGCTGATCACGCTGGTCGCCCGCTCGGCGGCGCTGATGTACTTCGGCGCCTATCAGGGCGTCTTCGCCTACTTCGGCCTGTGGGACCTGGCGGCGATCGCCAAGGCCGTGTCGCTGAGCGCGGTGATGGCCGGCGGCCTGACCTTCTTCGCCGGCCTGCAGTCGTTCCCGCGCTCGGTGTTCATCATCGACTGGGCGGTGGTCATCTTCCTGGTCGGCGGCGTGCGCTACGGCCTGCGCGCCTGGGTGCGGCACGGCTGGCGGCAGCGCGGACAGCGCCGCCAGAAGGCGCTGGTGGTGGGCGCCGGCGTCGGCGGCGAGTCGATCGCGCGCACCCTGCTGGAGGATCCGCTGTGCCCCTACCGGCCGGTCGGCTTCATCGACGAGGTGCCGGAGCGCTGGGGCTCCCTGATCCATGGCGTGCGGGTTCTGGGCGGCGCGACCGAGCTGCCGCTGGCGGTCTCGGCGAACCGCATCCAGGCGGTCTTCGTCTGCATGTCGGACCTCAGCGACCACGCCGCACGCGAAGTGGTCGACGTGTGCGAGCAGGCCGGCGTCGAGTATCGCATCGTGCCGGCGCTGAGTGAGTTGCTCGGTGGCGGCGGCGGCAGCTTCGGTGGGGCGGGCGGCCTGCCGGCGAGCAGCATGGCGGTGGCGCGGCAGTAACGGACAGGGCAACGTGGGCTTTCACAACTCAGCCGTTCAACAGGGGGACGCAATGGGGGATCTGGTTCTGGTCACGGGTGGCGCCGGCTATGTCGGTTCTCATCTGACCCGCAAGCTGTTGGCGCGTGGGCATCGCGTGCGGGTGCTGGACAACTTCGTCTACGGTGGTCATGGGCTCGACGACCTCGCCGAGCGCGACGACGTCGAGCTGATCACCGGCGACATCTGCGACTAGCGCGCCCTGACGCGCGCGCTGTCGGGCGTGCGCGCGGTGGTGGCACTGGCGGCGATCGTCGGTGACGCGGCCTGCGATCTCGATCCGAATCGGACGATGGCGATCAACTACGAGTCGACGCGCCAGATGCTGGACGCCTGTCGCGCCGCCCAGGTGCAGCGTCTGGTGTTCGCCTCGTCGTGCAGCGTGTACGGGGCCAAGGACAACGACGTCCTCGACGAGAACTCGACGCTGAATCCGGTGTCGCTCTATGCCCGCACGCGCATCATGTCGGAGGACCTGCTGCTCGACCAGCGCGACGTCGAGGTGATCATTCTGCGGTTGGCGACGGTCTGCGGCGTTTCGCCGCGCATGCGATTCGATCTGATGGTCAACACCATGACCGCCTGCGCCCAGGCGCAGGGCGCAATCAAGGTCAGCGGCGCGACGCAGTGGCGCCCGCACCTGCACGTGCAGGACGCCGCCGAGGCCTTCCTCTGTGCGGTCGAGACCAAGGGCGCGGGGGAGAAGATCTTCAACGTCGGCTCCGACGGGCAGAACTACACGGTCGGCGAGATTGCGGAGCGCGTCGCCGCGCAGGTGCCGGGCACGCGCATCGAGTATCTCAGCAACGCGCAGGATCTGCGCAGCTATCGGGTCAGCTTCGACCGCATCCGCACCGAGCTCGGCTTCAAGCCGCAGCGCACGGTGGACGACGCGATCAGCGAGGTTGGCGCGCTGCTGCACAGCGGCGTGGTGGCGGACTTCCGCCACGACCAGTTCCACAACGCCAAGTGGCTGAGCGCCAACGGCCGGCTGCAGGGAGCGGCGTGACGGCACGGGTGCGCGTCGGGCTGATCGGCTGCGGGCGCATCGCCCGCGTGCACCGCGCCTATCTGCAGGGGTTGGAATCGGTCGAGCTGGTCGGGGTCTGTGACACCGACGCGGGCGCGCGCGCCAGCTTCGCCGCCGAGGCGGGGCTGGCCGAGTTCGCCTCGGTGGCCGAGCTGATCGAGCGCGGACGACCGCAGGTGGCGCACGTGCTGACGCCGCCGGCGACGCACGCGCCGCTGGCCCTGGAGCTGCTCAGGGCGGGCGTCAACGTGCTGGTCGAGAAACCGCTGGCGCTCGATACCGCCGAGGCCGAACAGGTGGTCGCTGCGGCGCGGCGGGCCGGACGTTGGGTGTCGGTCGATCACAATCGCTGGTTCGATCCGGTGGTGCAGGACGCGGCGCGCGCGGTCGAGGTCGGCCGCCTCGGCGAGCTGGTCGGCGTCGAGGTCTTCCAGGGCGCCGAGCCCGGCGAGGTCGACAAGCTGGCGAACGAGTCGTCGCACTGGACGGCGCGCCTGCCGGGCGGACCGCTGAACAATCTCGCCTCGCACCCGCTCTATCTCATGCGCCGCTTTGCCGGTCCGGCGCGCGGCGTGCGCGTCCTCGCTCACCGCAGCCCGAGCGGCTACCTGGAAGAGGTGCGGCTGATCGCCGACGGCGAGCGCTGTCTCGGCGCGGTCACCATGTCGCTGCACGCGCAACCGTTCATGAACCGCCTGACCCTGCTCGGCAGCCGGGCGAGCCTGGAAGTGAATCTCAACAACATGACCCTGATCGAACGGCGTCCGCGCCGCCTGCCCAAGCTGGTCGGCAAGGTGTGGCCGAACCTCAGCGAAGCGCTGCAGCTCAGCAGCGCGACGGTGCGCAACGCCATCCAGTACGCGACCGGCAAGCAACGCTTCTATCCCGGCATCGGGCGCCACCTGGCGACGCTGTATGCCTCGGTGGCCGCCGGCGGCGAGCCGCCGGTGAGCGCCGCCGAGGGGCGCGACGTGGTCGCCTGGTACGACGAGATCCTGGCGCAGAGCGCCGCGCCGGCGCAGCCGGCGCAACTGGCGAGTTGAGCGTGACGACCGCGTTGGTCACCGGGGCGTCGGGGTTTCTCGGCGCCCGCATCGTCGCGCGTCTGCAGGCCGAGGGGGTGCGGGTGCGCGCGCTGGTGCGCAGCGGACGGCCGAGCGCCGCCGACGAGCGCATCGAGGGCGATCTGCGCGACGACGCCGTGCTGGCCCGCGCCGTGGCCGGTTGCGACTGGGTCATCCACGCCGGCGCCCGCGTCGCCACCACCGGCGAGTGGGAGGAGTTCGAGGCGACCAACGTGCGGGCCACCGAGGCCCTCATCGCGGCGGCCACCGCCGCCGGGGTCGGTCGGGTGGTGCACGTCAGCTCGCTGAGCGTCTACGCGGTGCCGCACGACGGCGCGACGGTCACCGAGGAGAGCCCCTATGACGACGGCGGCGGCGAGCGCGGCTTCTACGCGCGCTCGAAGCTGGCCGCCGACAAGCTGGCGCGTGCCGCGATCGAGCGCGGGGCGCCGCTGACGATCATCCGACCCGGACTGCTCTACGGGCCCGGCAACAAGCCGCCGCTGGCGCGGCGCGCCGTGGCGCTCGGCCCGCTGCGCGTGCTGCTCGCCAGTCGCGACTATCTGTTGCCGCTCGCCTACGTGGACAATGTCGCCGACGCGATCGCGCTGGCGGCGCGCGCGGAGATCGCCCGCGGGCGCGCCTACACCATCGTCGACGTGCACGCCCGCCAGGCCGACTACGCGCGCACCTATCGCGAGGTCGGCGGACAGCGCTGGTTCCCGTTCTACCCGCCGCTCAGCCTGCTGCGCTTGGCGGTGACCGGCGCTGAGCGCGGGCTGGGGATGGTCGGACGCAAGTCGCCGATCAGCCGGCACCAGGTCGAGCGCACGTTGCGCAGTGCGACCTTCGTCACCTTCCGAGCGCAGAACGAGCTCGGCTGGTATCCGCGCGTCCCGATCACCGCCGCGCTGCGGCGCAGCTTCGCCGCGGTGCCGGCCGCGGCGGTCGCCGCCAGCCCGGCGCCGGCGCAATCGCTCGCATGAGGGGGGCGCTGCGCGGCTCGCCGGCCGGGCCCGAGGCCGACCGGCGAGCCGGCGCGCGACCCGCGGTTCGCCACGCATGACCACGGTGCTGTTCGTCGAGGCGTCGAGCGGCGGGGTGCTCGGCGGCTCGCTCACCGGCCTCTATCACCTGATCCGCGGCATGGACCGCAGTCGTTTCCGCATCGGCATGGCCCTGTACGAACCCAAGCCCATCGAAGCCGACCTGGCGCAGCTCGATGTGCACGTCCACCACGTCGCGCGCCGGCGACTGCCCAAGCAGCACGCGCTGCTCGAGCGGCCGGGCTACCAGCGCGCCAAGCGCCTCGGGGCGGTGCGCGGCGCGCTGCGCGCCGGCCGCCAGACGGCGCGGTTGATGGCCGAGGAGTTTCCCGCCGCGCTGGCGCTGGCGCGCGTCATCCGCCGCGAGCGCGCCGACGTGTTGCACCTCGGCAACGGGGTGCGCGCCAACTGCGACGGCATCCTCGCCGGGCTGATGACCGGCACGCCGGTGATCTGCCACGTCAAAGGCTTCGAGAAGTACGGCGCCCGCGAGCGCTGGGCGGCCCGCCGCACGACGCTGATCTGTATGACGCACGCCATCCTCGACTACTGCCACCAGCACGGCGTGCGCGCCGCCGACGAGCGCATCGTCTACGACGCGGTCGACGAGGCCTGGCTGGCGCCGCACCGCGAGGTGGCCGCGGTGCGCCGCGAGCTCGGCGTACCGCTCGACGCGCCGTGCATCGGCATCGCCGGCAACGTGCAGGAGTGGAAGGGACAGCATGTCGTCGTCGAGGCGCTCGGCCTGCTCGCCGATCGGCCCGACGTGCACTGCGTGATCGCCGGCGGCGTGCACCGCGCCGGCGCCGACTACGCCGCCGCGCTGCAGGCGCGCATCGCCGCGTTGGGGCTCGCCGAGCGGGTGCATCTGGCCGGCTTCCGGCCCGACATTCCGGAAGTGATGCGCGCCTGGGACATCGTCGTGCATGCCTCGGTGCGGCCGGAGCCGTTTGGCCGCGTCATTCTCGAGGGCATGCTGCTCGGCAAGCCGGTGGTCGCCACCGACGCCGGCGGCGTGCGCGAGCTGCTCGCCGAGGGCGAGACCGGCTGGCTGACGCCGCCGGGCGCCGCCGCGGCGCTGGCGGCGCGGCTGCTGGCGCTGCTCGCGGCGCCGGACCAGGCGCGCGCGGTCGGC
>JANRJF010000306.1:0-11048 GCA_033764095.1 Deltaproteobacteria bacterium | reverse complement strand
GTGGGTTATTGGCCACGGTTTACCCGGATTTCACCGACATAAGACCAAAAGCTGGTTTGTTCTTTGGTCCGTGAAATCGGTTTAATCGGGGGCCTATCCCCCTCACTCGCCGCCGCGCCGCTTGTATACGGCGCGATAGATCGGCCGGCCGCCGCGCACCGCCTTGCGGGCGAAGTCGGTGTCGTGCTGCTGCAGGCGGCCGACGCTCACCGCCGTGAGCTCGGGTTCGCCGTCGAGGCACTTCCGGCCGAGCCGGAAGGTGTCCTCGACGTCGGTGAGAAACTCGACCTCGGCCCCGGGCGCCAGCACGTGGCGCAGGCCGGCGGCGACCGCCGGGGTCCACAGGCGGCGCTTGAAGTGGCGGCGTTTCCACCACGGGTCGGGGAACTGCACGAAGGCCGCCGCCACCGAGCCGCCCGGCAGCGCCGTCAGCACGCAGCCGGCGTCGCCCCACAGCACCCTGGCGTTGGTGAGCCGCTCGGCGCGCAGCGCCGCTTCGATGGAACGGGTGCGGGTGAAGGAGATCTCGATTGCGTAGAAGTTCCACTCCGGCCGCGCGCGCGCCGCGGCGCGCAGGAACTCGCCCTTGCCGGGGCCGATCTCCAGCGCGACCGGGTTGGTGTTGCCGAACAGGCGCTGCCAGCAGTCGGCGGGCAGCACCGATGCCTGGTCAACCAAAGCGCCGTCCTCCGTCCACCGGCAGCACCACGCCGGTGACGTAGTCGGCCTCGGCGAGGTACTGCACGGCGGCGGCGATGTCGGCGGCGCTGCCCTCGCGGCGCAGCAGCGTGCGGCGGATCTCGCTGCGCCGCGCCGCGGCAGGGAAGTCGTCGGGCATGAGCACCGGGCCGGGCGCGATGGCATTGACGCGCACTGCCGGCGCGAGGCGGCGCGCGAGTTGCACGGTCAGCGCGGCGACGGCGCGTTTGGCGATGCAGTAGGGCAGGTAGTCGGCCCACGGCGCGTGCGCCGAGATGTCGGTCAGCGCGACGATGGCGCCGTGGCCCTGGCGCCGCATGAGGGCGCCGACGCGCAGCGCTGGGACGCGCATGACCGCGAAGTTGAGCCGCAGCATGTCGTCCCAGTCGGCCGGTGTCGCCGCGGCGAGCGGGGTGCGGCGGAAGACGCCGGCGTTGGCGACGAACAGGTCGATCCCGCCGAGCGTCCGGCGCACCCGGCTGACGACGCGCGCCACCTGCCGGTCGTCGGCCGCATCGGCGCGCAGCGCCAGCGCGCGCGCGCCGCGCTGCTCCAGCTCGCGCTGCGTCTGGCGCGCCGCGTCGGCCGAGGCGAGGTAGGTGAACGCGACGTTGGCACCGGCTTCTGCCAGGCGCAGCCCGATCGCGCGCCCGAGGCGGTGCGCGCCGCCGGTGATCAGGACGTTGGCGCCGTGCAGGTTCATCGCGCGGGGGCGGCGGGTGTGGCGGGCATGCTCGTGACCGGCGTTCTTTGCCAGGGATTACACGGAGAGGACACGGATTCCACGGATCGGCGGGGATGTCTTCTCCGATCCGTGTAGTCCGTGGCCAAGCGCGATCGCTGGAGCACGAACGCCGAGACGTTCCGCGCGCCGGCTACGATGCGTACGGATCGTACTGCGGCTCGAGGATGATCTCGGTGGCACAGGTGCGCGCCGGGCTGATCAGGACGCCGATCACCGCGTCGGCGACGTCGTCGGGTTGCAGCAGCTTGGCGCGGTCGATCTGCGGCTCGGATTCGGTGGAGTCGGTGTCGACCGCGTCGGCGATGATCGATGCGACCTTGATGCCGTGATCGCGCACCTCGGCGAACAGCGACTGGGTGAAGCCGATCAGGCCGAACTTGGCGGCGGCGTAGGCGCTCTGGCCGGCCCGCCCGCGGCGCGCGGCGGTGAAGGCGATGTTGACCACCGCGCCGCGCCCGTGTGCCAGCATGTCGGGCAGCATCAGGCGGGTGAGCACCATCGGCGCGCGCAGACAGCGCGCCAGGGTGTGATCCCAATCGGCCAGCGAGGTCTTCACTACCGTCGCCGGCGGCGGGACGAAGCCGGCGTTGTTGACCACCACGGTGACGCGCCCGAGGCGCTCGATGACCAGCCGGGCGGCATGCTCCAGGTCGGTGTCGCGCGTCACGTCGGCGACGATCGCCTGCGCCGCGGCGGCGTCGCGATCGGCGCCGGCCAGCGCGATGGTCTCGCGGAGCTCCGCTTCGTCGGGACCGATCGCCGCGACGCGACAGCCGGCGCGCGCCAGGCGTACGGCGATGGCGCGGCCGATGCCGTGTCCGGCGGCGGTGACCAGGGCGACTTCGTCGTGCAGCGACATCGGACTGCAGTACCAGAGTGGCCGCGTTGATCAATCGGTGAAGTCGCCGCGCCTTGCGAGCGCGCCGGGCGCGTGGTGAACATGCGGGTCGAGTCCCGATGCCGCCCCGCCTTCTGACGCCTGCCGACCGGCCGCTCGGCGTCGCGACCTCGACGCGCTACCTGCCCGAGCTCGAGGGCCTGCGCGGAATGGCGATGCTGTTGGTGTACGCCTTCCACCTCGACGGGCTGGTCGGTTGGGAGCTTCGGCGCGGACATCACCTGGTCGATCCGCTGTCCGCCTTCGTGCGCGCCGGCGACGCCGGGGTGAACCTCTTCTTCGTGCTCAGCAGCTGCCTGCTGGCCATGCCGTTTCTGCAGGCGGACACGACCCTGCCGGCGCGCCGCTACTTCGCCAAGCGCGCCCTGCGCATTCTGCCGCTCTACTACGCCGCGGTCGTGGTCGCGACGCTGGCTCTGGCGCGCAGCTGGACCGAGCTGGGCGCCGCGATCCCCTACCTGTTGTTCCTCAACGCGCTGCCCAGCGTCGCCGTACCGCTGCGGCCGTTCAGCAACGTGTGGTGGAGCCTGGCGACGGAATGGCAGTTCTATGTCGTCCTGCCGCTCGCCGCGCTGCTGCTGCGCCGAGCTGGCTGGCGCCTGGCGGCGGCCGTCGCGCTGGCATGGGCGATGGTCTATGCGGCCTGGATCGCGGGAGGATTCGAGGTCGCGGTGGCGGACGGACAACTGCTGCTCGGCATGTCGCTCTTTGGTCGCGCACCGTATTTCGCCGGCGGCGCGCTGATTGCCTGGTTGTTCGTCCGCGGCGGTGAGCGCGTTGCCGCCTGGTTGGCGCGTATGCGGCTGGATACGCCGGCTGGCGCCGATGTGGCGGTGGCGATCGTGATGCTCCTGCTCTCCGGCCTGCTGGTGGGCGTCGCCTGGGCCGGCTCGTTCGCCGTGCAGGTGGCGCCGTGGCACGCGCATCATGTGATCGAGGCGATGCTGTGGACCGCCTTGGTGGGGCTGGTGCTGCTGACGCCAACGCGACTGCGGGCGGCCCTGCGCCTGCCGCTGCTGATCCAGCTGGGCGTGCTGTCGTACTCGGTCTACATCGTGCACGCGCCGATCCTGGCGGTGATCAACACGTTGCGCCGTGCCGGTGTCGCCGACCTGGTCGGCTGGAACTGGCGCACCGTGCTGCTCGCCGCCGTGCTGACGGTCGCGACCGGGCTGGTCGCGTCGCTGACCTATCGCTTCATCGAGTCGCCGTTCCTGAGCCGCAAGGAGCGCGCCTGAGTCAGCTGGGCGCCGGCGGGTCGCTTACTCCAGCGCGAACGGAGTCGGCGGCGCGTCGGCGGGGAGCGGCGCGTCCGCCTCATGGTCGGCGCTGTCCGTCTCGACCTGCGCCGCGTCGAGATCGGGCGGCGCGGGCTCGACATCGGCAGGCAGCGCGTTGACCGGCTCGTCGGCGGTGACTTCGTCGAGCGCGTCGAAGTCGATCGGCGGCTCCTCCTCGACCGGCACCGACACCGGCGCGGCGGCCGCCTCGACCGCCGCCGCGTCGCCCTCGACGCGCAGGCGCTTCAACTGCTGCTGCAGCGGCGCCAACTCGCGCAGCGGTGCCGAGATGCGCTCGCCGAGCGGCATGTCGATGTCGTGTTTCACCGCGCCGGCCGAGGCCTCGGTGATCGACGGTCCGCCGGTCATCGGCCGGCCCGCCGAGACCGGACCGCGCGACATCGATGACACCGGACCGCTCAGCATGCTGCGCGTGTTCATGTCGCTGACCGGCCCCGAGCCGATCGGTCCGCCGCTGGTCTCGCCGATGGTCAGGCCATCGCCCACCGGCTTGCTCACCTCACCGATGGTGCGGCTGTCCTCGCCGATCGGCCCTTCATTCTCCGACACCGCACCGGCGAACGGCGTGCGAATCTGCGCCGAGGCGGGCAGGGCGAGAACGATCACGAAAGCAAGCGTTCCCGCCTTTCGAATGCATTCCCCCCTTTGAAAAAGGGGGGTCAGGGGGGATTTCCCGACCAACGCCCGCATCGGTCTCAAAATCCCCCCTCGCCCCCCTTTTTCAAAGGGGGGACGGAGACTTTCTCAAAGGCGGGCAGGGGCAGGGGCTGACGGCTGAGAGCTGACGGCTGACGGCGGTCAGCTGTCCGCTGCCCTACCGACACACACCGCTGTCGCGGGCGGCCTTCGCCACTGCTACGCCGACGCGGCGGCCGACTTCCTTGTCGAGCGCGTCGGGGATGATGCGTTCCGGGGTCGGCTCGATGACGTAGTTGGCCAGCGCCTCGGCGGCGGCGATCTTCATGTCCTCGTTCACCACCTTGGCGCGCACGTCGAGGGCGCCGCGGAAGACGCCGGGGAAGGCGAGGACGTTGTTGATCTGGTTGGGGAAGTCGCTGCGCCCGGTGCCGATGACGGCGGCGCCGGCGGCGCGCGCCTGGTCGGGCATGATCTCCGGCGTCGGGTTGGCCATCGCCAGGATGATCGGGTGCGGGCGCATGCTGCGCACCATGTCCTGCGTCACCAGGTTGCCCATCGACAGGCCGATGAAGATGTCGGCGCCCTTCAGCGCGTCGGCGAGCCCGCCCTGCATGTTGTGCTTGTTGGTGCGGTCGGCGATTTCCTTCTTGTGCGCGTTCAGGTCGGTGCGGCCGCGATGCACGATGCCCTTCGAGTCGCACATGATCACGTCGGCCGGCATCGGGGCGCGGCCGAGCGAGCCGTAGTTGAGGATCAGCCGGCAGCAGGCGATCGCCGAGGCGCCGCTGCCGTTGAAGACGATGGTGCACTGGTCGAGCTTCTTGTTGGCGACCTTGAGCGCGTTGATCAGCGCCGCCAGCACGACGATGGCGGTGCCGTGCTGGTCGTCGTGGAAGACCGGGATGCCGAGATCCTGCAGGCGATCCTCGACGTCGAAGCAGCGCGGCGCGGCGATGTCCTCCAGGTTGATGCCGCCGAACACCGGCGCGATCAGCCGCACGGTCTGCACGATCTCGTCGACGTCCTGCGTCTTGAGGCAGATCGGGAAGGCGTCGACGCCGGCGAACTCCTTGAACAGGACCGCCTTGCCCTCCATCACCGGGATCGCCGCTTCCGGCCCGAGGTTGCCGATGCCGAGGATCGCCGAGCCGTCCGACACCACCGCCACGGTGTTGTGCTTGAGGGTCAGCTCGAACACGCGCTCCGGCGCCGCGGCGATCTCGTGGCAGACCTGCGCCACACCGGGCGTGTAGGCGAGGCTGAGGTCGTCGCGATTGTTGAGCTCGACCTTGCTCTTCACTTCGAGCTTGCCGTGCAGCTCGGAGTGGAGGGCGACGGATTCCTTGGCGTAATCGGGCATGGCTAATGATCCCCTTCGGGTGGGCTGATGCGATGCGCGCAGGGCGCAGACGAGACGACGCGGCCGGGCGCGCCGCCGGAATGGCGGGCGCGCCCGGCGCGGGAGAGGATCAGTTGCCTACGACGAAGCAGCAGCTGGTGGTGCCGGAGCCGCCGATGTTGAGCGTCGCGATGCGCTTGGCGCCCTCGACCTGGTACTCGCCGGCGCCGCCGGTGACCTGCTTGTAGGCGTCGAGCACCTGGCGTGCGCCGGTGGCGCCGACCGGATGCCCGGCGCCGATCAGGCCGCCGCTCGGGTTGATCGGCAGCTTGCCGCCGAGCTCGATGACGCCTTCCTCGACCGCCTTCCAGGACTCGCCCGGCTTGGTCAGGCCGAAGTGGTCGATCGCCATGTACTCGGAGGTGGTGAAGCAGTCGTGCGTCTCGATCGCGTTGACGCCCCAGCAGTCCTTCACCCCGGCGCGCTTGAAGGCGTCGAGGATCGCCTGGCGGGTGTGCGGCAGCACGTACGGGTTGTCCTTGCTCTCGGCGACCTTGGTGTCGAACTCGATCGGCGCGGTGCGATGGCCCCAGCCGAGGATCTTGGGAATCGACTCGAGCTTGATGCCGCGCTGCTTGGCGTACGCCGCCGCACCCTTCTCCGAGGCGAGGAACAGCGAGACGCAGCCGTCGGTGACCTGCGAGCAGTCGCTGATCTTGATGCGCCCGCCGATCTTGCCGTTGAACTTGTCGTCGGCGTTGGCGTGCTCCTCGGTCATGTACCAGTTGCGCGTCTGTGCCAGCGGGTTGCGCTTGGCGTTCGAGTAGTTGACCGCCGAGATGTGGGCGAGGTGCTCGTCCTTGAGGCCGAAGCGCTTGTCGTACTCGTCGCCGAGCCGGCCGAACAGCTTGGGGAAGGGGAACTCGATGCCCTTCGCCTCGCGGTCGTACCAGGCAGCGGTGCCGAGGAAGTCGCCGCCGCGCTTCGGGTCGACCGTCTTCATCTGCTCGACGCCGACCACCAGCGCCAGGTCGTAGCGCCCGGCCTCGATCTCGGCCGATGCCGCCAGCAGCGCGATCGAGCCGGAGGCGCAGGCCGCTTCGTGGCGTGCCGTCGGCAGGCCCGAAAAAGCCGGGTCGCAGTCGACCAGGAATGCGCCGAGGTGTCCCTGCATCGCGTAGAGCTCAGCCGCGAAGTTGCCGACGTGGCCGACCTCGATGTCCTTCGGGTCGATGCCGGTCGCTTCCAGGCCGCCGACCACACCCTCGCGCATCATCGCGACGATGTGCTTGCTCTCCTTCGTCCAGTTGCGCGCGAAATCGGTCTGATATCCGCCCAGGACGTAGACTGGAGCCGCCATAGGAGTCTCTCCTTCCGCGGGGGGTCTGCCCACCCACTGCGGCCGACCCTAACAAATGGATTTGGGGCGATACAAGGTGACTGAACGCTCCTTCAGCCAGCGAAGAATCGACCTGCGTTGACGTCCGGAACGGTGAACAGGCGCTGGCCCGGCTTGGCGTTGGCGAGCACCTTCGGCACCGGCAGGCCCGCCTTCTCCAGCGCCGCGATGGTCTCCTTGATACCCATCACGTCGGCCAGCACCGTCGGCGGCGCCCAGTTGAAGCCGAAGCCCATGATCTTGTCGACGTCGCTGGGGGCGTTGACGACCTCGTTGTCGCCCACCCGGTTGAGGCCATAGCTGACGTAGCCGAGCACCACCTTGCGGGCCAGGTCGGCCTCCTTGCCCTTGGCGTCGAGGAAGACCTTGAACGCCTCGGCATAGCGGCCGACGTTGTGCAGCTGGCGCATCTTCTCGACGAAGGCGATCGGCTCGAGCTTCTGGTCGGCCGGCGACTTGTAGGCGCCGCTCTTGGGGTCGAGCACCAGGTTGACGGTCTTGCCGTCCTCCTTGGTGCGCCGGTAGAAGCCGCCGCGCTCCGGCGTCTTGTTGCCGAGGTGTCCCTCCTCGATCAGCTCCGCCATGTAGGTCGGCAGCAGGAAGTGGGCGTGCGCCTCGTCCTTGAGGTTGGCGTGCACGTTGTCGACGATCGCCTTGTGCACGTCCCAGCCGACCAGGTCGATGGTCGACAGCGGCGGCATGGCGCGCCCGGTGTAGGGGCCGACCAGGTAGTCGACGAAGGCGACGCCGTGCTCGGCGGCGAGCTGCGCGCACTCGTTGAGGACCTTGAAGCCGATGCGGTTGCCGGCGAAGGCGGGCAGGTCGCGGCACAGGGTGATGACGCGGCCGAAGCGGCGCTCCATCATCTCGACGATCGCCGGCACCAGCTTGGGATCGGTGTCGGCGTGCGGAATGACCTCGGTGCCGACGATGACGCTCGGCGGGTTGAAGAGGTGGATGCCGAGGAAGTTCTTGCGGAAGCTCTCCGAGCGCCCGGCGGCCATGCCGGTGATCGACAGGCCGGAGGAGACGGTGGCGACGATCGAGTCCTTGCGGCGCACCTTGTCGACGCGCTCGAAGAACGCCTTCTTGATCTCCATGTCCTCGGCCAGCGCCTCGAAGATCAGATCGGCCTTGCTGACCGTCTCGTCGAAGTCGCCGTCGTAGGTCCCGACCGACATCAGGTTCCCGATGGTCAGCGACTTGGCCATGTTCTGCGCCCCGACCAGGCCCTCGCGCGCCTTCTCGGTCGAGCGCGCCAGCAGCACGACATCGCATCCGCCGGCGGCAAAAACCTCGGCGCTGCCCGCGCCCATGGTGCCGTTCGCACCGAGAATCACGACTCGCTGGATGTTGACCATACGCGCGGGTGCTCCCTTTTCGACCTGGAATTGGTTGGGTTTTTCGGAACGCGAAACTCTCGGTGCCTAGAACAGTTCCCGGGTCAACTCAAGCCGTGGCGGCGCCCCGGCAGTGCCCCGCGGGTGCGTGGATTTTAGATTCCATCGCACATGCGCTATGCCTCCGTCCGCCTCGCAACGGAGAGGACACGGGCGGGTCATGTCGGGACGAGCGCAGCAGACGACGACGGTTTCGCGGCGCGCCGCGCCGGCGGCCGGGAGGCGGCCCTGAGCGGGTCCGCGTCAGTCGCGTCGGCGGCCGCCGCGCGCGCGCCGGCCAACCTCGGTGGGACGCCGCGCCTGGCCGCGCCGATCTACGTGACGCGGCCGCGGGTGCCGGATCGGCGCGCCTTCGCGGCGGAGCTCGACGCCGTGCTGGCGGCGCGCTGGTTCACCAACGACGGCGCGCTGGTGCGGCGGTTGGAGCGCCTGCTGCGTGAACGCCTCGGCGTCGGCTTCTGCGCGGCCTTCTGCAACGGGACGGTGGCGCTGCAGGTGGCGCTGCGCTCGCTGGCGCTGCGCGGCGAGGTCATCACCACGCCGTTCACCTTCCCGGCGACCGTGCACGCCATCGAATGGAACGGGCTGACGCCGGTGTTCTGCGACGTCGATCCGGACACCTACAACCTCGATCCGCAGCGCGCCGCCGAGCTGATCACACCGCAGACCAGCGCGCTGCTGCCGGTGCACGTGTTCGGCAACCCGTGCGACGTGCTGGCGATCGAGCGGCTCGCGGCGCAGCGCGGGCTGCGCGTCGTCTACGACGCCGCGCACGCCTTCGGCGTGTCACATCAGGGCCGGCCGATCGGGCACTGGGGCGATCTGTCGGTGCTCAGCTTCCACGCCACCAAGCTGTTTCACACCGCCGAGGGCGGCGCGGTGGTCGGCGCGGACGCCGAGCGGGCGGGCGCGATCGCCCTGCTGCGCAACTTCGGCATCGTCAACGAGGACGAGGTACGCGGCGTCGGCCTCAACGGCAAGCTGTCGGAGCTGCATGCGGCGCTCGGATTGTCGCTGTTCGGCCTGATCGACGAGGAGATCGCCGCGCGCGGCCGCCTGGTGGCGCGCTATCGCGCCGGCCTCGCTGGCGTCCCCGGTCTGCGCCAGCAGCGCGGGGCGCCGGCCACCGAACCGAACCACGCCTACTTTTCCGTCGAGGTCGAGCCGAGCGAGTTCGGGTTGACGCGCGACGAGCTGCACGCGGCGCTGCGCGCCGAGCAGGTCATCGCGCGCAAGTACTTCCACCCGCTCTGCTCCGACAACGATGCCTACCGGCACCTGCCGTCGGCGCGACCGTGCGTCCTGCCCAATGCGACGCGGCTGGCGACGCGCATCCTCTGTCTGCCGCTCTACGGCGAGCTGGCCGCGGCCGACGTCGACGCGATCGTCGATGCCATTCGCGCGCTGCACGCCAGCGCGCCGCGCGTGCGCGCCGCGCTGCGCGCGGGCAGCTGAGGGCGCCGATGTCGACGCGCGTGTCGGTGGTCATCCCGGTGTACTTCAACGAGGCCAACCTGCCGCTCACCTGGGCGGCGCTGGAGACCGCGCTGCGCGACCTGCCGGCGGACTGCGACTGGGAGGTGGTGTTCGTCGACGACGGCTCGGGCGATCGCTCCTACGAGGCGCTGCTGGCGCTACGTGCCGCCGCGCCGGATCGCGTGCACGTGGTCAAGCTGACGCGCAACTTCGGCCAGGTGGCGGCCATCCTCGCCGGCCTGCGCGAGGCGACCGGCGACTGCTGCGTCGTGATGTCGGCCGACCTGCAGGATCCGCCCGAGCTCATCCTGGAGATGGTACGCCGCTGGCGCCGGGGCGACAGCAAGGTCGTCCTGGCGACGCGCACCGCGCGCCACGACGGCTCGTTCGCGCGCTGGACGTCGCGCGCGTTCTACCGGCTCATGCGGCGCTTCGCGATCCCGAACATGCCGGAGGGCGGCTTCGATTTCTTTCTGCTCGACCGCCAGGTGGTCGAGCTGATGAACGCGATCGAGGAGAAGAACACCTTCCTGCAGGGACAGATCCTCTGGATGGGCTTCGCGCCCGCGGTGATTCCGTACGAGCGCCGGCGGCGCGAGGTCGGGCGGTCGCGGTGGACGCTGTCGAAGAAGATCAAGTACTTCATCGACGGGTTCGTCACCTACACGGTCGCGCCGGTGCGGCTGATCACCGGCGCCGGACTGCTCGTCTCGCTGCTCAGCTTCGCGTATGCGTCGCTGATCTTCGTCCTGCGCCTGGTCTGGGGCCTGCCGATCGAGGGCTGGGCGCCGATCATGATCTGCATCCTCGGGCTCGCCGGGGTGCAGCTGGTGATGCTCGGGATCATCGGCGAATACCTGTGGCGCAGCTACTACGAGATCCGGCGGCTGCCCAACTTCGTCGTCGAAACGGTGCTGCGCCCGCCGCGCGCGCGCGCCGGCGGCGAGGCGGCCACCGCCGCCGCCGCGCCGCACCGCGAGGCGGTGTGACGCCGGTGGTGATCATCGGCGCCGGGGGCCACGGCCGCGAGGTGCTGGCGGTCGTCGAGGCGCTCAACGCCGCGGCGCCGCGCGACGAGGTGCTCGGCGGGCTTGTCGTGCCGGGGTTCGCCGCGCGCGGGACGCGGGTGCGCGAGCGGCCGGTGCTCGGCGA
>JANRJF010000305.1:0-3983 GCA_033764095.1 Deltaproteobacteria bacterium | reverse complement strand
GATCGCCGGCGCGTCGAAGCGGATCTCGCCGAAGCCGGCGCGCAGCGGCTGCGCGCTGCTCGGCCGGCCGCCGGCGCCGCCGGGCAGCGACAGCTCCTTCAACGGCACGCTGATGCTGGCGGCGCTGACGGCGAACTCCTTGCCGTCGCCGCGCGCCAGCTTCGGCTGCGCAAGCGTGAGGGTGGCGCCGAGCCGCAGCGGATCCTTCGCCAGCTGCGGCGGCGCACCGGCGACGAAGCCGGGCGCGACCACGTCGGTTAGCGTGACGCCGATCGCCTGCGCGCCGGCGACCAGATCCTTGCCCTGCGCGGTGGTGACGCGCGGCTCGGCGATGTCGAGCTGCAGGCCGAGCTTCGCCGGCGGCGCGGCTGCGACGATGGCCAGGACCTCCGGCGCCAGGGTCGGCGGCGGCGTCTCTGGGAGCGCGGGCGGCTCGCCCGCTTGAGGTGTCGCTGCATCCGCCGCCGCGAGCTTCGCGTCACCCGGCGTCGGCGTGGCATCTGTGGCATCTGGTGATGCGTCGTCGGCTGCGGGCGGGCCGCCCGCGCTCCCGGGTGCTTCGACGGCGGGCGGGCTCGCCACCACCAGCACCGGCAGGCTCACAGCGGTCAAGTTCAGCCCGATGCGCTTGGCGTCGACGACGGTCGCGTCATCACCCATCGAGACGTGCGGCGTAGTGAGCTCCAGCCCGATCTCCGTGGCCACCACCGGCGCGCCGTCGCCGGGTGCGAGGCGCGCGACCGTCGCTGGGACGGTGAGCGACGGCACCCCGAGCTTCAGCCCCTCCAGGCTGACGACGGTGGGTGAGGCGCCGGTCAGTGTCACCTGCGGCGCGACCAGGGTGAGATCGAGCGCCGCGTCGACGCTGCTGTCCGGCGCCGCTTTCTGGCCGGGCGGAATGATGCCCGGCACGCTGAGCCGGGCGATGGCGAGCTCGAGATCCTGCAGCGCGACGGTGGTGTTGGCCTGGGGCGGCGCCGCCTGCAGGCCGGCGAGGCCGAGCGTGCCGCTGACCTGCAGGCGATCCGGCGGCGCGCTGCCGTCGCCGCTCGGCGCGGCGAGCCCGGCGGCGATGGCGAGATCGGCGCGCAGCGTGCCCGCCGGCAGCGCCTCGGGCGGCAGGGCGCCGCTCACTGCCAGCAGCGGCGGCAGGGCGAGATCGGCGATCTTCAGCGTGCCACCGAAGGCCGGCGGCGCGGCGAGGCGCGCCTGGCCGTCGAGCTGGATCGCCCCCTGCGGCAGCGTCAGACCGAGCGACAGCGTGGCGAGCGGCTCCGCCGCGCTGCCGAGCGTCGTCGCGTTCAGCATCACGCCGACGTCGAGCGGCGGCGCGTTGCTCAGCACGCGCACGGTGGTGTCGGTGATCCGCACCGTCGCCACCTGCCAGCTCCACGGCCTGGCCGGCTCGCCGACCGGCTCCGGCGAGGGCGGCGGCTCGGGCTCGGCAGCCGGCGTCGGGGCGGGGCTCGCCTCGACCGCACTGCCTTCCGGCGCCGGCGTGGCGGTGGGTGTCTCGGTCGGCGTCGGCGACGGCTGTTCCGGCGTCGCGGTCGGGGTATCGGTCGGCGTTGCCTCCGGCGTACCGTCGCCTGGCGGCGTCTCGCTCGGCGTCACCACCGGCGTATCCGCGGCGGTGGCGTCGGCCGCTGGCGCGGCACCCGGCTGGGCCAGCAGCGGCAGCGCGTCACCACCGCTGGCGCGCACCTGGATGCGCGCGCCGTCGAGCGCCACCTCGTTCACCGCCGCGTGCTGCGCCAGCAGGTCGATGCCGTCGAGCGAGACGGCGAGGCTCTTCCAGCCGACCGCGACGTCCTCCAGGTGCGGCACGTTCACCGACACCTCGCGCAGCGCCAGCGTGCCGTGCAGCAGATTCTTCTCGCGCGGCACCAGCTCGTAGGTGAGGTCGAGGTCGAGCTCGCCCTGCAGATCGCTCCAGCCGACCTTCGGCACGTAGAGGCGGGCGCGGCGCAGCGGCAGGCGGTTGGCGTCCACTTCGGTGGTGGTGATCACGTCGCTGCCGACCAGCCGCAGGCTCGACCTGACGTCGATGATGCCCTCGTCGACGCCGAGCTTGAGGTTGATCTTCGCCGGCTGGCCATAGACCTCGGGGGTGAGGGCGATCTCCTCGACGCTGACGCGGTCGATGCCGACCTCCACCGGCTCGCTGCCGGCAAGCATCAGATCGCGGAAGCGCAGCCGGCCGTCGGTGAGCACGAAGCGGTCGAGACCGAACTTCCAACTCGACCCGGGCTCCGCCGCGGCGGCCGGCGTCGCCGCCTGCGGCGTCGGCGAGGCGACCGCCGCCGGCGTGCCACCCGCCTCGACCGCCACCTGCTGCTGCGGCACCAGCGCCATCAGGTTGAGCTCGCCGTCGGCGAGACGGTCGAGCGCGACGCGCGGCGCGGCGAGCTCGATGTCGCGCAGCTGGATGGTCTTGTGCACCAACGGCCAGTAGCGCAGCTCGATCGCGAAGCGCTTGAAGGCGATCAGCGGCGGCGAGGCAGGGAAGGCGACCGGCGGCGCCGCCGGATCCGTCGCCGGCGCCGCGTCCGGCGTCGCGTCGCCGGCGGCGCGCACCGCGACGACCTCCAGGGCGACGCCGCCGCGCCACAGCCGCAGGTCGACGTCGCCGATCTCGACGCGGGCGTTGAGCGCCTGCGACGCCTGGCTGGCGATGACGCACCGCAGCACCTCCGGCAGCGCGATGCGCACCACCAGCAGCACCGCCAGCGCGATCAGCCAGCGGCGCCACCGGTAGGCGCGCGCGCGCCACTCAGCCAGGTACACGCGTCACCGAAGCGCGCCCTCACCACCCGACGGTCAGGCCGATGGTCAGGTACAGCGCGTTGTTCTCCGCGGTTCCCGCCGGCCGGCTGTTGTACTCGTCGAGGAACGAGAGCTTGGCGCCGACCGGACCGAACACCGGCACGGTGAGGTCGATGGCATTGCGCAGCAGGTAGTTGCCGCCCCAGTCGTTGACCGCGGGCAGGTAGTCCATGCGCCAACCGGCATGTGCGTCGTAGGGCAGCCAGTAGCCGGCGGCGGCGCCGAAGGCGACCGAGAAGTAGTCGCTGTCCTTCGGCGGCCGGCTGAGGACGAAGTACTTCTCGTAGACGTAGGCGATGCCGGCCTCGCCAGAGAGGAAGTTGGTCTTGTCCGCGTTGATCTTCTCTTCCCAGATCTTGTAGCCGGCGCCGAGCTTCGGCACGGTGCGGATGCTCAACTTCTGGATGGCGTCGTAGGTCGCGTCGAACGATCCGAAGGCGTACCAGCGATCGGTGAGGTCGTAGTCCAACCGGGTCACGCCGAAGGCGCGGTCCTCGATGACGCTCTTCGGCTGATTCTGCGGTGTCGAGGTGCCGAAGCGGTAGTTGGCGCCGATCAACCATTTGGTCGGCCCGTTCTTGCGCGTCGTCTCCATACCGATCGAGAAGCCGAGCGTATCCGTGGTCGCCTGCTGCAGGTTGAACCCGAGGTCGAAGTGGCCGTCCCAGAAACGGAAGGTGCTGCGCACGTCGTCCTGCCAGGTGGCGCCGTCCGCGCCGAGGCCGACGCCTGACACGATGTCGGCGGTCGGCACCGGGGTGGCGCTGTCGGCGGTGGCGCCGACCAGCAGGTTGCCGGCGCTAACGCCCTGCAGCGGCGCGTCGGTGCGGCCGTCGGCGCCGTACAGCACCTGGAAGGCGCCGTCGGTCTTCACGTCCTCGACGTCCTTCCAGTCGATGGCGATCGAGCCTTTGCCGTACTCCGGCTCGAAGGTGAGCCCGGCGCTGGTCACACCGGTGACCTTACCCTTCAGCACCGTCCCCTTCGAGGTCACCGTGTCGGCGCGCGCCACGCCGCAGGTGAGCAATGCGAGCAGCCCTGCCAGACCCGCCACGCCTCGTGTCGTCATCAACGCCCCCCACTGCTGGATTGGTGCCTCGCCCCGCTTCTAGCTGGGGCGTAGCGCAACGCTGGGCGCAGATTACAAACCGCGCGCA
>JANRJF010000304.1:0-11120 GCA_033764095.1 Deltaproteobacteria bacterium | reverse complement strand
GCCGTTGGTCGCGCTGTACGACATGCACGGCGTGCCGGGCGCGTGGCACGCGTTCGTGCGGCTCGACGACCTGACCTACCTCGCGTTCGCCCAGGTACCCGGCGTCGAGCACGTGCCGTCGACCGTCGGCCTGACGCATGCAGGCACCGGCGCCGGGTTCAGCGCGCCGGGCACGATGCAGCACGTGGCCTTCCGGGTCGCGGACGAAGACGAGCTCCTCGCGCTCCGCGACCGGCTGCGCAGCAACGGCATCGTCGTCATGGGGCCGATCGACCACGGCATGTGCCTGTCGATCTACTTCGCCGGCCCCGACCAGATGACACTGGAGGTCGCCACCTCGGGCGCGGCGCTCGATCCGGCCCAGTGGATCGACCCGGCGGTGCTCGCCAAGGCCGGCATCTCGCCGCAGGAAGCGGCGCGCTTCACCGCGCCGGCGCCCTACCAGGGGCCCAGCCCGGTGCCGCAGCCGCAGTACGACGCCGCGAAGCCGCACATGGTCTACCCGCCGGAGATCTACCAGCAGATCCTGGCGACGCCCGACGAGGTGATGACCGCGCGCTTCTCCTACACCCAGCCGCCGGTGACGACCGAGCACTGAGCGGCGCGGCTCGCTGGGCCCGCCCGAGCAGAGCGCGGCTGCCGCCGGGTACATCGCACGGGTCGTGCGGGCAGCAGGCGCTCGTCGACTCGGCCGCAACCGCCCCGCTGCGGCTCAGCGGTTGCCGAGCATGCTGAGCTTGCGCCAGAAGGTTGAGCGGCTCATGCCGAGCGCGGCAGCCGCCGCGCCCTTGCGGCCGCCATGCTGCGCCAGCGCGGCAAGCAGGCGGGCGCGCTCGGTCGCCGGGGGCTGGTCGGCGCCGGTGGCGAGATCTTCGCCGCGCAGTTCGGGCGTCAGATCGTCGACGTCGAAGAGCGGCCCCTCGCCGAGGACATAGGCGTACTCGACGGCGCTATAGAGCTCGCGCACGTTGCCGGGCCACGCGTGGGCGCGCAGTGCGTCGAGCGCAGCGCGGCTGACCGCCTCGATGCGGCGCAGACCGCGACGGTTCATCTCGCCGACCAGATGCCAGAACAGCGCCTCGATGTCGCCGCGGCGGCGCCGCAAGGGCGGCAAGTGAATGGGCACCACGCGCAACCGATAGCTGAGATCGGCGCGGAAGCGCCCGGCCGTGACCTCGGCGTGCAGCGGCTTGTTGGTCGCCGCGATCAATCGCACATCGACGGTGACCGAGCGGCTGCCGCCGACCGGCACGAACGTCTTTTCCTGGATGACGCGGAGCAACTTGCCCTGCAGGTCGAGCGGGATCTCCGCCACCTCGTCGAGCAGCAGCGTGCCGCCGTGCGCCAGGGCGAACAGGCCCGGCCGGTCGCGCACCGCGCCGGTGAAGGCGCCGCGCACGTGCCCGAACAGCTCCGACTCGAGCAGCGTCGGCGACAGCGTGGCGCAGTTGACGGCGCGAAACGAGGCTCCCCGGCGCCCGCTCTCGGCGTGGATGGCGCGGGCCGCAAGCTCCTTGCCGGTGCCTGTCTCGCCACCCAGCAGCACCGTGCTCTCGGCGCGGGCGGCACGTCGCAGCGCGACGAACAGGCGGTCCATTTCGGGCGCCACCGTGTAGAGTCCATGGAAGCTGCGCAGCGCCAGGCGGCTCGGGCGGCGGAGGATGTCGCCCGGTGCCGGGCGCGCCCGGCGCGGCGGCGTCGGGGATCTCACCGATCGGCCTCGCCGCGCGCCGCCGCGCCGTCGGCGGCCGCATGCCCCGGCGATCCGGACGGCGGATACGCCAGCGTGCCGCGCAACTCCCGGATCTTGTCCGGCGGAAAGCCCGGCAGGTAGAGCGCCTCGCGCTCCCGCCACCCGGCGACCTCGGACTCGGCGCGCCGCCGGCGCTCGCCGTCGACGCCGCTGCCGGCCTCGACGTAAATGGTGCGCGACGGGAAGGCGAACCCGGATCCGGCCGCTTCGACAATGCCCATGATGCGCAGGTTCAGGTCCTCGGCGACGGCGAGGAACTCATCGAAGTCGGCGCCGAGCACGTAGGCGAACACCTCGAGATCGAGCGACGACGCGCCAAAGCCGGTGAAGCGGATGCGGGCGGGGACGGGATCGACCTTGGGATGGGCATAGAGCATGCGGCGTACTTCGACCAGCACATAGCGCAGTTGGTCGGGCGTCGTGTCGTAGCGGAGACCGATGGTGGGGTGGTACCAGAACTTGTCGCGGCGGGTGAAGTTCTCGAGCTGCAGATTGGCGAATTCGGCGTTCGGCACGCTGACCACGCAACGCTCGAGGGTGCGGATGCGGGTCGAGCGCAGGCCGATGTCCTCGACCGTCCCCACCATGTCGCCGAAGCGACAGAAGTCGCCCACCCGCACGGGGCGATCGGCGTACAGCGTGATGCCGCCGAACAGGTTCTCCAGCGACTTCTGCGCGGCCAGCGCGACGGCGATGCCGCCGACGCCGAGTCCGGCGAGGAGGGCGGTCACGTTGAATCCCAGTCCGTCGAGCAGGGCGATGCCGCCCAGGCCGAGCACGCAGGCCTGCGCCGTGCGACGCCCCGGGGCGACCAGCGAGATGGCTTCGCTCTGGCCGCGCCGCGCCAGCCGCTCGCGCAACGCGTCGCCGGCCAGGTCCACCAGACGCAGCACCAACCAGGTGACGGCGGCGAGCGCGAGCAGGTACTCGCCCCCCGCCAACACCGTCCGCGCCGCCGCCGTCAGGCCGAGCGGGCGATGGCCGGCCGAGAAGAGCGCGACGGCGATGAGCAGATGGGCCGGGCCGGCGCCGAGCTGCAGCAGCCGATCGTCGAGCGCCGTCCGCGTCCGTCGCGCGATCGGGCGCAGCAGCGTGCGCAGCAGGCGGGTGGCGAGTGCCGCCAGCAGATAGGCACCGAGCGCCAGCAGCAGGAGCGCCATCCACTGCCAGAGCTGGACGTGCAGCAGGCGATACTCGACCAGCGCGGCGGGCAGGAACGCCGGATGATCGCCGTAGCCGTAGGCGTCGTACACGCGCAGCGCGGCGGCGACACTGGCGGCGGCGAACACCCAGCGCAGCGCGCCGTCGCGGTCGACACGCGTCAGCTGCACCTGATGCGGGCCGCTCGGCGTGTCCAACCAGCCGAGCCCGTCGCGGTTCGCCTCGAGGCCGTCGTCGCCGCGCCCCTCGGGCGCGTCGCTCAACGTCGCGACGTCGATCCACACCTGCCGATCGAGGACGGCGCGCAGCTCGGACGCTGCGGCGGCGCGCCGCGCCGCCGGGACCGCGGCGAGATCGAGGAACAGGGCGGCGCGCGCGCCGTCGCCGCGATCGGTCGCCGCCAGGAATCCCTGCACGGCGGCGCGCGGCGAGGCGCGGTCGAGGGCGGGCGCGTCGGCCGGCCGCGCCGGGTCGGGCGGCGTCGGCGTCGCGCTGGAACCGCCCGGCGCGGCGAGGGTGACGCAGAGGATGGCGGCGGCGACGAGGCCTCGAGTCTGCACGGGTGCGATCTCCTCTCTGCCGGCAACGGCGCCCAGCCCCCCCCTCCCGCAGGGGCCGTGCCGCGGCGTCGCGACCGGCGAGCCAGCCGCGATGCTGACTGCGCGTGTAGGATGTGCGGCGCGGCGGTCGGCGCTTATGGGGAAACGGAAGGCAAGCGCGGCGCGCCGCTGATCACGCCGACAAACTCACCGCGAAACGAACGAATGGCGCAGGGCGCGCCGTCGCCGGGCCAGCGCAGCGGATCGGACAATTCGACCGACAGCGCATGGCGCCCGCCGGGCGCCGTCAGCAGCGTCGTCTCGCCGTCGAGCGGCACCGCCGCGCGTTGCGGCGCGCCGCGTCCGCCGACGACGCGCGCCTGGCGACGGTCTTCGGCCACCGCGTGCAGCACCAGCGCCGGGGGCTCGACAAAGCCGACGAAGACCCGCCGCGGCGCGGGCTGACGCGCGGCCGCGTCCAGCCCGGACCGCCAGATCACCACTGCCTCGGCGCCGCAGTCCTGGCCGCGCGCGTCGCGCGGGCGACCGCGATAGACACAGAACGTCCCGCGCGGCATCGGGCTCTGGAAGTTGTAGGGACACACGTCGGCGGCCTGATAGCCGCGCAGCGAGGTCAGGGCGCCGGCCGGCCCCACCAGGATCACGCCGAGCGCGCCGACCAGGCCGGCGGATCGACATCCGGACACCAGGTGGCGGACGCGGCCCGCGGCGGCGCCCGGCGCCGCGTCCCGGCAGCCGGCGCCGTCCGGCACCGCTCCGCGTGCAGCCCCTGCACGCCGCCGCTGCCGACCCACCGACCTCAGCGGATCACCGTCTGCACCAGGCGCGGGCGCGCGACCTTGGCGCGGCGGGGCGGCGGCGCGGGCCGACCGCTGCCCGGCTTCGACGGCGCCAACACGATCACCTGATCGACTGCACCGGCGGCGTCGTAGACCAGCGCGAAGTTGCGGCCGCGCAAGAGCTCGCGCAGCAGCGCCTCGAGCGAGGCCTCCTGCAGGCGAATCGTCACCGGCGCGCGGGGCTGGCGATCGTCGAGCCACACGTCGAATCCCAACTCCCGGGCCAACGCGTCGAGCGTCGCACCGATCGACGCGCCGCGCGCCTCGAGCGCGATTCCCGCCTCGCCGGCGGCCTCGACCCGCACCACCGCCGCGCCTGCCGCCGACGCCCCGACCAGCATGACGCCCAGTAGCACTGCACCTCCGACCGTCGAGAAATTCCATCGTCGCTCCATGCATCGCGGCTTCGCACGATGCGTACCAAGCGCGCCGCCGTGACCCCGCCGGGGATCCAGCGCGCCGCCCCGCCCCGTTGCGTTTCTGCTGGTGCGACATGTTGAAACATCTGCGACATCCGACCCGCTTCGCATCGCGCCGCGTGCGGAAAAAAAATTTGACAACCGCGAGTCGCGACCGTTCTGATGCCGCACGCGTGAGCCTCCAGCGCCCGCAGGTGACGACGCCACGGCCTCGCCTCTCGATGGTCGTCCCGGTGTACAACGGTGCCGCGTTCATCGAGGCGTCGATCCGCGAGCTCGATCGCTGCTTCGCCGATCGTCCTGGCGGCGTCGAGTTGATCCTCATCGACGACGGCAGCCGCGACGCGACGCACGACGCGCTCTGCCGCGCCGTGGCCGTCGCACGCCTGCCGGTGCGCGTCCTGCGCCATGCGCGCAACCGGGGCAAGGGCGCCGCGGTGGCCAGCGGCGTCGCGGCGGCGCGCGGCGCGACGATCGTCTTCACCGACGCCGACCTCGCCTACCCGCCGGGACAGGTGGACGCCATCGAGGCGGCGCTCGACGCCGGCGCCGACGTCGCGATCGCCAGCCGCGTACATCGCGAGTCGCGCTACGTGATCCGGCCGTCCTTCTTCCGCTACCTGTACACCCGCCACCTTGCCGGTCGCCTGTTCAACTGGCTGGTGCGCCTGCTGCTCCTGCCCGGCCTGCACGACACGCAGGCGGGCTTCAAGGGATTCCGCGCCGAAACCGCGGCGCGCCTCTTTGCGGCGCCGCTGCCGCGCGGCTTCGGCTTCGACCTCGGCCTGTTGTTTCGCGCCCGGCGCCTGGGGTTGCGCATCGGCGAGATCGGCGTCTGGTACCGCTACGACAGCGAGCCCACGACGGTGCGCTTCGCGCTCGACACGCTCGGCGTGCTGCGCGACCTGGCGCGCCTGCGGCTGGCGTCGCTCGGCCGCATGCCGTCCGGCGACGCGCTCGGCGAGCGGCTCGCGCGCGCGGTGCCGCCGGCGGCGCTGGCGGTGGTGCTGGCGCTCAGTCTCACCGGCCTGGTGCTGGCGCGGCTGACCGGCAGCGACGGACGCCTGGCGCTGGCGGCTTGGCTGCTGGCGCTGCTGGGGTTGGCACTGGGCGCACGCCGCGCCACCCCGGTCCGCCCTCGGCTGCGTTGGTTCCGCTCACCGGCCGAGGCGGGGCTCTTCGCGCTCATCCTCGGGCTGGCCGCGGTGCTGCGCCTGGCGCGACTCGACGCTCTGCCACCGATGGTGCACATCGATTCCGCCGAGTGCGGGTTGCGCGGCTTGGCGCTGCTCGGCGGCAGCGTGCGCGATGCGTTCGACTTCTCGCCCTGGTACCACACGCCGTACCTGAGCTTCCTGCCGTACGCGGGCAGTTTCGCGTTGGCCGGGGTCTCGGTGCTCGGGCTGCGCCTGCCATCGGCACTGATCGGCACGCTCTGCCTGGTGCCGCTGTACGCGTTGGCGCGCCTCTGGTTCGGCAGCCGCGCCGCCCTGCTCACCTGCGCCCTGTTCGCGGTGTCGCACGCCGCGATCCATTTCAGCCGCATTGGACTGTGGAACATCCAGACGCTCTTCTACGTCCTCGCGGCGTTTGCGGCGCTCGCCGCGGCGTGGCGCCGCGGCAGCCCGTTTGCCGCGAGCGCCGCCGGCATGATCGCCGGCCTGGCCTGCTACTCGTACACCGCCGGCCGGCTGGCGCCGATGGTGGCGGTCGCCTTCCTGGCGCTGCAGGGGCTGGGGCGGCGGCGGCGCCTGGCGCTGCGGCTGGGCGGCTGGTTCGCCGCCGGCCTGTTCGTCGCGCTGCTGCCGCTGGCGCTCAACTACGCCATGGCGCCGGAGCTGCTGTTCGAGGATCGCAGCGCCGAGGTGTGGGTGCTGGCGGACGAGAATGCCGGCCACGTCGAAGCGACCCTCGGCACCACCGCGCCGGCGGCGGTGCTGTGGGAGCAGAGCCGGCGCACCCTGCAGGGCTTCGCGACGCTCGGCGACACCAGCAGCCAGTACGGCACCGGGCAGCCGCTGCTGGCGCCGTGGATCGCGCTGCTGGCGGCGCTCGGGCTGGGCCTGGCGCTGCGCCGCGCCGGGCGCGCGCGCTATCGGCTGCTGCTGCTGTGGACGCTGCTCGGGCTGGTATTCGGCAGCGTGCTGATCCTCGACCCGCCCTCGTACACCCGCCTCATCATCCTGTTCCCGGTGCCGTACCTGCTGGCGGCCGTCGCGCTGCTGGCGCTGCTGCGCCGCGCCAGGCGGCTGTCGGGCGCGTGGGTGCTCGCCGCCGGCGCCGCGCTGGTGCTCGCCGGCGGGGTCTTCAACCTCGCCGGCTACGAGCGGTTCATTGCGCAGATGCGCCAGATGCCGCGCGAGTGGGACGTGCTGCGGGTCATGGAGCGCAGCGGCGCGGACCTCGACTACTATCTCTTCACCGGGCCGTTCCTGCTCGCCGACTCGCCGATCTTCGCGCTCTTCGGCGCGCACGCGCGCACCGTGTCGGGCTTCACCGAACAGGACCTTCCGGAGCGCCTCGCGCGCGATGCGATCTTCGTCCTGCAAGGCGATCCAGGGGGCATCGGCACCGAAATCAGCGATCGCTTCCCGGGCGCCGAGCGCGAGGTGGTCGAAGAGGACGGCCGGCGCCAGATGGTGCTGTATCGCTGCACACGGGAGGACGGATGCCGCAGCACCGTGCACTGATCGCCGCCGCGCTGCTGTTCGCCGGCGTCGCGGCGGGCGACGACGGCGGCCCGCCGCCGGCCGAGCCCGGACCGGACGCGATCGCGTTGGTGCGCGACGGGCGATTTGCCGATGCCTACCAGCGCCTCGTCGAGGCCGAGCAGGGCGGCGACCCGGCGGCCGTCGCCGCGCTGGCGCGGGCGCTGCTCGCGCGCGCCATCGCCAGCGAGGACTCCTTTGAGCGCTGGGCCGGCATGCGCGCGGCGCGCACGCTGCACGACCCGTCCTTCGTCGCGCCGGCGCGCACCCAACTGCGCAGCGGCAGCCGCTACGAAGAAGCGCTGGCGCTCGAGATCCTCGCGCAGTCCGATCCGATCGGCAGCCGCGACGAGTTCATCGCGGCGCTGGATTCGCCCTTCCGCACGGTGCGCGTGCGCGCCCTGCGCGCGCTGGCGCCGCGCGCCGACGCCGCCCTGGTGCCGCGCCTGCTGGTGCTGGCAGGCGAGGACCGCGACCCCGACCTGCGCGTGCTGGCCATTCGCACGCTGCGCGCCTGGCAGGCGACCGGCGCGGTTCCGACGCTGCGCCACGCGGTCGACGATCCGGCGCCGTCGGTGCAGCAGGAGGCGGTGCTGGCGCTGGTCGCGCTCGGCGACCGGTCCGCGGTGGGCATCGTCCGCCGCCGGCTGAAGACGGCGCGCAGCGACGAACGCGTCGTGGCGCTGCGGCTCGCCGCGCTGATCCCGCGACGCGAGTTGCTGCCGGCGGTGGCGCCGATGCTCGGCGACCCCGACCCGGAGGTCCGCGCGGCCGCGGCGCGCGCCGTCCTGCTGGTAACCGACGCCGAGGCACCGCCGTGACGCGTGCCGCGGCGCAGCACTTCGCCACGGTGGCGACCGGCTATGACCGCCGGCGGGCGCGCTGGCCCCTCGGCGCGCTGCGCGCCGCCGAGCAGCAGGCGGTGCGCGCGCTGGTGCACATCCGTCCGGGAGACCGCGTGCTCGACGTCGGCTGCGGCGACGGCGCCATCGCGGCGTGGGCGCGCGATCAGCATGCCGAGGTGCTGGCCGTCGACCTGGTTCCGGCGATGGCGCGCCATGTGGCGCGGCGCGGCATCGCGGCGGTCGTGCAGGATTTCGAGGCGCTCGGCGTCCGCCCCGGCTTCGACTGGGCGCTCTGCATCGGCGCGTTGGAATTCGCCGCGCGGCCGGCCGCGGCGTTGCGCGAACTGGCCGCCACCCTCCGGCCGGGCGGCCGCGTCGGCCTTCTCTTCCCGCGCCGCGCGGCGCTCGGCCACCTGTACGCGGCCTACCATCGCTCGCACGGCCTGCCGATCCGGCTGTTCGCGGTCGGCGAGATGTGCGAACTGCTCTGCGCGGCCGGCCTGGGGCCCGACGCCAGGTGGCGCCACGGCTGGCTGTCGAGCGTCTGCGTGACACAGCCGCGGAGCCGCGCGTGAAGCCGCTGCTGCTGACCTTCGACGTCGAGGAGTTCGATCTGCCGGCCGAGTGGGGCCGGCCGCTCCCCCCGGAGGCCGCGCTCGACGTCACCGCGGCGGGGCTCGACGCGCTGCTGCCGGTGCTGGCGCGCCACGCGGTGGTCGCCACGTTCTTCGCCACTGGCTGCTTCGCCGCACAGCGGCCCGAGTGGCTCCGCCGCCTGACGGAGGCGGGCCACGAGGTGGGAGTGCACGGCCTCGAGCACGGCGACGACTACGGCGCGCTCGACGCGGCGACGGCGGTGGCGCGACTGCAACGGGCGCGCGCCCTGGTCCAGCTGGCCAGCGGCCAGCCGGCGCACGGCGTACGCACCCCCCACCTGCGCCCCTGCCCGCTGGCACGCGTGCGTGCGGCCGGCTTCCGCTACGACGCTTCGCCGCACCCGACCTGGGTGCCACGCCGCTACAATGGCCTGCGCTGGCCACGCCGCCCCTGGCGCGAGGACGGCGTCTGGCGCCTGCCGATCTCGGTCGTCCCGGTGCTGCGCTGGCCGGTCTCGTTCATCTGGTTCCGCGCCATGGGGCCGTCTCTCGCGCCGCTGGCGACGCGCGCCGCCGGCCACGGCGCCCCCTACCTGCACCTCTACTTTCATCCCTGGGAGGCGCTGCCGATCGGTCGCTTCGGCGCTCCCAGCTGGCTGGCGGTGCGTACCGGCGCCCGCTTCGTCGCCGCGCTCGACGCCTGGCTCGCGTGGAGCGCGGGGCGTCATGCGGCCGCGACCGCCGCGGCGTTCTGCACCGGCTTGAGCGATGCCTGAGCCGCCCACCCCGTGCACCGCCGGCGCCCCACCCGGACTTGCCGGAATCGTTCGGCCGGGCATGAATGACGGCATGCGGCGCAGCGGCCCATCTCTGCCGGCGTCCCGCGGCGGCGCGGCGGCGAGGACGCGCGCGTGCGGCTGAATCCGCGCCTGACCACGGCGTGGTTCTGGCTGCGTGCGAGTTACTGGTTCGTTCCGACGCTGATCACGCTTGCCGCCGTGGCGATGGCCCTGGGGTTGATCGCCCTCGACCGCGCCGTGGCGCAGGCGGCCGAGGTGCCGGCGTGGGTCTACAGCGGCAGCGCCGAGGGGGCCCGGGCGTTGTTGTCGGCGGTGGCGAGCTCGATGGTCACGGTGGCCGGCGTCGTGTTCTCCATCACCATGGTGGCGCTGGCGCTCACCTCGTCGCAGTTCGGGCCGCGGCTGCTGCTCAATTTCATGCGCGACACCGGCAACCAGGTGGTCATCGGCGTCTTCATCGCCACCTTCATGTACTGCCTGGTCGTCCTGCGCGTGGTGCGCGGCGGGTCGCCGGAGTTCGTCCCCCACATCGCCGTCACCGTCGCCCTGATCCTGGCGGCGACCGCGGTCATGGTGCTGATCTACTTCATCCATCACGTCAGCGTCTCGATCCAGGCCGACCACGTCATCGCCGCGGTGCGCGGCGAGCTGTGCGACGCCATCGACGCCCAGCTCGCCGGCGCCGCCGACGGGCCGGGGCGCCCGAGCGCGCCGCCGCCGCCGGAGGGCGAGGCGACACGGGTGGCCGCACCGCGCGGCGGCTACGTCCAGGCGATCGACAGCGCGGCGCTGCTGCGGCTCGCGCGCACACAGGATCTGCGCATCCATCTCGCCTGCCGGGCCGGACACTTCGTCGTCGCCGGGGCGGCGATCGCGCACGCCTGGCCGGCGGCGCGGGCCGAGCCGGTCGCGGCCTCGCTGCGCGGCGCGTTCCTCATCGGCGCGCAGCGCACGCCCACCCAGGATCCCGAGTTCGCCGTCCGCCAATTGGTCGAAGTGGCGGTGCGCGCGCTGTCGCCCGGAATCAACGACCCGTTCACCGCCATGGCCTGCGTCGACTGGCTGGCGGAAAGCCTCTGTCGCCTGGCGGCGGCGGATCCGCCCGGCGCCGCGCACGACGACGGCGACGGCACGCCGCGCCTGATCCTGCAACCGGTGCGCTTCGCCGGTGTGGTCGACGCCGCGTACAACCAGATCCGCCAGTACGGCCGCGGCAGCGCCGCGGTGACCATCCGCCTGCTGGAGGCGCTGCAGGTGATCGCCACGCATGCGCGACGCGACGGGGATCGCGCCGCGCTGCGCCGCCACGTCGACATGGTCGAGCGCGGTGCCGCGGCGCTGCCCGAGCCGTTCGATCGCGCCGCCGTCCGCGAGCGCGCGGCGGCGGCGCGCGCGGCGCTCGACGGGACGGCGCCGTGAGGCGTCTGCGCGCCGTCGCG
>JANRJF010000303.1:0-14855 GCA_033764095.1 Deltaproteobacteria bacterium | reverse complement strand
TCCGGCACTTTCTTCTGCCGCTCCTTGAACGGCTCGCCGGCCAGCGCCTCGGCGCGCGCCGCCACGTCGTCGAGGTCGAAACTCCACACCGGCGCGGCGGACAGAAGCGCGAAGAGCAACGGCAGCAGGATGGGCAGTCGGCGCATGGGCGCCACCGAATAGGAGGCGGCGCGCCCGGTCAAGACTCAACGCGGAGACGCGGAGGCGCGGAGAGCGCCGAGCAGAATTCTATTTCTGGTTCTACTCTGGCCCTCTGCGTCTCCGCGTCTCTGCGTTGACAGCTCTTCTGACGACCGTTGTAGGGTGCGGCATGCCCGACATCCGCACCTTCTGCCGCGTCTGCGAGCCCGCCTGTGGATTGGTCGCGACGGTCGAGGACGGTCGCCTGGCGGCGCTGCGGCCGGATCGCGAGCATCCGATCTCGCGCGGCTGGGCGTGCAACAAGGGACTGGCGACCTTCGACATCCACCACGACCCCGACCGCCTCGACCAGCCGCTGAAACGCCTTGCGCCGGGGCATTTCACGCCGATCGGCTGGGACCAGGCGATGGCGGAGATCGCCGACCGCCTGCGCGCCACCCGCGCCGCGCGCGGCGACTGGGCAACCGCGCTCTACACCGGCAATCCGACCGCCTTCAACGCGCTCGCCGGCGTCGGCATGAAGCCGTTCATCGCCGGCCTCGGCACCCGCCAGCTGTACTCGTCGGGCACGCAGGACTGCACCAACAAGTTCGCCGCCAGCGAGGCGGTGTACGGCTCGAGCACCGTCCACCCGCTGCCCGACTTCGACCATACCGACTACCTGCTCATCCTCGGCTCCAACCCGGCCGTCTCGCACATGAGCTTCATCTCCATCGCCGACCCGATGCGCGTCCTGCGCGCGGCGCAGGAGCGCGGCGCACGCATCCGCTTCGTCAACCCGCGCCGCATCGAATCGATCACCGGTCTGGGCGAGCTGGTCCACATCCGCCCCGACACCGACGTCTGGTTCCTCGCCGCGCTGCTGCATGCGCTCAACGAGCTCGGTGCGTTCGATGCCGAACAACTCGCCGCACGCGGCGCGCATGTCGACGAGCTGCGCGCCTTCCTGGCGCGCTACTCGCCGGAGCGCACCGCGCCGGTCACCGGCATCGACGCCGCGACGACGCGCCGCATCGCCGCCGAGTGGGCGGCGGCGCGCGGCGCCTCGGTGACCATGTCGACCGGCGTCAACATGGGCCGCCACGGCACGCTCGCCTACTGGCTGGTGCAGATGCTGAGCTTCTGCACCGGCAACCTCGATCGGCGCGGCGGCAACCTGCAGTCGGTCGGCTACTACCCGAACGCCACCCACTCGGGCGCGGCCGAGGCGCGCTTCGTCGAGGGTCGCTTCGGGCCGGTGCGCCACATCCGCGGCTCGCTGCCCGGCAATCTGCTGGCAGACGAGATCCTCACCGCGGGACCCGGACAGGTGCGCGCCCTGATCGTCACCGCCGGCAATCCGCTGCTGTCGATCGGCGGCGAGACGCGCATGCGCGCGGCGCTGGAATCGCTCGAGCTGCTGGTCTGCATCGACATCTACCGCAGCGCCACCGCCGAGCTCGCCCACTACGTGCTGCCCGCGGCCGACCAGTTCGAGCGCGCCGACCTCACCTACGCCGGGCTCGGCCTGCAGCACCGGCCGCACGTGCAGTACACCGACGCGGTGGTGGCGCCGCGCGGCGAGCGGCGCGAGGAGTGGTGGATCTTCGCCCGCCTGTGCCGCGAGCTCGGCTTCAAGGGTCCGCTCGACGAGAGCGACACACCCGACGTCTTCGCGCGCTCGGCCCGCATGCTGGAGCGCGGCGGCCTGTCGCTGGAGCAGGTGCGCGCCACGCCCGGCGGTGTCGAGCTGCCGGCGAATCAGCCGGGCCGCCTGTTCGACGGTCTGCTGCCGGCGCCGAGCGGCAGGGTTGACTGCTGTCCACCGCTGCTGCGCGATACCTTTGCCGCCCTGGAGGCCGACTTCGCCGCCCGCCTCGCCGAGCCGGCCGGCGGTCTCAAGCTGATCACCAAGCGCGATCGCTTCATGCACAACTCGTGGTTCCACAACCTCGACAAGCTGAAGCGCGGCGCCAAAGCGCGGAACTATCTCTTCATGCACCCCGACGACGTCGCCCGCCTCGGGCTCGCCGACGGTCAGGCGGTGCGTATCCGCTCGAGCTCGGGCGAGATCACCCTGCCGCTCCGGGCCGACGCCGACCTCATGCCCGGTGTGGTCGCCGCCACCCACGGCTGGGGGCACGGCGAGGCACCCGGCCTGCGCCTCGCCCACGACCGCCCCGGGGTGAACGTCAACCGCCTGCTGCCCAGCGGACCGGGCAGCTACGACCCGCTCTCCAACCAGGCCTTCATGACCGGCATCCCGGTCGAGGTCGCCCCCGCCTGAGGGAACGCTGACCGCACCCAAATCACCGACGCGCTCGGCGCCGCTCCGCGGCGCCGGCCGACACGAGGTCGGCTGGCTACCCGGGCCTGGCGGGGAGTCGATTCGCTTCACCACGAGCGAATCCTGGTAGCCGGCCGAGCTGGTCTCGGCCGGCGGTGCGCAGCACCTGCGCCGGCACGCTGCGACGCGAGTGCTCGCCGCGCAGCGCCCCTTTTCTTTGGTCCCCCTACTTGTACGACTGAAACGTTCGTTTACATTAGCTCGTGCGTACTGAATGAGAATTCATTGGAGGCAGTGCTAATCCCATGGTCACGTTGAGTTCCCTGTTCTCGGTGGTAGTGCCCGAGGCCGAGTTGGTCTGGGTCAGCGGCGGCGCGTTGCTGGCGCTGACGCTGGCCACCGCGCTGGCCGGAACGATCGCGATGCTGTTCGCGATCCGCGAGCCGACCGGCATTGCCGATCGCCTCGCCGGCGGTCTGCGCAAGCCCGACCGGCGGGTGCCGAGCGCCGCCTGAGACCGCACGCATTCGAGCGCCGCGGACACGATCATCATCCGTGCGCGGCGTTGCCGCGGGGTGAGGCCCCCTCCCCACTCCGACGGCCGGGGCAGGCCAGACCCACACTGGCCTGCCCCACCCCCCCTTCAGTCGGGAAATCCCCCGTCGCCCCCCTTCTTCGAAGGGGGGGTTGCTCCGCGGCAGGGATGCTTTGGGGGGCGGTAGGGCTTCTTCAGCTTCGGCTCGATGCCCAGATAGGGCTCCAGCCAGCCGTGGCCGGCGTCGGGCCAGGCGTCGATCATCGGCATGTAGGGCTTCACGTCGATGATCGGGGTGCCGTCGAGCAGGTCGATGCCGCGCACGTGGATCTCGCCGGCGGCGCGATCGACCCGCGTCAACTCGACGCAGGTGAGGCCGATCGGCGCCGGCCGGTTGGGGGCGCGCGTCGCCAGCACACCGCGCTTCGGACCGCCGCGCGGCGGCTTGACCGTCGGCGCCCAGCCGGCGCTGCGGTCGAAGACGAACAGCAGCCAGATGCGCGCCAGACTGTCGAGATCGGCGAGCGCGGCGCGGTACTCAGGCGCGATCTCGATCACGCCCACCGCATCCGGCGCGGCGCTCGGCTGATGCGGCGCGTCCTCGCGGCGGCGCCACGGCGTGCGCGCGCGGCCGATGATCGGCAGCGCGACGCTGTCACCCATGCCGGCTCGCTCAGCGCGCCGGGCGCGGGCCGATGATGCTGGCGCGCTCCATCACCCGTAAGTCGGGCCAGTAGTCGCTGGCGGCATAGTGCTGCACGGCGCGGTTGTCCCAGAAGGCGACCGAGTCGGGCTCCCACTGGAAGCGGCACTGGTACTCGAGGATGTCGGCCTGCCGGCTGAGGCGGTCGATCAGCGCCGTGCTCTCGTCGGCATCGAGGCCGACGATGTGGCTGGCGAAGAAGCGGTTCACGTAGAGGTGCGGGCGGCCGGTAGCGGGGTGACTGCACACCACCGGATGCTCGACCAGCGGGTACTGGGCGCGCATCGCCTCGCGCTGCTCGGCGGGAATGACGCGGCCGAACACCTGCGCGTAGTCGTGCACCGCGACCATGTCGTCGATGCGCGCGCGTGTCTCCTCGTCGAGCCCTTCGTAGGCGGCGTGCATGTCGGCGAACAGCGTGTCGCCGCCAGTCGGCGGCACGTGGATGGCGTGCAGCACCGCGCCCATCGACGGGCACTCGCGCCAGGTGACGTCGTGGTGCCAGCCGTTCTCGAAGCCGCCGACGTCGGCCGACTTTTCGAAGCGCACCAGCTCTGGCTGACCGGTGTTGGAGGGGATGAACGGGTGAATCTCCAATTCGCCGAAGCGGCGCGCGAAGGCGACGTGCTGCGCGGCGCTGAGCGGCTGGCGGCGGAAGAAGACGACCTTGTACGCGTGCAGCGCCCGGCGGATCTCGTCGATCACCGGGTCGGGCAGCTCGGCGGTGAGGTCGAGACCGTGCAACTCGGCGCCGATCGTCGCCCCCAGCCGCTTCACCTCGAAGTGCTGCCACTGCAGGGCATCGAGGCGCTGACGCTCGTCGGCGAGATGACCGAGCGGACCGACTGCGATGTTGTACTTGTCGATGCGCAGGCGGCGGGCTAGCAGCGGCGGGACGGGGCGGGTCGAGGCGGCAGCTTCCATATCGAGTTGGTCTACTCCCCGCCGGGGCTTTGGAACAAGCCTCAACCACGCGGTCGGCCGGCGCGGGCGCGCCCGCACGCGCAGGCTCCACGCCCGGCTCATCGCAGGCCTCGCGCCGCGCACCGCCGCCGCAGTCCGGCCAGTGCGGCGCCGCCGGCGATCAGCAGGCCGGTGAGCGTCGCCGGTTCGGGTGAGCTGGAGCCACTGTACGAAGACGAGGACGAGGAGTGGCTGCCGACCGCTGGCTGCGGGTACGTCGCCGCCGCACCGCCGCTCACCGGCTGCCCGTATGCCGACGCCGTCACACCGGCGACCATCGGCACCGGCACCGCCGCGTCGACCGCCGTGGCCGGCAGCGGATTCACCACGCGGTTCGAGGTGGCGACGAACGCGGTCCAGCGCGTCACCAGCGAATAGTCGAGGCCGAGCTGCGTGACGCGCGCCTTCAGCGCGCCGTCGTTCATGCCGCTCGCCCGCGCCTCGTCGGGAATCGGGAACTGCTGCATGGCGTCGTCGATCGCGGCGCGCGCCCAGGTGAGGCGCACCGCGTCACCGCGATCCTCGCCGTCGAGTTGAAGGTGCAATGGGAGTCGTGCCGCTCGACCGTTGATGCGACCACGCACTTCGACGTCGTAGGTGCCGGGGGTGGCGTAGCGCCCCGCCACGCGCAGGCTGTGGCCGGCGAAGAGATCGGTGACGCGCGCCGGGTAGACGTCGGTTGGGGCGAGCCTGCCCCAATCGATCTCGACGTCGGTCAGCACCGGCGCGTTGATCCGCTCGGCGAGCTCCGCGGCGACCGCGCCGACGTCCTCGGTCGGATCCATGTAGCGGGTGAAGCCGCGGCCGACGCGGCTCATCTCGGCCAGCAGGTAGCGATTGACGGCGGTTCCGACGCCGAACGCATAGAGGCGCGCATCGCCGATCAGCGCGTCGATCAGCGACAGGATCTCGTGCTCGTTGCCGATGTACCCGTCGGTGAGGAAGACGACCAGCCGCAGCGTCCCGGGCGGCGGCGCCACCGACAGCGCCTGGCGGATGCCGCGCTGCATCTCGGTGCCGCCCTCGCTCTGCAGCGTCTCGACGTAGCGCAGCCCCGCCTCCACCTGGTTGGGGGTCGCCAGCAACGGCTGGCGAGCGAACTCGGTGGCGCCATCGCTGAAGCGGATGATGCGGAAGGTGTCGGTCGGGCGCAGCTGCTGCAGCGCCGCGCGCATGAACGCCTTGCTCGCATCCAACGGCAGGCCCTGCATCGACCCTGAACAGTCGAGCACGAACACCACCTCGCGCGGCGTCACGTCGGCGCTCTTCACCTCCGCCGGCGGCTCGATGAGCAGGCTGAAGTAGCCGCCGTGCTCGTCCTGATGCGCCAGCACCCCGGCCTGCACGCCGGCGGCGGCGAGTTGGTAGGTGAGGACGAAGTCGCGGTTGTCGATGGTGCGGCCGGACGCGAGCTCGGCATGGCGCGCGTTCGGTCCGTTCTGCTCGACCCGCAACGGGTGCGACGGACTGTCGAGCGCGACGATCGGCATGCCGCCGTCGATGTCGATCGAGATCGACACGCGCTCGGCATCGACCTGCGCGGGGAGATCGATGCCCCAGACCGGTGCCGGGCTCGGCAGCTCGTCGAGCTCCCAACTGACTTCGGTCGCTGGCTTGACCGCGGCCGGCGCGGCCGGTGCGGCCGGCGCTGGCGCCGGCGGCGCGTCCGGGACGTAGCGCGGACCGACGATCAGCGGGACGACCAGCTCGTAGTGGCTGTCGATGCGCGGCACCGGGTGGACGTAGCGGATCGAGACGATCACCGGCTGCTCGGGCATCAGGTTGGCGATCTCCTGCGTGAACATGTTCGGTCGCTGCTGCGACAGCAGCGCCGCGCCGCGCCCCTCGTGCTTGGCGGTCTCGAAGGTCTTCCGCGCCGCCTCGATCTCGTCGATGGTCGCCATGACCACCTCGTCGCCGATGGTCATCACCATCTCGTAGACCGCCGCCTGCTCGTTGAGCGGAAAGACGTACGTGGCGTTGAGCGGTGTGTCGGTGGGGTTCTCGAAGCTCTGCACGACGGTGACGGTGGCGAGGTCGCCGTCGATGTCGACCTGCACATCGGTCTTCAGCGTCGGCAGCGCCACCGCCGCGCCGTTGAGCGTCGCTTCCAGTCTGCCGCCGAGGCGCGGATCGGCCCGCACCAGCCCGCCGGCCGCGCCCGACGCCGATGCCGGCGGTGCACCGCCGGCGCCGCCCGGCTGTCCCGGCGGATGCTGGAACGGATCGAACGGATCGTCCGCCACTTGCGCGCGCGCCGTCGCGGCGAGCAGCGCGGCGCAGAGAATGAACCCGATGCGATGAACGGTGCGACTCATGTTCCCTCCTGGTGTGCTGGTGGTGGGTGCGGTGAGCTGGCGGGGCGCGCCGGTTGCGGCGGGGCGCGCGGCAGTTCCAGGGCAGCGGCCAGCGCATCGTCGAGCTGGCGCAGCGCCGCGGGCGGCGTGTCGTCCGGCGCGATGCGCTGTAGCTCGGTCCAGACGCTGTGCTCCTCCTGGAGCCAGCGCCACGCCGCCTCGCTGACGCTGGTGGCGTAGTCGCCGCGATCGGAGACGAAGGTCGCGGCGATGCGCAGCGCGCCGCCGTCCGGCGGCCGGCTGCGATAGATCGCCGACGGCAGGCGGCCGGTATTGTCGCTGCCGAGCAGGCGCACCTGATGCCCGGAGCCGCGCAGGCACTCGTCGGGCGCGTGCAGATGGCGCAGCGGCGCGGTGGTGGTCACCGCCAGCACGCCGTACGGCCCGTAGCGCGCCTTGACCGCGCGCCCGCCATAGCGGGTGAAGTAGCGACGCTCCTTCTCACTGAGCGGGTCGAGCTGGCGCGGATAGCCGAGCAGCGAGGCCGGCAATGGCAGCGGTTCCACCGGCGCGCTGGCGTCGATCGGACGCTGCGGCAGCAGCGTCACCGCGATCGCGACGGCGGCGAAGCCGAGCGCGTGGGCGAGTCGCGGCGCGCTCGGATGTGCGCGGTCGCGCACGGCGCGCGGCACGGTCGGCTCGGTCGCACGCGCCCACGCGATGATCGGCAGCGTACCGAGCGCGAGCGCGACGCTGCCGATCGCCTCGTGCCAGGGCGCCGCCATGACGTCGACGCCGCCCGGTGCGAAGGCGCCGCCGAGCGCCAGCACGGCGAGGCGCACGACGTTGGTCGCCACGGCGCTGGCGAGCGCCAGGGCGACGCCGCACAGCGCGCGCGCCGGCGACGGACGGCGGATCGCCGCCAGCGCGACGAACAGGATGCCGAGCGCCACCAGGCCGCGCGCGCCCGAGCAGGGCAGATCGACCAGCACCTGGTGCCCGTCGACCGCGATCGAGACGCCGGCGCAGTGCACGTCGGGCAGCGCCAGGCGCAGCCCGCCGCAGGTGATGCGCGCCGACCACCACTGCAGCGGGTAGCCGGCAACGCGTTGCAGGATGCGCTCGATCGGCAGGGCGAAGGCGAACAACAGCGCCAGCCAGGCCGGCGACAGCGCGCGTCGCCGGCGCGCCAGGCCGGCAAGCCGGCCGAGCGCGTACACGTCGACGACCAGCGCGCAGCCGCCCAGCACGTCGACGTCGAGCACCTGCGACGCCAGCCGCACCAGCGCGGTGGCGATCAGCAGCCGGTGCGCGATGCGCGTGTCGGCGGGATCAGGCGCGAGACGCGCACTACGCCAACTGGCGAGGAACAGCGCCGCGACCACGGCGCATACCCAGGCGCCGGGCGAGTCGAAGGCCGGGTCGGTCCAGGTGTGGATCAGCCAGGCGATCGGCGACGCGGCGAGCACCAGAACGCCGGCGGCGAAAACCAGGCGTGCGGCGAGTGCACGGCGTGCGAGCTCCGTCTGCATGCCGAGGGAAGAAAACGCCGCACCGCGGCGTGGTGATGGACGCCGCGCGGCAGAGCCGCGGCAAGCCCGTGCCGAACTGGTGCAAGGCGCCCCGGCGGCCGCCGCGCGTCGTACTCGAATTGGGAACCACGTGCTCCCGGTCGACGTGTGTCATGGCGCGCCAAGGCGCGGCCCCTACGCCCAGACACGAGCAGAACACGCGCGACGCAGCTCGGGTGCCGGGCGCGCCCCAACCGGATCAGATCACTTCGAGGTAATCGCGATCGGGCAGCGCCGGAAACGGCGCGGTGGGTAGCGTCTGGTACCAGAACGCCACCGAAGCGAGGTCGTCCTGCAACGGCAGGTAGCGGCGGTCCTTGTCGGTGCGCCAGCCGAGCGCCTGGATGGTGACGCGCAGGGCGCGGGTGAAGCGGATCGGATCGGGGATGTGCCAGCGGTACATGCCGAAGCGCTGTTGCGAGTCGTAGGTCCCGTCGGGGCGGATCACCTGCGGCAGGCCGGCATAGGGCGTGGTGAACTCGCTGTACTTGTTGCCCAGCTTGCGCTCGTTGATGCCGACGTCGAAGTCGTAGGCGCCGCAGAAGTAGTCCTCGGTGCCAGTCCCGCAGATGGTCGGAAAGTCGCGGTCGTCGTCGAGGAAGAACTTGATCTCCCCCTCGCCCCACCAGCCGGCGTTGTTCACGCCCCACGCCATGTAGGTGCCGACGTACTGGCCGGCGCCGGCGACGCCGTCGAGGATGGTGTACACCTCTTTATACGGCAGCGGATTGGTGCGGCGGAACTGCGCGTGGAAGTACGCGACGTCGTCCGCTACCTCGGTGAGCGTGTAGGTGATCTGGTAGTAGATGACGACGCGCTCGTCGCTCAGGTTGGTGACGGTGAAGCGCGCGCGGGAGCGGAACGGCATCTCCCAGTAGCAGTTGAAGGCGCGGCCGGGATTGACGCACACCGCCAGCGACGACACCTGCGCGAAGCGCTCCCAGCCGCAGGCGAAGAAGTCGCCCATCGGCGATTCGATCGACGGCTGCGCCTGGTCGTCCCAGTAAGCGCGCAGGATGGTGTGCCGCCACTTGCCGCCCATGGTGGTCATCCAGATGTGCTGGATGGCGCCGGAGCCGGCGATGTCGGCGAGGGCGCGCGTCTCACCCGCCTCGACGACGATGAACGGCGAAACCTTCCAGCCCTGCCCGAGCCCGCGCGCCATGTGCGCCGCCGGCCCGTCGGTGGACATGCCGCCCTGGCCGGGCTCGCCGCTGAAGTTCTCCGGGCTGATCGAGCGCGTCTTCGCGTCGGACAGCCGCGAGAGGTTGCCGAGGTGGACGCCGAGCCCGTTGAAGCGCGCCATCAAGAATTCACCACAGAGTCACAGAGGCACAGAGAAGACGCACGGAGGTGTTTCATTTCAGAAATCCTCTTCCGATCTTCTCCGTGCCTCTGTGTCTCTGTGGTGAATTCCGATCTTCAGTCTCTGCCGACGATGGCGATGCCGCAGGCCTGCGGGGCGCCGCCGATGTTGTGGCTCAGGGCCAGGCCGCTGTGGTTCTTGATCTGGCGGTCGCCGGCCTTGCCCTGCAGCTGCTTGTAGTTCTCGTAGATCATGCGCACGCCGGTGGCACCGGTCGGGTGACCGAAGGTCTTGAGGCCGCCGTCGGTGTTGACCGGCAGCTCGCCATCGAGCGCGAAGGTGCCGTTGGCGACGTGATCCTTGGCCGAGCCCTTCTCGCACAGGCCGAGGTCCTCGTAGGTCAGCAGTTCGGTGAGCGTGAAGCAGTCGTGCACCTGGGCGGTATCGAGCTGCTTGAACGGGTTGGTGATGCCGGCCTGGGCGTAGGCCTGCTGCGCCGCGGAGACGGTCGGCTTCCAGCGCAGGAAGTCGAACGACGGGTCGGTCTGCGGATTGGCCTCCAGCGAGATCGCTACCGCCTTCACCAGCACGTAGTCGTCGCGAAAGCTCTTGGCGAGGTCCTTGCGCGTCAGCACCGCCACCGCGGCGCCGTCCGACTGCGCGCAGCAGTCGTAGAGGCCGAACGGCCAGGAGATGATCGGCGCGTTGAGCGCCTCCTCGACGGTGATCTCCTTCTTCAGCATCGACTTCGGCGCCAGCGTGCCGTTGTGATGGTTCTTCACCGCGATCCTGGCGAGATCCTCGCGGGTTGCGCCGTAGGTCTCGAAGTAGCGCGCCGCGCAGAGCGAGAACCAACCGGCCGGCGTCATCGGCAGGCCGCGCACGCCGGCAGTCTGCACGTTCGGCCCCGACACGCCGCGGTCCTTCGGCTTGTCGAAGCCGACCACCAGCACCGTGTCGTAGAGGCCGCAGGCTATCGAGAAGACGCCGAAGCGGAACGCGTCGGTGCCGGTGGCGCAGTAGTTCTGCGTCATCGACACCGGGCGGCCGAACAGCTTGAGCGAGTCCGCCACTTCCGCCGTGCCGCGCGACGGGTACACCGCGCCGCAGAACACCGCCTCGATCTGCTTCTGCGGCTCGGTGATGCCGGCGTCCTCGTAGGCCTCGAACGCCGCCTCGACGATCATGTCCTCGGGCGCCTTGTCCCAGTTCTCGCCGAACTTGCAGCAGCCCATGCCGACGATGGCGACTTTGTCTCTGATGGCCTCGGGATTCATTTGGCTCCTTCGGAAGGCTGTTAGGCTGTTACGCTGTTAGGCTGCTAGGGGGTTTCAGATCCCCTAACAGCCTAACAGCCTCAAACCCCTAGCAGCCTATCTTCATCTGACCGGCGTGCACTTCCAGAAGTAGTTCGGCGTGCCGCCGTATTCGTGGATCTTGCGGAAGGCGAACTCGACCGGCAGGTCGAGCTTCACTTCCTTGGCGTTGGCGTCGGTCATCTGCAGATACAACCGGGCGCCGCCCTCGGCTTCGATCATGGTGACGATGAGCGGCGGCGCGGGGCTGCCGGCGAAGAAGTCGAAGGTGTGCGACAGCACCTTGCCGGTGCGCTCGGCGAGCCGCACCTCGTCGAACTCGTCGCGCGCGTAGCAGGAGAAGCAGACGCGCTGGTGCGGGAACTGTTCCTGGCCGCACTTGCGGCAGCGCTGCGCGTGAAAGGCGATGTCCTCGTTGCGGTCGCGGTAGTGAACGGTCGCCGACACGCCGGCGCCGGCGCGGCGGTCGAACTCGCTGGGCTCGAGGTTCCGGAACTTCAGGTAGGTCGTGTAGTCGCCGAGCTCGGCGCGGCGCTCGAGGTGCCAGCGCACGCCGCGGTGATCGCTGAGCTTCCTGACCGCGTCGGTGACGCGCAACAGGAAGGCGTCGGCGCCGTCGCCATAGCCGGCGAGCAGCAGCTGGTCGCCGGGCTTGGCATTCTCCAGCGCCGCGACCAGCAGCATCGGCGCGAACGCGGCGCCGGTGTTGCCGACGCGGCCGAACAGCGCGTCCTGCACCTGCGTCTTCGGGTCGAGACCGACCGACTTCGCCGCCGCCGCGTGGCTGCGCGCGTCGGGACCGAACAGCGCCGCCTTGGCGATGTCCTTCGGCTTCGTGCCGGTCTTGGCGTAGAGGCCCTTCACCGCCTCGACCAGGCTGTTGCGGTAACCGTGCTCGACGACGAAGCGGTCCTCCCAGGTGCGCACGTACTGGTCGGTGTCGAGCCGCCAGACGTCGATGATCTCGTCGGCGATGGAATGCTGCGCCTCGACCTCGGCGGCGACGTCGGTGTCGCCGATCAGCAGCGCCGCGGCGCCGTCACCGAAGTTGCGCTCCACCGCCGAGCGCGGCGCTGCCGGGCGGCAGTCGCTGGCGACCACCAGCACGTGCTTGGCGCTGCCCGCCTTCACCGCGTCGAGCGCGCCGCGCAGCGCCGTCGTGCCGGCGCGCAGCGAGCCGCCGATGTCGGCGGTCGTCACCTCGCGGCCGAGGTCGAGCGCCTTGGCGATCAGGCTGGCGCCGGACTTCTCCTTGTACGGATAGGACGTCGAGGCGAAGATGACGCCACCGATGGTGGCGCGGTCGATGCCGCGCAGGCAGTCGGTGGCCGCCGCCACCGCCATGGTGATCGCATCCTCGTCGAAGTTGGCGACCGCCTTCTCCCCACCACCGCCGCCGGCCGCCTTGCGGCCGCCGCCCGAGATCGCCGCGAAGGGCAGGCGCAGCATCGGAATGTAGGCACCAAACGAAGTGATTCCGGCCATGAATTCGCGTTCCCCTGGATCGAGTGGCGGCGGCGAGAGGTGCCGGCGCGGTGTGGATACTCGGGCGACCCTACCCGCGCCTCGAATCCGTCGTCAAGCAACCCAAACGGACGTTCGGGACGCGTCGCGCGTCAGGTCGCACAGCGCCGGCGCCGCACCGCCGAATTGCTGGGCAAAGGCAGGATGGTCTACACCATCAACAGGATGGCGGCGGTTGACGCAGACGAGTTGGCGAAGGTCGAGCGCGAGCGCGACCTCTACCTGCAGCTGTTGAAGCTCGGCCGGCAGGGCGAGCTGGAGCCGTTTCTGGAGGAAGCGCTGCAACTCGTCGTCGAAGTGGTCGGGGCGCGGCAGGGCTACCTCGAGCTCTACGACGACGAGGAGAGCGAGCGCGCGCCGCGCTGGTGGATCGCGCACGGCTTCAGCGACGCCGAGCTGCGCGACGTGCGCACCTCGATCTCCAGAGGTGTGATCGCCGCCGCCGTCGCCAGCGGCGAGACGGTCGTCTCGCACTCGGCACTGCTCGACCAGCGCTTCAAGGAACGCGAGAGCGTCATCGGCGGCCGCATCGGCGCCGTGCTGTGCGCGCCGATCGGCGACGATCCGCCGCGCGGCGCGCTCTACCTGCAGGGGCGGGTCGGCTCGCTGGCGTTCTCGGAAGAGGACCGCCAGCGCGCCGAGCTGTTCGCCGCGCACCTGGCGCCGCAGGTGGATCGGCTGGTGGCCGGGCGCCGCCAGCGCGAGCGCGACAACCCGACCCGCAGCCTGCGCGAGCGTCTCAACCTCCCCGGCGTGGTGGGCAGCAGCCCGGCGCTCGCCGCGGTACTGCAGCAGGTCGGCGTGGTCGCGCCGCTCGACGTGACCGTGCTGCTGACCGGCGAGAACGGCACCGGCAAGAGCCTGATCGCGCGCGTCGTGCACGAGAACGGCCCGCGCGCCAGCGGCCCCTTCGTCGAGCTGAGCTGCGCGGCGCTGCCCGAGAGCCTGATCGAAAGCGAGCTGTTCGGCGCGCTGCCCGGCGCCCACTCCACCGCCGTGCGCCGCATCGAGGGCAAGGTGGCGGCGGCCGAGGGCGGCACGCTGTTTCTCGACGAGATCGGCGACCTGCCGCTCGGCGCGCAGGCCAAGCTGCTGCAGCTGCTGCAGTCGAAGGTCTACTACCCGCTCGGCGCCTCACAGCCGGCGTCGGCCGACATCCGGGTCATCGCCGCCACCAACGTGGAGCTCGAACAGGCGGTGGCCGAGCACCGCTTCCGCGAAGATCTGTTCTACCGCCTGCAGGTGATGCCGATCCGGTTGCCGCGCCTCGCCGAGCGCCGCGCCGACATCCGCGAGCTGGCGGTCGCCGCCTGCCGGCGCGCCTGCGAGCGCCACAAGCTCGCGCCGCTGGAGCTGTCGCGCAACGCGCTGCGCGCCGCCGAGGCGGCCGAGTGGCCGGGCAACGTCCGCCAGCTGGAGCACACCGTCGAGGCGGCGGTGATTCGCGCCGCCAGCGAAGCCTCGACCGCGGTCGAGCAGCGCCACCTGTTCCCCGCCAGCTCGCCGCCGAGCGCCCCGACCGGCGGACTGACCTTCCAGGAAGCGACCCGCCAGTTCCAACGCGAGCTGCTGCGCACCACGTTGCAGGAGACCGGCTGGAACGTCGTCGAGACGGCCCGCAACCTCGATCTGGCGCGCTCGCACGTCTACAACCTCATCCGCGGCTTCGGCCTGGAACGCACCCGCCCGTAACGCGATACGCATCGTCACCACCGATGCGTCCGTACGGGTGCTGCGAACACGACGACCGTGTTCGCCCTGACCCCGAACGAACTTTAAGGGACAAAAAGAATCCACCACGGAGGCACAGAGTCCCAGAGAAGGCTGTCGCAGCACCGCACGCGGGCCACGCCATCGACAATGCGCGCGGGATTTCATTCTCTCTGTGCACTCTGTGTCTCTGTGGTGAATTCGTTTCGCCACATTGTTGGGCAAGGCCCCGGCGCGAAGCCGGTGTTGACGATCACGGCGCGAGGTCCTCGCGCACCACGCCGTCGATCTCCAACACCAGGTCGGGACCATAGAGACCGGCCGGCGTCTGGAAGCCCGCCCGCGACTCGCCGCGCAGCACGCGTTGCGCCACCGCCAGCGCGGCGGCGGCGGTGAAGTCGTACGCCTCCGGCGTCGTCAGTCGCGCCCGCGCGACGCTGCCGGCGCGGTGGTGCGCCGCGGCGACGATGACGCGCGAGCCGCCGGCGCGCTGCTGTGCGCTCGGGCCCTCGCCGAGCAGCGC
>JANRJF010000302.1:0-7110 GCA_033764095.1 Deltaproteobacteria bacterium | reverse complement strand
GCCAGCGGCATCGGCCGCGCCACCGCGCAGCGGTTTGCCGCCGAGGGTGCGCGCGTCGCGGTGGTCGATCGCAACGCGGCCGGCGCCGGCGAGACGGCGGTGCTGATCGGCCAGGCGGCGCGCGCCTATGCGTGCAACGTCGCGGACAGCGCCAGCGTCGCGGACGTCGCCGCGCGCGTCGTCGCCGATTTCGGCCAGGTGGACGTGCTGGCCAACGTCGCCGGGGTCGGCGACACCGCCGGGCTCGACGGCATCGAGGCGATCGACGACGCGCGCTGGGCGCTGACGCTGGCGGTGAACCTCAGCGGCCCGTTCTACTGGTGCCGTGCACTGCTGCCGGGGATGGCGGCGCGCGGGCGCGGCGGGGTGGTCAACGTCTCGTCACTCGCCGGGCGCTCGAAGAGCGCCAACGGCGGCCTCGCCTACTCGTCGAGCAAGGCGGGCCTGCTCGGCCTGACGCGCCATCTCGCCTTCGACTACGGCCCGCGCGGCGTGCGCGTGAACGCCATCTGCCCGGGCGGCGTCGACACGCCGATGCTGCGCGCCGGCGGCCCGCGCCGCGCCGCTTCCGACGCCGAAGCGGCGGCGCGGCGCGCGCGCGTCGCCGCCTACGAGTACTTCATGCCGATCAAGCGCCTGTCGCGGCCCGAGGAGCAGGCCGCCGCGATCGCCTTCCTCGCCTCCGACGAGGCGTCGTACATCAACGGCGTGGCGCTCGACGTGAACGGCGGGCTCTTCATGGCCTGAGCGCTGCGCCGCATCGACCCGCCGCGAACGCGGGTCATTTCAGCAGCGCGCGCAGCAGGTCGCGGCGCAGCGTCAGGCGCACCAGCAGGTCGAGCGAGTCGAGTGACGGGCGGCGCAGCAACTGGCGGACGACCTGCAGGCCGTGGCGGCGCAGGGCGCGGCGATGCCAGGCGCGCGTCAGCGGGTCGCCGTCGATGCGCGGGCGCGGTTCGAGATCGAAGTGGCCGAAGCGGTCGGTGCCGCGCACCAGGCGGGCGCTGCTGCGCAGGCCGCGTTGACGCGTCGCGGTGGGGATGTAGCGCAGCGCCAGGCCGGCGCGCGGCCGCGCCGACGGATTCGGCGGCGAGCGGTGCAGCAGCCAGCCGTCGTGCAGCGAGAACTGCCCGGCGCGCAGCGTCAGGGCGACGCGCGGCGCGTCCGCCGGCGGCTCGACGGTCGGCCCGCGCACCAGGCGATTGTGCACGTCGCGGTCGAGGGCGTGCGCGTACACCTGGCGATGCGAACCGGGCACCACCTGGACGGCCCCGTTGTCGGCGTCGCTGTCGGTCAGCGCCAGCCAGGCGCTGACGACACGGCGGTCGGAGAGGTCCCAGTAGACGGCATCCTGATGCCAGGCGATGTCGCTCGGATCGTGCGGCAGCTTGACGAAGAACGTCGAGCGCCACAGCAGCAGGTCGGGGCCGAGCAGCGCGCCCACGGCGTCGAGGATGGCGGGGTGGTGGGCCAGGTCGGCGACCCAGGCGAGCTGCAGATGCGGATGGTTGCGCAGCGTCGCGTCGAGCCCGACGCCCGGCGTCAGGTGCGCCGCCAGGCGTCGCCAGTACGTCGCCGCCTCGGCCGCCGTCAGCGCGTCGAGCGGCGCCAGGAAACCGGCGGCGGCGAAACGCACCGGCGCGGCGCCGGGCGTGGCGTCGGCGTTCATGCGAAGCGGCCGAGATGGCGGCGGGCGAAGTGGAAGACGCTCGGCGGATGCAGGTTGAGCAGCGTGTTCTGCTCCACCAGGCAGGGGGCGTAGCAGGCCAGGCAGGGGTGATCGTGCAGCGCCCGCCAGCAGGCGGCGAGTCCGTCGCGCGCCGCATTGCCGCCGCAGATGCGACCGAAGGTGATGACACATGGGTACACGTTGCCGTCGGCGTTGATCGTCAGCGCGCTGCGGCCGCGCTGGCAGCGCGGCGCGTCGCGCAGCCGCGGATCGTCGTCCGCCCACTCGCCGCGCTCGACGCGGTCGCGATCGTAGTCGCGCCAGGCGGCGGCGTAGCGATACGTCGCGGGCGAGAACAGGAGGTGCGGGTCGTGGCGTGCCAGCTCGGCGAGGCGGGTGAGCAGGGCGCCGATGGCGCCGTCGTCGTCCTTGATCGACGCCGCGTCGTTCCACAGGTCGGGCGCGCCGCTGCGCACGACGTTGAGAGTCAGGGAGAGGTCGTGCCGCGCGACGAAGGCGAGCAGCTCGTCGAGGTGCGGCGCGGTGACGGCGGAGAGCACGGCGTTGAGCTTCACCGGGATGCCGGCGCCGCGCGCCGCCGCCAGTGCCGCCTCGACGGCGGCGAACACGCCCGCGCCGCGCACCGCGTCGTTGGCCGGGCCGGGCGCATCGAGACTGAGGGTCAGGTGGCCGAGACCGCGAAGGGCGTCCAGTCGGCGCGGCACCAGCAGGCCGTTCGACGTCAGGCCGACCGCCAACTGGCGCTGCCGCGCGTGTGCAATCACCTCGCCGAGGTCGGCGCGCAGCAGCGGCTCGCCGCCGAGGATGTTGAGGCGTTGCGCGCCGAGCTCGGCGATCTCGTCGATCAGGCGCAGCCAGGTGGCGGTGTCGAGCTCGCCGACGTGCTGGAGCGGTGCGCTGCAGTAGGTGCAGCGCAGGTTGCAGCGCTGCGTCAGGTGGATGTCGGCGCTGATCAGCGGCGGCTGGGAGAGCCCGGCGCGCGCGGTGAGCAGGCGCAGGCCGTTGCGGGCCGAGCGGGTGACGTCGGTGAGCGACATCAGCCGCGCCGCGCCACGCCCAGCAGTGCGGCGGGCCGCAGGCCGAAGAGCGCTTTGCGCTCGTTGAGGTAGGCGGCGAAGCAGTCGCCGCAGTCGTGTCGGCGGACGTGACGCAGCGCCGCGAGCAGGCCGTCGCGCAGCAGGTTCTTGGCCTCGAAGGTCGCCGAGCCGTAGACGGCACAGGGGTGCACGTCGCCGTTCGGCTCGATGTGGACGTAGAACTTCCCGGCCATGCAGCGCGACGGACCGTCGCTGGCCCGGGTGAGCTGGTCGTAGTCCGGCCAGCGCGTCACCTGGGCATACGATTCGGCCGAGAACATCAGCCCGCGTCCGGCGCGTGCCCAGGCGGCCAGTTGCGCGTGCAGCGCCTGCATCTCGGCGTGCGACAGGGCGTGGGCGCGCGCCGTGTCGTCGTAGTACTCGCGCCCGAAGACCACCGGTTGCACGTGCAGGCCGACCCCGCGCGCCTCGCAGAACTCCAGCATCGCCGCGACGTCGGGCAGCGTGTCGCGCGTCACCACCATGTTGACGTAGGCGCGCACGCCGCGCGCCCGCGCCAGGTCGAGCGCGCGCACGACGTTGGCGTGGACGCCGGCCCCGCGCAGGCGGTCGTTCGCCTCCGGCCTGGTCGAATCGAGGCTGAAGACGGCTTCGTCGAGCTCGTCGAGCAGCGTCGGATCGGCGGCGATGCGTTGGCCGTTGGTCACCACCGCGGCAAGGATGCCGGCGGCGCGCGCCGCGGCGCAGAGCTGGCGGAAATCGGGACGCAGGGTCGGCTCGCCGCCCTGGAACTTGATGCGCAGCGTCCCGAGCGCGCCGAGCTGGGCGATGGTGGCGGTCCACTGCGCGGTGGTCATCAGCGCCACCGGCGATTCGGGGCAGCGGCAGTACGCACACTTCAGGTTGCAGTTGTTGAGCACCGCCGCCTGCACCTCGAACGGATGCAGCTCACGCCAGGCGTGGCGGGCGACGCGCGCGGCGAGCTTCAGGTGACGGGCGCGCAGCATTCAGCCCTCGGAGCGCTCGGGCGGCTGCCAGCCGAGCGTCGCCTCGGTTGCCGTGTCGGGGGCTGGCGCCCGGCCGGGCGCCGGCGCGCGCGCGGCGGTCAGCGGCGCCGCGCGGCGCGGCACGACCAGCATGGCGAGCCAGGTGACGAGCAGCAGGCGGACCAGCGCGACGGCGAGCTGGACGACCGAGTCGGCGCGCGCGCGCACCGCCGCGACGACGGCGGCGAGGGGCAGCGCGAAGGCGGCGGCGGTCCCCAGCACCAGCGGCCAGGCGGGGCTGTCGGCGAGCGGCACGGCGAGGCCGGCCAGCGCCAGCGCCGCGAGCGGCGTGACGCGGAAGTGGAAGCGGCGCACGGCGCGCGCCAGGCGCCAGCCGCGCTGCCCACGCGGCGCGGTGTCGAGCGCGTCGAGATAATCGCGGCCGCGGCGCAAGCGGAAGCGCAGCAGCTCGCCGAGGCTCTGCGGGACGCGCGTCTCGCGCGCCAGCGCCGCGCGGCAGAGGCGCACGCGATGGCCGTGCGCGCCGGCGGCGAGCGCGATGCCGATGTCCTCGCCGCGGGCGAGCGGCGGCGCCACGGCGTTGCGCCGCATCGCGTAGCAGACGCCGGAGACGCCGGCGGCGCCGATCGCCTCGCCCTCCAGCCACCACAGGCGGTTGAGCAGCGCCCAGTGCAGGCGCTCTTCGCGCAGTGCGGTGTCGGGCTCCACCCAGGCGCCGACCACCGCTGCGTCGGGGTCGGCGCACAGTGCACCGACCAGCTGGCGCAGGCAGTCCGGCGCCAGCCGCGCGTCGGCGTCCATCGCCACCACGATCGCGTCGCGCACCGTCGCCAACGCGACGCGCATCTGGTCCGCCTTGATGCGCGCGGTCTCGACGCGGAGCAGCGACACGCGCGGATCGGCGGCGGCCAGCGCCGCGACCCGCGCGGCGGTGTCGTCGCGCGAGTCGCCCGCGGCGACCACCACCCGCAGGCGATCGGCCGGGTAGTCGCCGGCCAGCAGGTTGGCGAGCGTCGCCTCGATGCGCTCGGCCTCGTCGCGTGCCGCCATCACGACGGTGATCGATGGGAGCGCGGCGGCGCCGAGTGGAGCCGGCGGGCGCCGCGCCCGGGCGCGGACCGCCAGCGCCAGCAGGTACCCGACGCTCGCCATCCACAACACCAGGGCGAGCGCCGCGAAGGCGAGCGCGGCCGTGACCATAGACACGCAGCAGATATGCGGTCGCGGCGCGCGTGTCACGCCAGGGGCGGCTCACCCGCCGGGCTGCACCTCCAGCAGCGCCGCGCCGCGCGCCGCGCGCGCGAGGCGCGGCGAGATCCCCGCCGCGTCCAGCACCTGGTCGACGGTGGTGCGCTCGTCGTCGGTGACGATCAGCCAGCCCCGGCTGCGCAGCGATCGCGCCCACTCCTGCAGCCCAGCGCGCAGGTCGCAGGGCTCGCGGCAGAGCGTCGCCTGACTGACGCGGCCGCGCCCGTAGTAGAGGCTGGCCTTGGTGGCGTACTGGGCGATGAAGACCGGGTCGCCGGCGGCGAGATGCGGCGCCACCGCGTCGATCAACGGCGCCACCTCGTGCACGGTGTCGTAGCGGAAGTAGTCGCTGTGGTTGAGCAGCGGCGGCAGGCGGTGGGCGAGGGCGGCGGTGCTCCAGGCGATCGCCAGCGCGGCGCTGGCGGCGAGCGCCGCGTGCGGGCCGCGCGCCGGCGACAGGCGGTGGCAGACCAGCACCAACCCGGCGGCGGCGGCGAGGATGAGCGGCGGGGCGCCGAACAGCAGCAGCCGGCCGTGCGCCAGCAGGTAGCGGTCGGCGAGCGCGGCGCCGACCGCGGCCAGGCCGGGGACCACCATCATCCACCCGAGCAGCGCGCGTCCGCCGCGGGCCCAGGTCAGCGCCCCGAGCGCGACCAGCGGCACCGCCACCCACCAGAGGTCGGGAAACACGAAGGTGATCGACAGCGACGCGTAGCGCCACAGTGCGTCGGCCGCGTGGGCGACGAGCGAGCCGGGGGCGTCGACGAAACGGAAGCTGCGCCAGGTGCTGCGCAGCGTCGGACTGGTCGACTGCGCCGCCAGGGCGACGCGAAAGCACAGCGCCAGCGACGCGGCGAAAGCGACCGACGCAGCGATCCACCAGCGGCGCGCCGCCGGCGCCGCGCCGCGCCACCAGGCCAGCCAGCCCCACGCCAGCAGTGCGGCGATGGCGAACACGGCACCGAAGCTGAACCAGGGGGCCGCCACCAGCGCCGCCAGCAGGGCGGCACCGGCGCGGCGAGGGGCCAGCTGGGGGCCGGCGGCGCGTCCGAAGAGGTGCAGCGCCAGCAGCGGTGCGAGGGCGGCGAGCAGCGCGTCGAAGCCGTACGGCTTGAGCTCGCGCGAGTAGTAGACCAAGGCCGGCAGCCCGGCGGCCAGCCAGGTCACCACCAGCGGCACGACGCCGCGCGCACCGAGCGCCACCGCCAGGGCGGCCAGCGCCGGCAGCAGCGCCAGCCCGCAGGCGAGCGACGGCAGGCGATAGGCGACCTCCGGCGACAGCGGCAGCACGCGCGTCGCCCGGGCGAGGGTCAGGAAGCCGAGCGGGACGGGTCTGGGTTGACCATCGACCACCCGCGTGAGCGGCGCCTCGACCAGCGTCGCGACCCAGGCCTCGTCGCGCCAGAAGGGCTTCTCGGCGAGCAGCGGCACGCGCACCAGCAGCGCCAGTCCGAAGGCGGCGTACCACCACAGGCGGCCGGGCGGTGTGCTGTGCATGCTCGGGGCGAGTTGATAGCAGATTGCCGATGCCGGTCGATGCGCGGGCGGAGTACCCGGCACGCCACGCGGCGCGCAGCGCGCGCGCCGCGGCACTGGCGGCGCGCGAGCGCCGCATCGGCACCTGGCGCCTGGTCCTGGTCGGTGCCGCGGCGCTGCTCGCCTGGCTGGCGTTCGGTCTCGAGCGGCTGCCCGGCTGGAGCGTGGGGCCGCCGCTGCTCGGCTTCCTCGCCCTGGTGGTCGCGCACGCGCGCATCATCCCGGCGCGGCGCGAGGCGGAGCGCGCGGCGGCCTTCTACGCCGCCGGGGTGGCGCGGCTCGAGGAGCGCTGGAGGGGGCAGGGGCGCGGCGGGGACGAATTTCTCGACGCCGCGCATCCGTATGCCGCCGACCTCGACCTGTTCGGCAGCGGCTCGCTGTTCGAACGGCTGTGCACGGCGCGCACGCACGCCGGCGCCGCGCGCCTGGCCGACTGGCTGCGCGCGCCGGCGCCACCCGACGAGGTGCGCGCCCGCCAGGCGGCGGTGGAGGAGCTGCGGGCGCGCCTCGATCTGCGCGAGGAGCTCGCCGCGCTCGGCGACGCCGCCGGCGGCGGGCTCGATCTCGCCGCGCTGGCCGCCTGGGGCGCGGC
>JANRJF010000301.1:0-12804 GCA_033764095.1 Deltaproteobacteria bacterium | reverse complement strand
CGGCGAGGCGCAGGCTCAGCGCCGTCGCGGCGAGCGGGCCGGCAACGCGCAACAACAGGCCGCGCTCGGCGCCGCCCGGCACCGCGATGACCACGCCGCCGGCGCGCCGCACGGCGGCGAGCGCCTGCCGCCGCGCCGCATCGCGCGGCCGCGGCACGGCGGTGACGACGATCACCAGCAGCCAGCGCTGCGGGTCGTGCAGCGCCAGGCGGGCATTGGGCGACAGCCCCTGCGAGAACACCACCAGCACGTCGCGCTCGGCGCCGCGCCACGGCGTCAGCAAGGCGCCGGTCGGCACGGCGCGCGCCTCGACCTCGTGCTGCTCGCTCAGCAGGTGCGCCAGCAGCGCCGCCTGCGCCGCCGAGCTGCCGATGCCAGTGGCGACGACGCGCCGTGCCGCGCCGGGCAGCAGCGGCAGCGCCGGCAGCCGTTGCCGCGCGACCCGCGCGATCAGCTGCGGCGCGGATCGGATGCGCCGCGCCAGCAGCGCGCGCGCGTGGCTTCCAGACCTCACCGTCCGTCGTTCAACCGGCATGGCCACGGATTACACGGATTGTTACGGATAGAGCAGCGGATCCAATTCGCGGAATCTGTGTGATCCGTGGTCCGCAGAGCGTGACGGGCGCGGCGCTATCACGCCAGTGCCACGCCGGCGGCGCGCAGCGCAGCCGCCAGCGCGGCGTCGTCGCGGTAGAGCTCGGCGCGGCCGGGCAGGTGGTGCGCGATGAGGCGCGCCAGGTCGGCATCGGCGGCGACCGCGGCGGCGGCGCTGCCGTGCCGCGCCAACTCCGGATCGTCGTGCAGCAGGCAGAGCGCGCAGCCGGCGCCGCGCGCGGCCAGTGCCGCCACCGCGGCGCGCCAGTCGTCGCGGCGCGGCCGCCGCGGCAGCCGCTCGAGCAGACGCTCGGCGGTGACATGCACCAGCGGAATCCCGCCGCGTTCGCCCTGCGACGAAGACACGTCGATTCCCCCCTTCGAAGAGGGGGGGGGAGGGGGGATTTTCAAACCAGCCGGCACGCTGAAGATGACCCGTTCGCGCCCGCTGGTGCCATCGACGTAGAGATGGACGCGCAACCAGTGGACGCCCTCGGCGGGCGGTTCGGCGCGCACCGGCAGCAGGTACTGGGCGACGCGCATGAAGCGCGGCAGTGCGGCGAGCGGCGTCGGCTCGAAGGCGGTGACCGGCTCCGGCGGCGTCGCCGCGCCGGCCGGCGGCGCCGCCGCCTGCAGGGCGTGGCCGGAGCGCGACTTGGCGGTGAGGTAGTGCAGGTTGAACGGCGACGGCGCGCGCTCCAGGCCCTCGACCGCGGTAATGGCGACGCCGGCGTCTCGCAGCGCCGCGACCTTCTCCGGATTGTTGCTGAGCAGCGCCAGCGGCGCGCGCAGGCCGAGCGCCGCGGCGGCGAAGGCGACCGCGTCGTACCGCCGGTAGTCGCGGTCGAGCCCCATCCGCGCGTAGGCATCGAACGTGGTGACGCGATCGCGGCTCGCCTGCACCAGCATGCGGTCGCGCGCCTTGGCGACCAGGCCGGCGCCGCGCCCCTCCTGCAGCAGGTAAAACAGCGCGCCGCGCCCGGCGCGCGCGATGCGCTCCAGCGCCGCATCGAGCTGACCGGCGCAGTCGCAGTCGGCGCCGCCGAAGCTCTCGCTGGTGACGCACGACGAGTGCACGCGCGCCAGCAGCGGCGCCTCGCCGCCGCAGTCGCCGCGCGTCAGCACCAGCGCCGGCTGGCGCGCGGTGAGGTCGAGGAACTCGTGCACGACGAAGCCGCCGTGCGCGGTGTCGAGCGGCCGGGTGCCGACGCGCAGCAGCGTGCCGCAGAGCGGCGGGGCGTCGGCGGCGCTCACCGCGCGCGCCTCGGATCGTGCTTGCGATCCTTCATGGCGGAGAAATACGCGATCAGCGTGTCGAGCTGCCCGTCGCTCAAGCTCAGGTGCGGCGGCATGCTCGTATAGCGGAAGCTCTGCGGGTCGCGGATGTAGGCCTTGATCTGCTCGACCGGCCGGTACTCGACGATGCTGCGCGGCACGTTGAGCTCGGGTCCGATGGTGCCGCCCTCGCCGTTGATCGCGTGACAGGCGACGCACTGGGCCTTGAAGAGCTGGTAGCCGGCCTGCGCCGGCGAATCGGCGGCGACGCCGCTCGGCACGATGTGCGGGAACAGCACCTCGATCGGGGTCAGCTCGATGGCAGCGAGCTGATAGGGCCACGGGTACGCGGTCGCGTCGTGTTGCGCGGCGCCGCTCCACACCAGGTAGAACGGCCCCGGGTCGACCTGCTTGCGGTCGATCGGCTGCCAGCCCGGATCGTCGCCCTGCATGTGGTCGGCGTCGGCGAACGCCAGCCAGCCGCCCGGCTCGGCGAGCCGCACGCCGCTCGCCGGCTTGGCGTAGCCGTCGCGGGCGCGGAAGACCACCGACTCGCCGCTCAACGAACTGGCCGCGACGCCGAAGCCGAGCTCGACCACCTTGGCCAGCGGACAGGCGCGGAAGCGTTTGCGCGTGCCGTAATACGGATCGTCGATGCTGATCGTCTCGGCGCCGCAGCTCGCCTCCAGCGCCGCGACCGTCAGCACCTTGTCCGGCGCACCCGGCCGCACGAAGCGCAGCTCGCGCGGATAGCTCTCCGCCACCGCCGCACTTCCCACCGCGACCACCAGCAGCAGCGGCGCCGCCCACCCGCGCATGAGGGCTAGCTATCCCGCGTCGGGCAGGGGCGCAATCCGCACAACGACGGCTTCAGTCCTCGAAGGCGTAGTGCTGGTCGCCGCAGCCGGCGGCCTGCAGCCAGGCGGAGAGGGCGGCGGGACCATGCACCACGTCGGCGAAGCGCGCGTCGTCGACGCGGACCAGGGTGTCGTGCGCGGTCGGGGTGCCGCCGAACGCCTCCTGTCGGGTCCGCGGCTGGGGCGCCTCGCTCGCATCGGTGAGCGTGCCGAGTCGCGCCATGACCGGACCCCAGACGTCGCTCGACATGGACGCCGATTCATCGGCGATGAGCGCTGCCGCGTAGGCGGCGGCGAGCTCGCCGTCGGTCTCGGCGGCGCCGCCGCTCTGCAGCTCGGCGATGGCGCGGTGCTGGGCATCGAGCTCCAGCTCCTCCATGCGCGCGACGATCGCACTGACCGCCGCGTCGTCGTGGCGCTCGTAGGCGTCGTCCAGCTCGACATCCAACGCATCCATCGCCGGCGTGCCGTACAGATGCGTGTTGATCTGCCGGTAGGTGTCGCGGGCGCGGTCGTGCTGTGCGCGCTGCGCCGCGCTGCGCGGGTCGGGATCCGCCCAGGGCGGGATCAGCTGGCTGGTCGGCAGGGCGAAGAACCGCTCCAGGGTCTGCTGCAACGCGGCGGCGCTGGCGGGGTCGGCGGTGTGGCAGGTGAGGCTGACCTCGACGGCGTAGTTGTGTTTCGGGCGCAGCAGGTCGGGCGCGCCCGGCAACCGGGCGGCCAGCGCGCGCCGCGCGGCGCCCGTCGGAGTCGAGACGATCACCGACTGGCCGAACAGCGCCGCGGGCGCGCCGTTGGGATCGGCGCCGAGCGCCGCATGTGCGGCGCGCGCCTGTTCGGAGTCGCCGTACGTGGCGATCAGCAGCGCCTCTCCGTCGGCGGGGAAGGCGGCGGCCGGCGGCGCGATCACCGCGGCGCTGTCCACCGTTCCGCGCGGCTCCAGGTAGGGACGCAGCAGATACCGGGTGGCGGTGAAGCCGTACGTGGCGAGGCCGAGCAGGGTGACTGCGGCCAGCGCGATTCCGCCGACATAGGCCGCGCCGAGGCCGAGCGACGCCAGCCAGCCGGGCGGGCGCGCGTTGAGCGCTTCGAAGATGCGCAGCGTGTGCTGCGCAGTGGTGCGCGCATTGGCCTTCGGCCAGGTGGCGCGGACGCGATCGATGATCACCGCCGCGGTCGGCGGCGGGATGCGGTCGTCGTCGCTCGGCAGCGGCGGCAGCGCCGCGGCCCGCAGGTCGCGGACGATCAGACCGCTGCGGTAGGTGGTCAGCGCCGACATCAGGAAGATCATGCCGAGCATCAGGAAGATCGGCGCGTCGCCGGCGACGCCGAAGCGCAGCAGCGCGGCGCCGGCAAGCAGCGAGAAGAGCACGTCGAGCAGGTGGTGGCGTGCGAAGACCAACGCCCGCACCACCCAGCCGCCGTCGAGCGGCAGCACCGGCGCGAGGTTGAAGCCGTTGACGATCACCAGGACCAGCGCCAGCCGCCGCGCCAGGTCGGAGCCGGTGGCCAGGGCGACGCCGGCGAGCAGCGCCCCGACGACGATGCCGGGCAACGGGCCCATCAGCGAGACGACGACCTTCTTCCAGCCCGGCACGTTGTAGTGCCGGCCGCTGACCGCGGCGCCGAAGAAGGGGATGAAGAACATGCGCAGGTTGCGGTAGCGGAAGGCGCGCATCGCCACCCAGTGGCCGAGCTCGTGGAAGAGCAGCACCGGGACGAGCAGCGCGGTGAACTCCAGCGACCACTGCCAGGCGCCGCCGGCAAGGAAGAGTGCGGCCGAGACGAGCAGGACCAGCGCCGCCTTGCGCCAGCTGTGCTGCGGCTGCTCGAGGCGATCGATCTCGGCCAGCACGTCGGCATGGCGCTCGTCGCCGCCGGATGCGGGCGCGCGGCGCGCGGTGAGTGCCGCGGCGCGGCGGACGTCGTCGGGGTTGCGCGGGCGGTACAGGCCGCGTGCGAGCATGCGGTCGAGCACCCGCGCATGCAGACGCTCGGCGGCGTCGGCGACCGCCTGCGGCGTGCGCAGCGGCGAGACGGCGCGCGCGAAACGCTGCCGGCGGAGCCGCTCCGCGTGCACCGCCCAGAGCGCCGCCGGCGTCGCATCCGCGACGTGCACGTCATCACAGCCGGGGGTGGGTTCGATGCCGCGCCGCGTGCCGACCGTCCACAGGAATCTGCCGTCGTCATACGCGGAGACGAAGTCGACGAACTGCGTGACGCGCGGCGGGGTGACGAAGCTCCAGCGGCGGTGTTGCAGCCGCGCGAAGGCCTCGCCGGACGGATGGTGGAGGGTGGCGCGCAGCGTGTCCGTGTGCAGCAGGTCGTCCTCGATGCGGTGCCAGGCAGGATCGCGGAAGCCGAGTTGCTCGAGCTCGTGCAACGGCGGCGCCAGCGCCGTGCGGACATCCTCCGGGACCTGCGCCTCGTCGACCGCGAAGGGGCGCAGCGTCGCCACCGGCGGATCGTCGACCGAGCACATCATGCGGCGCCGCAGCAGCCGGTTGAGGTAGGCGAACACGACGCGCGGCGAGCGCGTCCACCACCACAGCTCGCGCCAGGAGAGCCGCACCGTGTCGACAGCGTAGAAGACCGGCGCCGCGGCGGCGTCGGGCGGCGGCGCCGGCTGCGCCAGGTCGGGGAGCGCCACGGCGGCGATGCTAGCGCGCCGCGGCGGCGGCTCAACGGTGAATTGGCCGTCTCGACGAGCGTGGCCGGCGGCTGCGCCGGGCAGGGGCGGCTGCTATCGCGGCGGCGGGAGGACCAGCCGATGGTGGTGACGATCTTTCGCTCGCGCCTGCGCGAGGACGCCAATCCCCTCTACGGCGAGTGGGCGGCGCGCATCGACGCGCTCGCCCGTACCATGCCGGGCTTCGTCTCGGTCAAGCGCTTCGACGCCGCCGACGGCGAGCGCGTCACGCTGGTCGAGTTCGCCGACCAGGCGTCGCACGACGCCTGGCGTGACCACCCCGAGCACCGCGCCGCGCAGCGCATCGGCCGCGAGCGCTTCTACAGCGCGTACCGCGTGCAGGTGTGCACGCTGCAGCGCCAGTCGTCCTTCCCGGTTGGCTGAGCCGGCCGGGCAAATCGCGCGCGACAGGCGGGATCGGCGCTGCTACGGTTCGCCGCCAGCATGACGTTGCCGCAGCTTGCCGCGGGCTCGATTCCACCGCCGCCGGAGGTCGAACGCTCGCCGTTCGTGCCGCGCCATCTCGTCGATCTGTTCATGCGGCCACGCCGCTTCTTCACCGACCAGCTGGCGCTCGGCCACACGCCGTACCTGCTGTTCGTCATCTGGGTCGCCGGCGTCGCCTCGACCATCGGGCGCTTCGATCGCGGCATGCTGGAGGGAGAGATCGGTGGTCGCGCCAACCTGACCCAGCAGGCGGTGAGCGAGTCGTGGCTGGCGTTCTGGGCGGTCGCGGCGGGGCTCGGGGCGATCGGCGGCGCGTTCTACTGGTGGCTCGGCGGCTGGTGGTTCACCACGCGCCTGCGCTGGTCGGGCGCCGTCAGCCCGGAGCGCAAGCGCGCCAAGCTGGTGATGATCTACGCCGACTTCATCGCCGCGGCGCCGACGGTGCTGTCGAGCGCGCTGATGACGCTGGCCTTTCCATCCTATGCCGCGGCGTTCCACGCCGACGCGGCGCTCTCCGATACGCTGCTGCTGATCTTTCCGTTCTGGTCGGTGTGGGCCAGCTACGTCGGCGTGCGCGCCGTGTTCGGCGTGTCGGGCTGGCGGTCGCGCCTGTGGTTCCTGATCCTGCCGTGCCTCGTCTACCTGTCGGCGCTCTCGGCGCTGTTCGTCGCACTGCTCGCCGCCGACGGCAGCGCCCCGGCGTAGCGAGGCGGTCGGGCGCGCGTCGCGCGGCAGTCGCGTCAGCCGGCGCTCAGAGCTGGGCGGCGGCGATGCCAGTCGGTGGCCTGCTGATAGGCGTGGCCGGCGCGGCAGAGCAGCGGCTCGCCGTCGTGCGGGCCGACCAGTTGCAGGCTGTAGGGCAGGCCGTCGGGCGAGAAGCCGCAGGGGACCGACAGCGTCGGGCTGCCGCTGAAGTTGAACGGCGCGGTGAAGCGCATGAACGGCGCGATCGCCGGTGAGAAGGGACCGTTCACGTCGAGCACGTCGAGCGGCGGCGCGGTCATGAACGTCGAGGGGCAGGCGAACAGATCGCACTGCTCGAAGACGGCGGCGAACCCCCCCGCCCACTCGATGCGGTGGGTGTGGTGGCGCGCGTACTCCGCCGCGCTCAGCTCCTGCGCGTACTCCAGGAAGGTGCGGAAGGCGTTGCCGTAGGCCGCCGCGCGGGCGGGGAAGAGGCCGGCGTCGGCGTGCGCCGCGAGCGCCTCGGCGCCGCACAGCACCGGCCACGCCGCGAGCAGCTCGTCGACCGGCGGCAGGCGCACCTCGACGACCTGGGCGCCGTGCGCCGCCAGCACGTCGAGCGCGGCGCGCGCGGCGGCGGCGATGTAGGGCGGCGCACCGGCGGCGACGTAGGCGTCGTCCCAGCCGAGGCGCAGGCCGGCGACGCCGCCGGCCGACGCCTCGGCGCACGACGGCAGCGGCGCGCGCCGCGTCGTCGGATCGGCCGGGTCGACGCCGGCGAGCACGTCGAGCATCAGCGCCGCGTCGGCGACGCTGCGCGCCATCGGGCCGACGTGATCGAGCGTCGTGCCGAGCGGAAAGACGCCGGCGCGGCTGACCCGGCCGAAGGTCGGCTTGAGGCCGGTGACGCCGCACCACGCCGACGGGATGCGGATCGAGCCGCCGGTGTCGGTGCCGATCGCCGCGCACGCCATACCGGCGGCAACCGCGACGCCGGAGCCGGACGACGAGCCGCCGGTGTCGAAGTCGCGGTTCCACGGATTGCGCGGCCGCGGCAGCGACGGGTGATAGCCCATCAGCGCAAACTCGGTCAGGTGAGTCTTGCCGACGATCACCGCGCCGGCGGCGTCGAGCCGCGTGACGACGGCCGCGTCGCGCGTCGCCGGCGCCTCGCCACGTACCGTCGAGGCGCAACTGGTGACGGTGCCGCGCAGGTCGCAGAGATCCTTCACCGCCACCGGCACGCCGTGCAGCGGCCCGCGCCGCCGGCCGGCGGCGAGCTCATCGGCGGCGCGCCGTGCGGCGGCGCGGGCGCGCTCCGGCAGCACCGTCAGGTACGCGTGCAGCGCCGGGTTGAGTCGCGCGATGCGCGCCAACACCGCCTCGGTCAGCTCGACCGGCGACAGCGTCCCGGCCGCGATTCGTTCTCCCGCTTCGGTGACGCCCAGCCAGGCGAGCTCGTCCTGCGACATGCGCGCTTCTTAGGCGAAGCGGACGCCGGTGCGCCAGCGCCGGTGAGCCGGTGCGCCGGTGCGCCAGTGAGCCGGTGAGCCGGTGAGCCGGTGTCGGTTCAACGAGAGGGAATCGTTCTGACTGCGCACCGGCTGACCGGCGCACCGGCTGACCGGCTGACCGGCTCACCGGCGCACCGGCTCACCGGCGCACGCGCACCGGCTCACGGCGCGCCGCGCGCCGCGCGAATCACCAACTCGGGCTGCTCCATCACCACCAGGTGGCCGCAGGACAGCGCTTCGAGTTGTGCGTGCGCCATGGTGTCGGCCAGCGCCTCGTGGACGGCGCGCGGGAAGTCGCCGCGCCTGGCCCACTGGACCAGCGTCGGTGTGGCGACGCGGCGCGCGAGGGCGAAGAGGTCGACGGACGCGCTGCCGGCGAAGACGGCGCCCTCGACCGCGCCCGGACACTTGAGCGTCAGGCGGCCGTCGGCGTGCTCGCGCATGCCGTCGAGCAGGTAGAGCTCGATCGCCTCCGGACGCCAGTCGGCGAAGAAGCGGCGCTCGGCGCACCAGGCGCGCGCCGCGTCGCGCGACGCCCACTCGGCGCGGCGCTTGCGCGCGCCGTCGATCAGCTTGCGCAGATGTGGGACGTCGAGCGGGTCGACGCCGTGCAGCGGCGGCGGCACCACCGGGTCGACCAGCAGCAGGCGCGCGAACAGCTCCGGTCGTCGCGCCGCGGCGCCGATCATCGACGTGCCGCCGAACGAGTGCCCGAGGCCGAGCGCGATCGGGGCGCCGCCGTGCTCCTCGACCAGGACCTGCGCGAGCGCCACCAGGTCTTCGGCGAAGGCATCCCAGTGGTACGCGGCGTCGCCCTCCGGGTGCGTCGAGTCGCCGTGCCCGCGCGCGTCGAGCGCAATCACGCGCCAGCCGTCGTCGGCCAGCGCCGTCGCCACCTCGGCCCAGACGCCTTTGCAGAAGCCGTTGGCGTGATGCAGCAACGCCAGGCGATCGCCGCTGCCCCATTCGAGCAGCGCGGTCTCGATGCCGCGCTGTGGCAGTGCGATGCGGCGCGCCGAGGCGCGCGCCAGCAGCGCTCGGGCGGTCGCCTCGGCCGACATGCGCTGCACCTTCGCGGCGTGGGGGACGGATAGCAATACACGGGCTCGGGCTGGGGCTCGGGCTCGGGCCCGGGAAGACTCACACGGAGGCGCGGAGGCGCGGAGAAGAGATGAGGACGAACGAAGGTGATGGCGTCTTCCTCTCCGTGTCTCCGCTCCGTGTGAGTCTTCTTTTCGGTTCCGTCCAAGGCCGAACTGCCGTAAGCAGGCGGCGTGATCGACGCCATCCGACTCCATTCGAGCCCCAGCCCGAGCCCGTCGGTCTCCCGGTATGTCTGACCATGGGCTGACGCACGTCGCGTTGCCGGTCGGCGATCTCGACCGCAGTATCGCCTTCTATGCGGCGTACGCCGACATGCAGGTCGTGCATCGGCGCACCGACGAGCACACCGCGGTGGCGTGGTTGAGCGACCTGACCCGGCCGTTCGTCATCGTGCTGATCCAGACGCCGGTGATCGATCATGGCCTGCACGGCATGTGGTGCCATCTCGGCGTCGGCGTGGCGTCGCGCGCGGTGGTCGACCAACGCTGCGCCCGGGCGCGCGACGAAGGGCGCACGGTGATGGGGCCGATCGATTCCGGCTACCCGGTCGGCTACTGGGCCTATGTCGTCGATCCGGATGGCCACAACCTGGAGTTGTCGTTCGGGCAGGAAGTCGGCTTGACCGTCGACAGCGCCGCCAAGGGCGGCTGACAAAGCGCGCCCGGCCGTATAGCGGTGCCGGGTTGTGAGGTCCGTCGTCCACGCCTGGCACATCGCCGTGCGCAGCGCGCAGATCGCCGCCGCCGCGCTGCGCGCCAGCCTGGTCTTCCTGCGGCAGCGCTGGGCGCTGCGCGGGCGCGCCGACGCGACGCCGCGCGCCGCCGGCCGCGCGCTGGTCGACTACTGCACGCGCGTCGGCGCCACCTTCATCAAGATCGGCCAGATCGCCTCGACGCGCGCCGACCTGTTGCCGCGGCCGTTGGTCGAGGAGCTGGCGGCGCTGCAGGACCGCGTCCCGCCGTTCCCCTTCGCGGCGGTGCGCGAGACGGTCGAGCGCGAGCTCGGGCAACCGCTCGACGCGGTGTACAGCCGCTTCGATCCCGAGCCGGTCGCCGCCGCGTCGGTGGCGCAGGTGCATCGCGCCGTGCTGCGCAGCAGCGGCGACGTCGTCGCGGTCAAGGTGCGGCGCCCCGACATCGTCGAGAAGGTGCAGCTCGACCGCGCCATCCTGCTGGCGCTGGCGCGCGCCGGCGAACGGGTGGTGCCGTCGCTGCGCCTGGTCTCGCTGGAGATGGCGGTGCGCGCCTTCTGCGCGGCGGTCGAGGAGCAGCTGCACTTCACCCAGGAGGCGGCGAACAACGCGCGCTTTACCGCCAACTTCGCCGCCGACCCGGACGTCGACTTTCCCCCCGTGTATCCCGCCGCCTGTGCCGACGCGGTGCTGACCATGGGTTTCGTCGACGGCGTGCGCGAGGCGGAGCTCGACGCGCACCCGATCGACGTGCGCCAGGTGGTCACCGCCGGCATGCGCTGCGTCTGCCGGATGATCTTCTCGCACGGCTTCGTGCACGCCGACCTGCACGCCGGCAACCTGCGCTTCTTCCCGCCCGGGCGCGTGGTGCTGCTCGACCTCGGCCTGGTCGGCCGGCTCGACGACGAGGATCGCCTGCGCACCGCCGAGACGCTCTACGCGTTCGCCTCCGGCGACGGCCGCACCGTCGCGCGCCTGTTTTACGACAACGCTCCCTACGTCGGCACGACCGACTACGACGCCTACGAGCGCGAGGTGATCGCGCTGGTCGAGAGCCTGCATCGGCGCGGCCTCGGCAGCCTGCAGGTGACGCTGGAGATCGGCCGCATCTTCGATGTCCTGCGCCGCCACAAGATCCACGCCAAGAGCCACATGACGATGGTCAACCTGGCGCTGATGGCCGCCGAGGGCCTCGGCAAGCGCCTGGCGCCGGACCTCTCGCTCACCGACGCAGCGTTGCCCTATCTGAGCGAAGCGCTGGCCGCTTCGCCGTCCGCGCCGACTCCGGCGTAGGGGCGCGCCGCGCGGCGCACCCGCGGCTCACCTGCCCGCGGCGGCGAACGCCGGCGCGCCAGGGCGGGGCCCGGCGCGCCGGTCAGAGGTACCCCAACGCGCGGCCCTGCTGGGTCAGCTCGTCGCGGAACTTCGGGTGCGCGATGGCGATCAGGCGCTCAGTGCGCTGGCGGATGCTGGAGCCGCGCAGCTCGGCGACGCCGTACTCGGTGACGACGCAGTCGACGGCGTTCTTGAAGGTCGTCACCGCCGCGCCGGGGCGCAGCTGCGCGACGATGCGCGAGACGCGGTCGTTGTCGGCGGTGGCGTGCAGGGTGATGAACGAGCGGCCGTGCTCCGCGTACATCGCGCCGCGGGCGAAGTCGGCCTGGCCGCCGGACGACGAGTAGTAGTGGCTGCCGAGCGATTCGGAGGCGCACTGGCCGAGGAAGTCCACCTCCATCGAGGCGTTGACCGAGACGAAGTGATCCTCGCGCGCGATGACGCGCGGGTCGTTGGTATAATCGACCGGCCACAGCTCGAGGCCCGGGTTGGCGTCGACGAAGTCGAACAGGCGCTGCGTGCCGATGACGTTGGTGGCGATCATCTTGCAGCGATGCGTGCGCTTGCGCGTGCCGGTGATGGCGCCGCGCTCCACCAGGTCGGCGAGGCCGTCGCCGAACAGCTCGGTGTGCACGCCGAGTTCGCGGTGGTCGCCGAGCAGAGAGAGCACCTGGCCGGGAATCGAGCCGAAGCCGATCTGCAGCGTCGCGCCGTCGTCGATGCGCGCGGCGACCAGCGCCGCGATGCGCTGATCGGCCGGCGTCGGCAGCGGTGGCGGCAGCTCGACGAGCGGATAGTCGGCCTCGCACCAGCCGAGCACCTGGCTGATGTGCACCTGGTTCTCGCCGAAGGTGCGCGGCATGCGATGGTTCACCTCGAGGAAGAACGGCATGTGGCCGATCAGCGCCGCGCTGTAATCGGCGCACACGCCGAGCGAGAAGTAGCCGTGCCGGTCGGGCGGCGCGGCGGCGGCGAGCACCAGGCCGATGCGCGTCGCGCGGCGCATCAGGTGCGGCACCTCGCTGAAGTCGGCCGGCACCAGCTCGCACTGGCCCTGCTGGAAGGCCTCGCGATTGGCGCTGCCGAGGAACCACGAGACGTGGCGCAGGCCGGGATAGGCGCCGCGCATATAGGGGCGCGCGCGCAGCGGCAGCATCTGGTGCAGGCGCACGTCGGTCAGGTGGTCGGCGGCGGCCTCGATGGCGTCGAGCACCGTTTTCGGCTCGCCGTTGGCGAGGCCGACGACGGCTTCGGAGCCGCGGCGCAGGTGGTCGAGGACCGCCTCGGGCGGCCGGCGGCGCGCGGCGAGGGCGGCGGAAATCGCGGCTGAAGGCACGGGATTCGACATGGCAGGGATGCGATTTAGCATGCGGCACAAGGCCTTCCCACCTCGATCCTGCGCGACGCCATGAGCCCTGCTGCGCCACAGGATAAGTTTTTTTGACCGAGAGGTGCGTTGCATTCGCGCGCCCGGTCGGTCAGGGTCACTCCTGACCGTCGGGGACTGGCGGTCACCGGCTACGCAAGGAGGGACGCGTGCCATGACGAAACAGGTAGTGCACTGCTATCGCCATGCCCTGCGCCCGGCATCACGCCGGCCGCACCGTTGGTCAC
>JANRJF010000300.1:0-10544 GCA_033764095.1 Deltaproteobacteria bacterium | reverse complement strand
ATAGGCGCTGGCCAACAGCTCGGCTTCGCCCTGCCGGCCGTCGCGGTAGATCGGGCCGACGGTGTGGATCACGTAGCGGGCGCGCAAGCGGCCGCCGGTGGTGAGCTTGGCGTCGCCGGTGGCGCAGCCGCCGAGCAGGCGACAGGCGGCGAGGATCGCCGGCCCGCCGGCGCGGTGGATGGCGCCGTCGACACCGCCGCCGCCGAGCAGCGTCGAGTTGGCGGCGTTGACGATCGCATCGGTGTCCTGCTGCGTGCTGTCGCCTCGCAGCAGTGCGAGCCGGCCGGTTGTCGCGCCCATCATCCCGCTCCTTTCGAGCCACTTACGGTCTCGCGGCGATGCAAGACCGCGCGTGGTGGGTTTGCAAGTCTCGCGCGTCGCCAAAAGGCCGCAAACCCCGTGTGGCACACGGAATTCTGCGCGGCACGCGGTCTGCGTCAGGCGCCGCGAAATCGTTTGACAAACGAGCAGCCCAAAGAGATTCTCGGCTACGTTGCGTTCTTCCCGGAACGGGCAGGTTCCGGCCCACTGCGACAGATCGAAGAGGGAGCTCTGCATGGTTCGCCCCCGCCTGGCATTCGCCGTTGTGTTGTTTGCGCTCCTGGCGGCGCAGTCCGCGCTCGCTGGCATCAACTTCGTCGGTGCCGAGTTGACCAACGCGTCGCCTGACTCCGAGTACATGGTCACCGGCGACCTCAACAACGACGGTCTCATCGACGTCGTCACCGTCAGCCCGGGGAGCAAGGAGGTCACCACCTACCTCGCCGCCAACACCCCGTCGCGTTTCGCGCCGGCGCGCGTGCGGCAGGTCGGCACCCGCCTGCGCCGCCCGGCGTTGGGCGACCTGAACGACGACGGGCGGCTGGATCTGGTGGTGCCGGATCAGTCGGAGCAGGCGGTGTGGCTCATGCTCGGCGACGGTCAGGGCAACTTCCTCAGCCCGGCGCGTGTCGGGGTGCCGACCAGCAAGGCGCCGTACGCGGTGGCGATCGCCAACTGGGACGAGACCGGCCGCGCCGACCTGGCGGTGACCGATCTGCGCCTCGACAAAGTCTTCATCCTGCTCAGCGAGAACGTCGCCAGCAGCACGCCGCGCTATCGGCGCGGCGGTGACATCACCACCGGCCAGGAGCCGACCGACATCCGCGCCATGGACATGAACAGCGACGGCCGTCCGGACGTGGTCACGCTCGACACCGGCGGCCCGCGCACCAAGAATCTGACCGTGGCGCTGTTCAAGCGCGTCGCCGGCCCGACCCCGCTGCCGACGCCGGGCAGCGCGGCCAGCAACTATCCCGAGTTCGAGGCGCCGGTGCGCTTCACCGTCGGCGAGAAGCCGGGGGACCTGGTCAGCGCCGATTTCAACAACGACGGCAACATCGACCTGGCGATGGTCAACAAGCCGGCCGGCACCACCGTGCACGCGATCGACGTCGTGCTGAACAACGGCAACGGCACCTTCAACCCGCCGCTCAGCTATCCGGTGCCCTGTCCGTTCTTCACCGGCGGCGGCCAGTGCCGCGCGTTGGCGCTGGCGGCTGGCGACTTCGACCGCAACGGCGACATCGACGTCGCGGTGGCGCTCAGCGATCCGCGCAACGCGCGCAACGGCGGCGTCAACACAACGGACACCATGCAGGTCTTCGGCGGCGACGGCACCGGCGGGCTCGACGCCGGCGGCACCTTCACGATCGAGAAGTCGCCGACCTCGATGGCGGCCGGCGACATCACCGGCGACGGCAAGCCCGACGTCGCGATTGCCGCGCAGCGCACCCTGAGCCTGCAGGCCTTCGTCAACATCTCCTCGGCCGGTGGCAAGGCGAACGGCGAAGAATGCCTCACTGGCGACGAGTGCCTCTCCAACCGCTGCACCAACGGCGTCTGCTGCGGCGCGCAGTGCGCCGCCAATGAGCGCTGCGATGTCATGGGGCGCGAGGGCACCTGCATTCCGCAGTCGACCGGCTCCGAGCCGTGCGACGAGCCGAACGACTGCCTGATGGAAGGCGCGTTCTGCGTCAACAACATCTGCTGCGACCAGGAATGCTCCAACGGCGTCTGCGACATGCCCGGCTTCGAGGGCATCTGCATTCCGCTGCTGCCGCCGGGCGAGTTCTGCGACGAAGATGCCCAGTGCTCGACGCACTTCTGCAGCCCCAACAGTCGCTGCTGCAACGAAGCGTGCGACAACGGCTTCTGCGATTCGGCCGGCGTCTGCCACCTGCCGCTCGGGCCCGGCGAGCCGTGCCAGGAGGATCTCGAGTGCGCCTCCGAGGTGTGCGACGGCTTCGACCTGATCTGCTGCAATCGGCGCTGCGACGAGGTGGCCGAGTTCTGCTCGTCGGAGGGTGAGTGCAAGCCGTTCCCGACCGTCCCGGCGGAGACCCCGAACGTCACCAGCACGCCGCTGGCCGACACGCCGACCCCGACCCCGACGCGCACCGAGCGCCTGACGCCGGGACCGGACGGCGAGGAGTGCTCGGTCGGCGGCGAGTGCACCAGCGGCTTCTGCGTCAACGACGTGTGCTGCGTCGAGCAGTCGTGCAATGCGAACGAGCACTGCCAGGCCGGTACCGGCCAGTGCGTCGCCGGCGGCACGCCGACGCGCACGCCGACCTCGACCCGGCTGCCGTCGACCCCCACCGTCAATCCCTGCGGCAGCTGCCCGAAGGGCACGCGCTGCCAGGTGGTGAACGGCGCGCCGCTGTGCATCAGCAGCAGCTCGGGCGGCGGCTGCTCGACCACCGGCAGTGGCGACTCGCGCGACCTGGTGATCGCGGCCATGCTGCCGCTGGCGCTGTGGCTCGGCCGCCGCTGGCAGCTGCAGCGCGCCCGCGCCCGCCGGCGCTGATCGATGCGGGCGCGGGCGGTGGTCAGCCGCCCGCGCCCGTCATCGTCGCGGACGGTTCTCGACCACAACGCCACGACGGCACAACGGCATCACGTTGTGTCGTCGTGGCGTTGTGTCGTTGTGTCCAACGAAGGACGGCGCAGCATGTCTTCCAGCGCCGCCGCCCACTCCGCCAGCCGCGCCGCGACTGGAGACTGCTCCCCGAACGGGAACACGTAGCCGTCGCGCTCGCCGCGACTGCGCAGCCAGGCGGCGAGGATGATGGTGCCATCGACGTCGGCCGGCTCCAGCGCGGTGGCGCGCGGGAAGACGATCTCGGTCTGCAACCGGGCGGCGAACTCGGCCAGTTCGGCGATCGTGGCGATCGCCGCGCGCGCCACCAGGCGGCCGTGCGCGACGCCGTAGAGCAGCGCGCGCGTCGCGTCGGCCGACGGCTGCATGACCGCGAAGTGCTGGCGCCCGACGATCCAGCTCATCGTGCGCTGGCGCCGGCGCATGCGCCGCACCAGGTCGAGGTCGCGCTGTGCCCTGGCGGCGGCCTCGAAGCGCTGCGCGGCGGCGTGCGCGTCGCGGCGCGCCTCCAGGCTGCGCTGCGCGGCGCCGATCTCGCCGTCGAAGAAGCGCGTCGCGGCGGCCACCTGCTCGGCGTAGGCGGCGCGGTCGACGCGTGCCGCGCACGGCGCCGAGCAGGCGCCGATCTGCCCCTGCAGGCACGGCGCGATCTCCGCCGCCGGCGCCAGGCGCGGCGTGCAGGTGCGCAGTCGGAACAGGCGGGCCAGCAGCCGCTGCGCCTCGACCGCCGCCAGGCGGCCGCGGAACGGGCCGAAGTAGCGCCCGGCACGGCCGCTGAGCCGGTTGACCACCGCCAGGCGCGGAAACGGATCGGTGCCGGTCAGCTTGAGGAAGGCGATCTGCGGCAGGTGCTTGCTGAGCGTGTTGTACGGCGGCTGCGCGCGCCGGATCTCCTCCGCTTCGCGCAGCGACGCCTCCAGCTCGGAGCCGACCGTCTCGACCTCGACGTCGGCGATGTGGCGGATCAGGTCGAGCACCTTGCCGCGGTGCGTGGCGGCGTTGGTGACGTAACTGCCGACGCGCTGGCGCAGGTCCTTCGCCTTGCCGACGTAGAGCAGCCGGCGGTCGGCGTCGAAGAAGCGGTAGATGCCGGGGGCGCGCGGCAGCGCCGACACCCTGGCGCGCGGCAGCGCGCAGACGAAGCGCCGCCCGTCGGCGGCGTGGTGCTGGAAGTCGAGCAGCTCGCCGACCCGCAGCACGCCGCGGCGGCGCAGCAGCTCGACGAGCTGGAAGAAGATCTCGACGGTGATGCGCGCGTCGCCGAGCGCGCGGTGACGGTCGGCGAGGGGAATGCCGAAATGCCCGCCGAGCGCGTCGAGCGACTTGCGCCGCAGCTGCGGCAACAGCCGCCGCGCCAGGCGCAGCGTGCAGCAGTGCGGCTCGTCGAAGCCGCGCCCCTCGAGGCCGATGCGCGCCGCGTCGAGGAAGCCCATGTCGAAGGCGGCATTGTGCGCCACCAGCACGCTGCCGGCGGCGAAGGCGGCGAAGCGCGGCAGCACCGCGTCGATCGCCGGCCGCTCGGCGAGCATGTCCGGCGTGATGCCGGTCAGCCCGGTGATGAACGGTGGCAGCCGCCGCTGCGGGTTCACCAGCTCGCCGAAGCGGTCGATCACTTTGCCGGCGCTGATCTTGAGCGCACCGATCTCGATGATCGCGTGCCCCTGCGCCGGCGCGCCGCCGGTGGTTTCCAGGTCGACGACGACGAAGCTGGCGGTGTCGATCGATTGCGCCAGCGCGCTGTGCGCGGTGGCGATCCAGCGCCCGGTCGGCGCGGCGAAGGCGAAGCGCGCGTCGCGCCCGAGCAGCGTCTCCAGGAAGCGCGGCCCGAACTCGCGATCCGCCCCGATGCGGGTGAACGCCAGGTCGAGCAGCTCCTTCGGCGTCGCTCCCGACGGCCGCTCGAGCAGGTAGGCGTGGATCTTGTCGCGCATGGGCGCGAGGCCCATAGCACGGCGAAGAGGGGGCGAAAACCCGGAAAGGCTGTTAGGCTCTTTAGGCTGTTACGCTGTCAGGGGGAGGAGGTCTTCGTCCCAAGCCCGCCTTCCGACCCCCTAACAGCCGAACCGCCTAGCAGCCTGACAGCCTTCCTCACGCGGCCGGCGGCGCGGTCTGCTGCAGCCACTCCTCGATGAACGGGTCGATCTCGCCGTCGAGGACGGCGTCGGTATTGCCGATCTCCTTGCCGGTGCGGTGATCCTTCACCAGCCGGTAGGGATGCAGGACGTACGAGCGGATCTGGCTGCCGAAGGCGATGTCCTTCTTGGTGCTGTGCATCGCGTCGACCTTCTCGCGCTGCTTCTGCATCTCCAGCTCGTAGAGCTTGGCGCGCAGGATCTTGAAGGCGGTCGCCTTGTTCTTGTGCTGCGAGCGCTCGTTCTGGCAGGCGACGACGATGCCGGTCGGCAGATGCGTCAGGCGCACCGCCGAGTCGGTCTTGTTGACGTGCTGGCCGCCGGCGCCGCTCGACCGGTACGTGTCGATGCGCAGGTCCTTCTCGTCGATCTCGACCTCGATCGCGTCGTCCAGCTCCGGATAGACGAAGATCGAGGCGAACGACGTGTGGCGGCGCGCGTTGGCGTCGTACGGCGAGATGCGCACCAGGCGGTGCACGCCAACCTCGCTCTTGAGATAGCCGTAGGCGTAGGAGCACTCGACGGTGAACGAGGCGCCCTTGATGCCGGCGCCCTCGCCCGGCTGGTAGTCGACCATCTCGGTCTTGTAGCCGCGCCGCTCGCACCAGCGCAGGTACTGGCGCAGCAGCATCTCCGCCCAGTCCTGCGCCTCGGTGCCGCCGGCGCCGGCCTGTACCTGCACGATGGCGTTGCCGGCGTCGTGCTCGCCGCCGAGCAGCCGCTCGAGGTCCATCAGGTGCAGCGCGCCCTCGATGGCGGTGAGCAGCTTGTCGGCTTCGCCGCTGGACTCGGCGTCGCCCTCGGCCGCCAGCTCCAGGTAGAGCTGCGCCTCGTCCAGCGCCTCCTCCTGTTTTCGCCAGGAGGCGAGCGGGGCGTTCAGTTGCGAGCGCTCGCGCAGCAGCGCCTGCGCCTTCTCGCTCGAGTTCCAGAAGTCCGGCTCGGCCGAGATGGCGTCCAGCTCCTGGATGCGGGCCTCGCGCCGAGGCTTGTCAAAGATACCTCCCGAACGCCTCCAGGCGTTCGCGCAGCGCAGCGGCGCGGTTCTTCAGCTCGTTGAGGTCGAGATCCATTCGGGTTGTGTACCGCTCCCACCCCCCCACTTCAACGCAGAGACGCGGAGACGCAGAGGGGGCGCAGAGCAAACAGAATCCTCTGGATTCATCTCTGTGCTCTCTGTGTCTCTGCGCCTCTGCGTTGCGTCCTCAGGGCGCCTTGGTCAGCTCGACGTCGATGGTGATGTCCACCTCGTCGCCGACCACCAGGCCGCCGGCGTCGAGCTTCTTGTTCCAGGCGACGCCGAACTCCTGGCGGTCGATCTTGGTCTTCACGGTGCCGCCGAGCTTGGTGTTGCCGAACGGGTCCTGCATCGGTGTCGGCGAGCCCTCGACGGTCAGCACCACCGGCTTGGTGACGCCGCGCAGGGTGAGATCGCCGGTCACCTGATAGCGGCCGTCCTCGATCTTCTCGACCTTGGTCGAGTTGAAGGTGATGGTCGGGAATTTCTTCGTGTCGAGGAACTCCGGCGAGCGCAGGTGCTCGTCGCGCTTTGGCTCGCGCGTGTCGATGCCGGTGGCGTCGATAGTCGCGGTGACCGACGATTTCGTCACGTCGGTCTCGTCGAGCGTGACGCTGCCGGTCACCTTGCCGAGCGTGCCGCGCACGGTGGACACCATCAGATGGCGCACGGCGAACTGCGCGCTGGTATGGGCGGAGTCGATCTGCCAGCTGGACGCGGCGGCGAGCGACGGGGCGAGCAGCAGGGCAGTGGCGACGGCGAGACGAGCGATGCGATGCATGCGGACCTCCGGGTTGTGGTCCCGCCATGCTCCGGATCATTGCGCCGGCCGCAAGACGGTTGGGCGAGATTTCCGCGTCGACGCGCGGCAGGCCCTGTGCTTTCATCGCCGCCGGCATGGACAGGAGACCGCGTGACGCCGGACGGCGGTAGCCGGCGCGCGCACGTGATGGCCGCCGTCGTCCTGTCGGTGCTGGTCGCCGGCGGTGCGGCGCGCCTCGCGGCGCAGGACCTGCCGGCGGATGACGCGGCCGGCGGCGCCGCGCTCGGCGGCGATGCCGGCGACGTCGATACGATGTTCGGCGGCGCCGACGACGGCGCCTCGTCGCGCGCGGCCAGCGACCGCGGCGCCGCGAGCCTCGGTGACGGCGATGAGCGCGACCGCGCCTTCGGCAGCTTCCGCGGCGCCGGCGGCAGTTTCGACGAGGGCGGTCACCCGCGCTTCTGAGTGAGGATGCCAGCATGAGGGGACGAGCGCTGGGCGTGATCGGCGCCGGCCTTCTCGCGGGGTGCGCGGCCAGCCGGCCCTGCCCGATCGAGGTCGCAGCCGCCAACGCCAGGGCGCAGACGCACTTCGCCACGCCGCAGGCCCTGGTCCAGGAGTTGGTCGATGCCTGCCGCATCGACAACGGCGCCGCGCTGGTGGCGATGGTCGGCCAGGACAACGCCGCCCTGGTGCGCAGCGGCGACCCCGCCGCCGACCGGGCGCAGTGCGCGCGCTTCGTCGTCGCGACGGAGCAGCAGACGCGCCTCGAGGCGGTCGGAGCCGACCGCATGGTGCTGGTGGTCGGCAGCGACGAGCATCGGATGCCGATCCCGCTGGTGATGGACGCGCAGGGCTGGCGCCTCGACACCGACGCCGGCGCCGCCGAGATCCGACGCCGCACCGTCGGCGCCAACGAACTGCGCGCCATCGCCACCTGCCGCGCCGCGGCCAAGGGCGCCGCGCTGCCGGCGTCGGCGTCAGGCTACGCGTACCGCACGCTGCGCGGCCCCGGCGCGACCCTGGTCGCGGTGCCGCTGCAGTACCGGCGCACCGGGGTGATGACCTTCGTGGTGGCGCAGGGAACGGTGTACGAGAAGGACCTCGGGGCGGACACTTCCGCGCTGGCCGCGTCTCTGACCGGCGCCGCGCCGGATGCGAGCTGGCGCGTCGTCGCGAACTGACGTTCACCACAACGACACCACGGCACAACGTCGTTCTTTGTGCCGCCGTGTCGTTGTGGTCAATCTTCCGCGACCACTCCGAAGCGCTCGAAGTAGAACCCGAAGCGCGCCCGTACCGCAGAAGGATCCACCCCGAAGTCGCCACGCAGATCGTACACCACCTGCCCGTGCTTGCCGCGCCGATTGTCGGCGATGAACGCGCGCATCGCGGCGAGCGCGTCGTCGGTCAACGCCAGGCCGGCGCGAGCGTAGATCCGCCGCACCGTGCCGAGGTCGTCGGCCATGAAGTCGAGGAACGGCACGTCGAGCGCCGGCACCTGGTCGCGGTCGCGCACGCAGGCGCGCAGCAGGCGCTCGACGCGGTCGATCCAGTACTCGGCCAACGCGGCGAGGTCGATGCGCGTGCGGCGCAGTCGCTCGCCATACGCCATCATGGTGATCGCCGAACGGATCACCGCCACCGGGTCGCGGTGCGTCAGCACGAGGGTGGCGTCGGGGAAGACGGCGTGCAGCGCCGGCAGCTGCTCCAGGTGCTGCGGCGACTTCAGCACCCAGCGGTCGGCGCCGCGCAGCCACTGCAATGCCTGCAACGCCTTCTTCATGTAGGCGTAGTGCGGGCGCAGATCGAGCGACAGGTAGTAGTCGCGCCACGCCGGCGCCAGGCACACCCACTCGAGCTGGTACGACGCGAAATCGAGGTCGAGCAGCTCGACCTCCTCGTGGATGTGCTCCGGCGGCATGTCGTGCATCGCCGCCAGCAGCGGCAGGCGTTGGGTGACGCGCGCGTACTGCTCGGCGCAGCGCAGGTAGCGCGGATCGCGCCCGTCGCGGCCCGGTCCCTCGCCACGCGCCGGAATCGGTTCGAGCGCCTCCCAGTACGGCAGCGAGCGCAGCCGCGCGTCGGCGGCGAGCAGGTTGAGCAGGTGGGTGGTGCCCGAGCGCGGCAGCCCGGCGACGATGAGCGGGGCGCGGATCGGGATCTCCAGGATCTCCGGGTGGCGGCGCAGCAGATCCTCCAGCCGCAGCCGGTTGGCGAGGACGCGCACGCAGTTGGCGTACTGCCCGAGGCGGCCGAGCGGACCGAGCCGCTGGTCGTCGTTCACCGCCTGCAGCCACACCCGCAGGCGGGCGCGGAAGTCGTCGGCGCCGAAGTCGGATAATCCCGTCTGCCGCTGTGCGGCGGCGAGCACCGCGTCCTCGCTGAGCTCGATCGGCACCGTGGCCGCATAGGCGATCGCGGCGCGCTGCGCGTCGTCGAGCCGCGGCGCGCCCAGATCGGTGATGCGGATCGCGCCGGCGCTCACGGCGCCTCGTCGAGCGCGCGCTCGAGCTGGCGGATGCGATGCTCCAGCCAGCGCACTTCCCAGAAGTTGCTCGCGCCGGCGAGCAGCGCGCGGTGCGCGTCGCGGCACGCCGACAGCGCGCCGCGATGCGCCGGGTCGGCAGCGAGTGCCACCTCGGCGAGATGGATCGCGTCGAGCGGCGCCGACGCGGCTTTGCGCTGCGCCGCGGCGGCGAGCGGGCCGGCTCCGCCGGCCAGCGCCGCCAGCTCGGCGTAGACGCTGCGCGGCGGCGCCGGGTACAGCTCGGTGGTCGATTCGTGGTGGAACCAGCCGGCGTACATCTCCCAGATGGCGCGCACCGACCAGGCGACGGTGCCGTATCCCTCGCCCTGTTCGAGCTGCGGCGGCAAGCGGATCTCGCGCATCGCCGTCCACACGTCCTGACCGCCGTTCATCGCCGCGACCACTGCGTCGTGCACGTACTGCACCGCGCCGTGCATGCGGGTCAGCTCGGCGGCGATGACGTCGGCGCCGCGGAGCGGCGGCCCGTGCCCGACCACCAACAGCTCGGCGCCGAGATCGCGCACCAGCTCCAGCGTGGCGAGGTAGGGAAGCGGATCGCGGTAGCGGTCGCCGCGGATGGTGACGAGGTTGGGGAAGTGGCCGAACAGGGCGCTGAAGATGTTGCTGGTGATCAGCGTGCGGTGCTGCGGCAGCCAGACCAGTAGCGAGTCCGGCGTCTCGGCGCCGGTGCAGGCGATGACCTCGACGTCGAGCCCGCCGAGCGTGAAGGCGAAGCGGTCGCGCACCAGGATGGTCGGCTGCGGGCGCGACTGCACCGGCGGCGGCGCGCTGCCGGTGCCGCGCTTGCCGTCGAGCGCCGCCGCCCAGGCGACGTAGGCGCGGCGCGCGCGGACCGGCTGCACGCGCAGATCGTCGGCCGGCTGGGCGGGGTTCTGCGCGTGCGCGACGATCTCGGTGTCGGCGTCGCGCAGCACATCGACGCCGCCGACATGGTCGACGTGCCCCTGAGTCAGGATGATGTAGCGCACCGGGCTACGGTCGACCGAGTCGAAGTACGCCTTGTGCACCGGCGCCTCGAACCCGAGCCCGCTGTTGACGATGATCCGCCCCGCCGGCGTGACGATCAGCGTACTGTTCGTCGTGCCTTCCGAGAGATGGATGAAGTCGTTCACCGCCGCATGCCGCACGGTGGTGGCGGGGGCGATGTCGAACGCGGTCGGGCG
>JANRJF010000299.1:0-15973 GCA_033764095.1 Deltaproteobacteria bacterium | reverse complement strand
CCCCCGGGGGGGGGGTGTTGTCGGGGGGGGGGGGGTGGGGGGGGGGGGGGGGGGGGGGGGGGGGGGGCGTGGGGGCGGACTCCAGACTCCAACCCCCCTAACCCCTAACCCCCAGCCCCCCACCCCAGCCCCGGCCGGCTGCTCGCGGCGGCGACGCGTACGTGATTTGAACCGGCGATGCCGCGCGACACCTGCTGGCGTTGCTACCGTCCGGCGGTGGCGTGCATCTGCGCGGCGCTGGCGCCGGTGGTCAATCGGACTGGCGTGACCATCCTGCAGCATCCGCGCGAGCGCTTTCACGCCGTCGGCACGGCGCGCATCGCGCGGCTCGGCTTGCGCCGGGTGCGGGTCGAGACCTGCTTTCCATGGACGGACCTCGGTGCGTTGGCCGGCGGCCTGCCGGCGCGCACGGCGCTGCTCTACCCGTCGGCGACGGCGCGCGAGCTCGCCGAGCTGCCGGCGGCCGAGCACCCGCAGCACCTGGTGGTGCTCGACGGCACCTGGTTCCTGGCCAAGAAGCTCTACGACGGCCAGCGCTGGCTGCACCGCCTGCCGCACGTCAGCCTGACGCCGGCGCGCCCGAGCGGCTACGGCCGCGTGCGGCGCGAGCCGCGCCCCGGCTACATCGCCACCATCGAGGCGATCGTCGCGGCGCTGCGCGTGCTGGAGCCGCAGACCGCCGGCCTCGACGGTCTGCTCGACGTGTTCGCGGGCATGGTCGAGCGGCAGGCGGAATACCAGGTTGTTGGTGGTTAGTGCCGCCACCGGCCGCGCCGGAACACTCGAGCGAGAAACGCGCGTCCTCGCCGCTTAGAAGATCACCACCAAGACACCAAGGCACCAAGGTCTGAGGTCCGCTTGGTGTCTTGGTGCCTTGGTGGTTGGCCTTGCTCCTGTGCGTGAAGTTTGAGGTCAGGTAGCCACCGGCGGGCCGCCGAAGCACTCGACCAAGAAACGCTCGTGATCGCCGCTCAGGGAATCACCGCCAAGACCACCGCACCAGGGGTCTGAGGTCCACTTGGTCTCTTGGTCGAAGTTCGGCAACCTGGCTTCGCCGGTTGCTCTCCCACCGGGGGCCGACCATACTGCCCGGGCCGCATGGAACGGCAGTTCGCAGATGAGCACCACGGCGCTGCCGAGCCGTCGGGCGGCCACGCGGTGGCGGTGGACGACGACGCGGAGCCGCCGTCGCACACGCCGCGTGGGCCGCTGCTGCCGCTGACGCTGGCGGCGCTCGGCGTCGTCTACGGCGACATCGGCACCTCGCCGCTCTACGCGCTGCGCGAGTGTTTCGTCGGCCCGCACGCCATGCCGGTCAGCCCCGAGAACGTGCTCGGCATTCTGTCGCTGGTCTTCTGGGCGCTGACGCTGGTGATCTGCGTCAAGTACCTGACCTTCGTCATGCGCGCCGACAACGACGGCGAGGGCGGCATCCTCGCCCTGCTGGCGCTGGTCGAGCGGCGCAACGGCCATGGCCGGCGCGGCGCGCTGATGCTGCTGGCGCTGTGCGGCGCCTCGCTGCTGTACGGCGAGGGCGTCATCACGCCAGCGATCTCGGTGCTGTCGGCGGTCGAGGGGTTGCGCGTCGCCACCGAGGCGTTCCAGCCCTACATCGTGCCGATCTCGGTGGCGTTGCTGTTCGGCCTGTTTGCCGTGCAGCGCCGCGGCACCGCCGGCATCGGCGCGGTGTTCGGGCCGGCGATGCTGATCTGGTTCGTCACCATCGGCGCGCTGGGCCTGGTCGGTATCCTCACCCAGCATCCGCAGCACGTGTCGGTGCTCTCGGCGATCAACCCGATGCATGCGCTGCGCTTCTTTGCCCTGCACGGCATCCACGGCTTCCTGGCGCTGGGCGCGGTGGTGCTGTGCATCACCGGCGCCGAGGCGCTGTACGCCGACATGGGACACTTCGGCGTGCGGCCGATCCGTCTCGCCTGGTACGGCGTCGCCTATCCGGCGCTGCTGCTCAACTATTTCGGCCAGGGCGCGCTGCTGCTCTCGTCGCCCGACCCGGTCGTCAACCCGTTCTACGAGCTGGCGCCGACCTGGGGACTCTATCCGTTGGTGGGGCTGTCGACGGTGGCGACGATCATCGCGTCGCAGGCACTGATCTCCGGCGCCTTCTCGGTCACCCAGCAGGCGGTGCAGCTCGGCTTCGCCCCGCGCCTGCAAATCATCCACACCTCCGACACCGCCGTCGGCCAGATCTACATGCCGGAGATCAACTGGGCGCTGATGCTGGCCTGCATCTTCCTGCTCGTCACCTTCAAGAGCTCGAGCAACCTCGCAGCCGCCTACGGCCTCGCGGTCACCGGCACGATGATCGTGACCACGCTGCTGTTCTACGTCTTCGTACGCCGCCGCTGGCACTGGTCGCGCTGGGCGGCCGGCGCGCTGATCGGCGCCTTCCTGGTCAGCGACCTGTCGTTCTTCCTCGCCAACCTGCACAAGGTGTTCGACGGCGGCTGGTTCCCGCTGGTTGCCGGGCTCGCTGCCTTCACCATCTTCACCACCTGGAAGCGCGGCCGCGGCGAGCTCGGCCGCTTGCTCGCCGACGCCAGCCTGCCGATCGACCTCTTCCTGCAGGACATCGCCGCGTTGCAGCCGCACCGCGTCAACGGCACGGCGGTGTTCATGACCTCGACCACCGGCGGTGCGCCGGTGGTCATGCTGCACCACTTCAAGCACAACCAGACGCTGCACAAGCGCGTCGTCCTGCTGTCGATCGTCTCCGAGAAGCGCCCCGAAGTGCCGGACGCGCAGCGCCTGGAGGTCACCGACCTCGGCCAGGGTTTCTATCGCGTCGTGGCGCGCTTCGGCTTCACCGAGCTGCCGCGCATCAGCCGCGTGCTGCAGCTGTGCGAGGCGCACGGGCTGAAATTCGACATGCAGACGACGACGTTCTTCCTCGGTCGCGAGACGCTGCTGCTCAGCGGCCGCACGCACCTGGCGCGTTGGCGCAAGCGCCTCTACGCCTTCCTGGCGCGCAACGCCCCCTCGCCGACCGCCTACTTCGAGATCCCGCCCAACCGCGTCGTCGAGCTCGGGGTGCAGATCGAGCTGTAGTGTTGTCGCGGGGCGGGGTTCACCACAACGACACAACGGCACAACGGCACACAAAGGAGAGTGGCCGGTGCGGCCCTCGCGACTGCCGTTGTGCCGTCGTGTCTTCGTGGTGAACCCGCCCGCGACCTCACGCCGCGAACGCCGCCATCTGCCCCTCCAGCGCGCGCCGGAACGCCGGGCGCGCTTCGCAGCGTCGCAGGTAGGCGAGCAGGCGCGGCTGCTCCGCGACCAGCTCGGTGTGGCGCAGGATGCGCAGGACGGACGCCATCAGGATGTCGGCGGCGGAGAACGCGCCGACCAGGTACTCGCCGTCCTTCAGGCAGGCGGTGAGTTGCGCGAGGCGTTGGCGGACGCGCTCTTCGACCGCCGGCCGGCGTTCCGCCGCCCATCCCGCACCGGCGTGGAAGAGGTCGAGCCCGGCGAGCTCCTGCACCGGGCTCTCGACGGTGTTGAGCGCCGCGAACATCCACTGCTGGACGTGCGCGCGCGCCTGCGGCTCGCTCGGCAGCAGGGCGCGGCTCTGCTCGGCGACATGCAGCACGATGGCGCCCGACTCGAACATGGTCAGGTCGCCGTGCCGCAGCGCCGGGATCTGACCGAACGGCTGGATGGCGGCGTAGTCCGCCGGCGAGACGGCGCCCGTGCCGCCGCCGACCAGCGCGACGTGATAGGGCAGCTCCGCCTCCTCCAGCGCCCAGCGTACGCGCAGGTCGCGCACCAGGCCCTGCGCGAACGGTGGGACCGCCGCGAAGGCGTAACAGGTGAACTGATTGTCCATGTGTTCGCTCCTTTCACTTCCGAGTCGTTCGAGCCGCCGGCGGATCGACGTTTCGGCCGCCCTGGGGGAAAAAAGGGATTGTCGGCGTCGAAGTGTCGATTCGGCCGCCCGGGCGGCGACTCATCTGAGGAGAGGAGCGCGGATGGAATTCATGCTGCTGTTCTTGCGAGACCCCGGCGTCGGCCGCGAAGTCGACCCGGCAATGATCGAGGATCTGCGGCGCCGCGGGGCGTTGCTGCGCCAGGTGCGACTGGCCGATGCGTCGGCCGCCGCCGTGGTGCGCGTGCGCGACGGGCAGGCGGCGATTCGCGAAGGGTCCGCCGCCGCATCCGAGCCGGTGCTCGACGGGTTCTGGATCCTCGACGTCGCCAGCCGCGACGAGGCGGACGACATCGCCCGTCGGTGCAGCGAGGGCGGCGACGGGACGATCGAGCTGCACCGCGTCGCCTGGCGCGCCCAGGTCCCGGACCCGGGCGGCGGCGAGCCGTTCCTATTCGCTTTTCGCCTGGAGCCCGGTCCGCGCGACCCCGACGGCAGCCGATTGCAGCGCATGCTCGACTTCACCGAGCAGCTCAAGCGCGACGGCTGCTTCATCGAGACGGCCCCGCTCGCCGCCGACCCGCCGCCGCTGCGCCTGCGCCGCAAGCGCGATTCACTGGTCGTCTCCGACGGTCCCTTCGCCGAGACCAAGGAAGGCGTCGGCGGCTACGCGCTGGTCCGCCTGGCTGGGCGCGCTGCGGCGATCGAGCTGGCGACACGCTATCCGCACGCCGGCTGGGGGCCGGTCGAGGTGCGCGCGGTGATCGAACCGGTCGCTGGCTGGTGATCTTAACCGCGGAGATTACCGTTTCGGGATCGCCCTTTACCTGGACGGGTCGTAGTCTCCGCCACATGGTGATCGACGAACTGACGCATCTGCCGCCGTCCGAGCCCCCTTCTCCGGTCCGCCAACACGTCGCCGAGCGGCGCGTGAGAGGACGGAACATGACGCATCACCGGCCGTATCGGCCGGCGGGCCGGCACGGAGCCGGGCAGGTGTGGCGAGCGTTGCGGCTGCTGTGCGCGATTGGGATTGGCTCCGGCGTCGTGTCGGTCGCCCACGCGACGCCGAGAGGCGGCATCGGCCGGCGTTGTGTGGGTGATTGCGACGACAACGGAGCGGTCACGGTTGCCGAGTTGGTCAACGGAGTGAACATCGCCCTCGGGTCGCTGCCGCTCGAGCGTTGCCCGCAGTTCGACTGCAACGACGTCGGACAGGTCACGATCGACTGCCTGCTGCGCGGCGTCGATGCCGCCCTGAACGGCTGCCCGGCCGATCCCACCGCGACGCTCACCAGCGCGGCGGCGACGCCGACGCACACTCCCACTGCGACGCCGACCGCGACCACGACCACCGGACTGCCGGCGAGCCCCACCGCGACGCCAACCCACACCGCCACGCCGACCACCGCGACGGCGGTGTGCGGCACCTTCCTCCTGAAATTCGGCAGCCGCGGCAGCGGCGACGGGCAGTTCAGCGACCCGGCCGCGCTCGCGGTGGACGGCGAGGGCAACATCTTCGTCGCCGATACCGGCAATCACCGCGTGCAGAAGTTCAGCGACACCGGTGCCTTCATTCGCAAGTGGGGCGAGATGGGCGCCGGCGACGGGCAGTTCGCTGGCCCGGACGGCGTCGCCGTGGACGGCGACGGCAATGTCTTCGTCGCCGACGCCGGCAACAACCGCATCGAGAAGTTCGACAACGACGGCGGATTCCTCGGCGCCTTCGGCGCCGCCGGCAGCGGCGACGGCCAGTTCAGCGGTCCCGCCGGGCTGGCTGTCGACTCCGCCGGCAACCTCTATGTCGCCGATCGCTTCAACAACCGCATACAGAAGCTCACCAGCGCCGGCGTCTTCCTCACCAAATGGGGGAGTGTCGGCGAGGCGGACGGTCAGTTCGCCAGCCCGATCGGGGTCGCGGTCGACGCCGCCGGCAACGTCTTCGTCGCCGACCACTTCAACGATCGCATCCAGAAGTTCACCGACAGCGGCACGTTCGTCGCCAAGTGGGGCAGCCTGGGACTCGGCGCCGGCGAGTTCAGCGATCTGGAGAGCGTCGCCGTCACCGCGGACGGGACGGTCTTCGCCGCCGACGTCGATCGCATCCAGAAGTTCACCAACGCCGGCGTCTTCGTCACCGAATGGGGCAGCCTTGGCAACGGTGACGGGCAGTTCAACTCCGCCCTCGGCGTCGCCGTCGACGCCGACGGACACGTCTTCGTCGCCGAGGACAACCCCCGCGTCCAGAAGTTTGCCTGTCCGTAGTGCGAGGTGGCGATGCGGTTGGTACAGCCGATGCGGCCTACTCCGCCAATACCCAGGTGTCCTTGCTGCCGCCGCCCTGCGACGAGTTCACCACCAGCGAGCCCTTGGTCAGCGCGACGCGGGTGAGGCCGCCGGGGACCACCTGGATCTCCTCGCCGTAGATGGTGAACGGGCGCAGATCGATGTGTCGCGACTCGAGCTCGCCGTCGAGGTAGCAGACGTGGCGCGACAGCGGCACCACCGGCTGGGCGATGTAGTTGCGCGGATCGGCCTTGATGCGGGCGGCAAACTCGGCGCGCATCGCCGGCGTCGACGACGGGCCCATCAGCATGCCGTAGCCACCCGACTCGCTCACCGCCTTGACCACCATCTGCTCCAGGTTGTCGAGCACGTGCGCCTGGTCGTCGGGGCGCGTCATCAGGTAGGTCGGCACGTTCTCCAGGATCGGCCGCTCGCCGAGATAGTAGCGGATGATGTCGGGCACGAACGGATAGATCGCCTTGTCGTCGGCGATGCCGTTGCCCGGCGCGTTGACCAGCGCGACGTTGCCGGCGCGCCAGGCGTTGATGATGCCGGCGACGCCGAGCACCGAGTCGGGGCGGAAACAGAGCGGATCGAGGAAGGCGTCGTCGACGCGCCGGTAGAGCACGTCGATGCGGCGCAGGCCGCGCGTCGTCTTCATGTAGACCACGTCGTTCTTGACGACCAGATCGCGCCCCTCGACCAGCTCGATGCCCATCTCCTTGGCCAGGAAGGTGTGCTCGAAGTACGCCGAGTTGTAGATGCCGGGGGTGAGCAGCGCGATCTCGCACGCCGCCTTGCCGCGCGGCGAGACGTTGCGCAGCGCCTCCAACAGCACCGCCGGGTAGTGCTCGACGCGGCGCACCCGGTAGCGGGCGAAGAACTCGGGCAGGATGTGCCGCTCCACGATGCGGTTCTCGATCATGTACGACACGCCCGACGGCGTGCGCAGGTTGTCCTCCAGCACCAGGTAGCGGCCGGGGCCGTCGCGCACCAGGTCGATGCCGCTGATGTGCGTGTAGATCCCCTGCGGCGGATCGATGTCCATGATCTCGCGCAGGAAGTGCTTGCCGTTGAAGACCAGCTCGGCCGGCAGCACGCCGTCCTTCAGGCAGCGCTGCTCGTGGTAGAGGTCGCGCAGGAACAGGTTCAGCGCCTTGACGCGCTGCTTGAGACCCGACTCGATCGGCGCCCACTCGTTGGCCGGGATGATGCGCGGGATGAGGTCGAACGGCCAGACGCGCTCGATGCCCTCCTCCTTGTCGCCGTACACGGTGAAGGTCACGCCCTCGGAGCGCAGCGCCAGGTCGGCTTCGTGCACCTTGGCGCCGAGCGTGCTCTGCCCGACCTTCCGGATGTGCTCCCACAGCGGCCGGTAGTGCTCCCGCGGCGCGAAATCGTCGAGATAGAACTCGTGGTACGGCGTACGGTCGGGTGCCGGGGTCTCCTGCGGAAAGCCGAGCATCAGATGCCCTTTCTAATGTTGGCGCGGATGCCGGCCGGAGAGGGCAAGCCATGTGCCACCCGCCGCGCCCCGCGCCCCGCCTGATCGCCCTTATCGACGCGCGTCATGCGCTGCCGGTTTGCTGGGCATCGCCTGCCACCCAACCGGGCAGCGGCCACGTGTACGCACCGACCCGGATTCCGCTTGTAGGCGCGCGCCGTGATGGCGCCCGCACGAAAATGCCTTTACAAATGACCGACCTGGTCAGTTATAAACGGGCGCAATGGCTCGCCGCGCGCCGCCCGACCGCATCGCCCGCCTGATCGAGGTCGCCACCGAGGTCTTCATCCGGCTCGGCTACCGCCGCACCCAGATGTCCGACGTCGCCGAGGCGCTCGGCGTCGCCAAGGGCACGCTCTACCTGGCGGTCGAGAGCAAGGAGGCGCTGTTCGACCTGGTCGTGCGCCACGCTGACGCCGCGCATCCACCGGTTCCGGCGCGCCTGCCGGTGCCGACACCGGCGCGCGGCGCGACGCTCGCCTGGGTGGAGGAGCGCGTCGGCGCGGTGGTGATCGGGCCGGCGCTTGCCGCGGCGCTGCGCGCGGCGCCGCCGCGCGACGCGCGGCGCGAGCTGCGCGGCATCGTGCGCGAGCTCTACGCGACGATGTCCACGCAACGCGTCGCCATCAAGCTGATCGACCGCTGCGCCGCCGACTATCCGGAGCTGGCGCAGGTCTGGGTGCGCGCCGGCCGGACGACGCAGCTCGCCGCGCTGTGCCGCTATCTGGAGTCGCGCATCGCCGCGGGTGCGTTGGCGGCGGTGCCCGATGTGCCGATCGCGGCGCGCATCATCATCGAGACGCTGACCACCTGGGCGGTGCACCGCCACTGGGATCGCGCGCCGCAGCCGATGGCGGAGGCGCACGTGCTGGTGAGCGTCGAGATGTTTCTGGTCGAGGCGCTGCGCCCGCGCCGTCGCCGCGAGGCGGCGAAAGGCGGCGCGCGATGAGGCCAATCGCCACGCCGCGTGGCTGCGACCGCCGCCCTCCGCTGCGCGCGGCCGCCGGCCTGATCATGGCGCTCCTGGTCTGCGCCGCGAGTGCCCGTGCCCAGCCGAGCGCCGACTGGCCGTACACCGAGGGGGCGGCGGGTGGTGGGCGCTATTCGCCGCTCGCCGACATCAACCGCGGCAACGTCGCATCGTTGCGGGTGGCGTGGACCTATCGGCACGGCGACGTCTTCGACGGCGGCTGGACGCCGGAGTACGTCAACAAGGCCACCTCGTTCGAGTCGACGCCGATCGTGGTCGACGGGCGGCTGATCTTCACCACGCCGTACAATCGCGTCATCGCGCTCGAGCCGGAGAGCGGGCGCGAGCTGTGGACCTACGATCCGCACATCGACATCGACCGCCGCTTCGCCAACTCGATCATCAACCGCGGCGTCGCCTACTGGCGCGACGCCAATGCCAGCGGTCCGTGCGCGGCGCGCGTCTTCCTCGGTACGCTCGACGCGCGGCTGATCGCGATCGATGCGGCGACCGGCAGGCCGTGCGCCGACTTCGGCAGCGGCGGCGCCGTCGACCTGCTCGCCGGCCTGACGCCGATGGTCGACGCCTGGGAGTACAACCTCACCTCGCCGCCGACCGTGGTCGGCGACGTGGTGGTCGTCGGCTCGTCGATCGCCGATACGCTGCGCCGCGTCGCGCCGCCCGGCGACGTGCGCGGCTTCGACGCACGCAGCGGCGCGCGGCGCTGGATCTTCCACACCATCCCGCGCCCCGGCGCGCTCGGCAACGACACCTGGGAGCACGACAGCTGGCGCAACGCCGGCGCGGCGAACGTCTGGTCGACGATCACCGCCGACCCGGCGCGCGGGCTGGTCTTCCTGCCGGTGAGCACGCCGAGCCCCGACTTCGACGGCGTCGACCGGCCGGGCGCCAACCTGTTCTCCGACTCGGTCGTCGCGCTGCGCGCCGCCAGCGGCGAGCACGTCTGGCACTTCCAGACCATCCACCACGACCTGTGGGACTACGATCTCGCCGCGCCGCCGCTGCTGGCGACGCGCGCGGGACGCGACGTCGTCGTGCAGGCAACCAAGGCCGGCTTCGTCTTCGTGCTCGACCGCGACACCGGCGCGCCGGTGTTTCCGGTCGAAGAGCGCCCGGTGCCGCCCTCCGACCTGCCCGGCGAGCACGCCTGGCCGACGCAGCCGATGCCGGTGCTGCCGCCGCCACTGCTGCCGGCGCGCCTGCGCGAGGACGATCTCTGGGACGCCGACCCGCAGCGACTGGAGGCATGCCGCGAGCTCCTGCGCGGCCTGCGCAACGAGGGCGTGTTCACGCCGCCGAGCCTGCAGGGCACGCTGCTCTTTCCCTCGACCGGCGGCGGCGTGAACTGGTCGGGCGTCGGGCTCGATCCCGCCGCGCGCCGCATCTTCGTGCCGCTCAACAACATCGCGCACGTGCTGCGGCTCAGCCCGATGCCGGCGGCCAACGTCGAGGCGCCCGACACCATCACGCCGTTGCACTTCTTCCCCGGCCTGTGGTGGGCGCTCACCGGTCGCGGCACCGGGCTGCGCTACTGGACCGATCCGCTGCGCGGGCGCCGCCTGTTCGCGGTCGACGGCGTGCCGTGCAACCGGCCGCCGTGGGGTGAGCTGGTGGCGATCGACCTCGACGCCGGCGCGGTCGCCTGGCGCGTGCCGGCCGGCAGCGGGCCGGGCGGCGTCGCGGGACTCTCCGGCTACGGCCCGCCGCTGGTCACCGCCGGCGGCCTGGTCTTCCACGCCGGCACCCGCGACCTGCACCTGCGCGCCCACGACACCGGCAGCGGCGCGGTGCTCGCCAGCTTCGAGCTGCCGGCCGGCCTGCACGCCGGCCCGATCACCTACAAGCTGCGCCCCGACGGCAGGCAGTTCCTGGTCATCGCCCCCGGCGGCCACATCGGCATCGGCTCCAAGCAGGGCGACTATGTCATCGCCTACACGCTGCCGGAGGGAAGCGATGAGCGATGAGCAACTCGGAAGCGACGAGCGAGGAGTGGTTCGGAAGCGACGGGCGATGAGTGCCGAGCGATGAGTGGAGGTAACAGGATCAATTCAAAAATTGGCTTCGACCACCACTCATCGCTCATCGCTCATCGCTTCCGAGCTCGCTCATCGCTCATCGCTTCCGAGCTCGCTCATCGCTTCCGAGCTCGCTCATCGCTTCCTCATGAGCGCAGCGTGCGCAGACGTCGATTGGCAAACAGCAGGATCCAGGCGGCGGCCATCACCGCGGTGTTGAGCAGGAACGGGCCGGTTGGACTCATGGCGTAGAGCGTGGTTCCGATCATCGGGCCGATGACGTTCCCGACCACCGCGACGCCGTTGACCAGGCCGGCGACCGAGCCCTGCTCGTGCATGCCGACCGACAGCGAGGCGCCGGCGGCGCTGCCGGGGCGGATGAGGCCGAGGCCGACGCCGAGCAGCACCAGCGCGGCGAGGTAGACGGGCAGGCCGTGACCGACCGCGAACAGCGCATACGCCGCCACCGACAGCGGCAGGCCGAGCCGCAGCATGAAGCGCGCGGTCGGCCGGAAGCGCTGCACCAGCACCAGCTGTGCGAACAGGCCGGAGAGCGCCAGCACGACGAAGCTGATGCCGGAGACCTGCACGGTGCGCTCCGGCGTCAGGTGCAGGGTGTCCTGCAGGAAGAAGGCGAGGGTGATGACGGTGGTGGCGCGCGTCGCCTGCAGCGCCGCCGAGACCAGCACGAACGGCGTGACGCGCGGGTCGAGCGCGCGCAGGCGCGGCGGCCGCTGGGTGTGGTCGGCGATCGGCGGACCGTCCTCGGGCAGATAGCGGCGGATCATGAACGAGCTCAGCACCGCCAGCGCGGCGGAGAGGTAGAGCGGCGCCAGCAGGTCGACCGCCGAGAGCGCCGCGCCGACGCCGGGGCCGATGGTCTCGCCGACGCCCATCGCGGCGCTGACCAGCGCGACGCCGGCGGTGCGCTCGTGGTGCGAGGTGCGGTCGGCGACGTAGGCCTGCGCCGCCGGCCCGGTGCCGGAGCCGAAGACGGCGAACAGCGAGCGCGCGACGATCAGCATCGGGTAGATGAACAGCGCCGGCAGCAGCTTCATCAGGCCGATCTCGATCACCACCGCGAGCGAGAACATCGACAGCGCGTAGCCGAGCAGGCCGGTGAGGATGATCGGCCGGCGGCCGCGCAGGTCGCTGCGCCGCCCCCACCACGGGCTGATGAACACCCACAGCGTCGCCGAGGTGGCGAAGATGGTCGACACCTGGAACGGCGTGATGCCGATCTGCCGCGCCGCCGGCGGCAGGATGCTGAACAGCATCGACTGCCCGATGCCGATGCACACCAGGCAGACGAACAGGATGCGCAGCGCGCGCGCGTGCTCAGCCGGCATGCGAAGAGTTCACCACCGAGACACAGAGGCACGGAGAAAGCACGGAGACTGCTGCAAGGAATCCTCTCCCCACGCTGCAATCAGCTAGAGGGCGGGCGTCGACATCACAAGCTGCCCTTCTCCCTGCCTCTGTGCCTCTGTGGTGGAGTCTTCTTCTTCCTGACCCTCGCCGCGGCGCAGGAGCCGGCGCCCGAGGAGCGCCTGCAGTTCGACCCGATCGTCGTCACCGCGACGCGCGAGCCGCGTGCGCTGGGCGACGTCACCGGGTCGGTGAGCGTCATCGAGGGGCTCGACGTGCAGGGCGCGCAGCGCTCGGTCGGCCTGGAGGAATCGCTCGACCGCGTGCCCGGCGTGTTCGTGCAGAGCAGCGAGAACTTCGCGCAGGACGTGCGCATCCAGATCCGCGGCTTCGGCACCCGCTCGGCGTTCGGCATCCGCGAGATCCGCGTGCTGCTCGACGGGCTGCCGGAGACGCAGCCGGACGGGCAGACCATCCTCGACGACATCGACCTCGATTCGATCGATCGCATCGAGGTCCTGCGCGGCCCGGCCGGCGCGTTGTACGGCAACGCCTCGGGGGGCGTCATCCAACTGTTCACCGAGGACGCGCCGGCGCGGCCGACGGCCGACGTGACGCTCAGCGGCGGGTCGTTCGGTTTCGGCAAGTACGCGGTCAAGGGCGGCGGCCGCAGCGGTGCGTGGCAGGCCTTCCTGCAGGGCTCCTATCTGCAGCTCGACGGCTACCGCGAGCACAGTGCCACGCAGTCCGGCACCTGGCTCGGCAAGCTGCGCTACGACGTCGGCGACGATACCGACGTCACCGTCCTGGTGAACGGCGTCGAGTCGCCGCAGGCCGACGATCCCGGTGCGCTGACGTTGCAGCAGGCGTGCGCCGCGCCGCGCATGGCGCGGCCGCTGAATGTCCAGCTCGACGCCGGCGAGACGGTCTCACAGGCGCGCTTCGGCACCACCGCCAACCACCGCGCCGGCTGGGGCGACGTGAGCGCGTACGCTTACGTGCTGACGCGCGACTTCAGCAACCTGCTCGCCATTCCGCCTGTCGCCGGCGACGGCGTGGTGACCTTCAACCGCGTCGCGCCCGGCGGCGGTCTGCGCTGGACGCTGGCGACGCCGGTGCTCGGCATCGCGCAGGCGATGACTACCGGCATCGACCTGCAGTACCAGGACGACGACCGCCGCCGTTTTCCGAATGCCGACGGCAGTCAGGGGCCGCTCGGACTGCACCAGCGCGAGCAGGTCGGCAGCGTCGGCCCGTACGTCCGCGAGGCCATCGAGCTCGGCGACGAGTGGGAGCTCAGCGGCGGCGTGCGCTACGACGCGGTGCGCTTCGACGTCGACGTCGACTATCCGCCCGACAGCGACGAGTCGGGCGCGCGCACCTTCGAGCACGTCAGCCCCACCGGCGGCGTGCGCTGGTCGTGGGTGAACGGGCGCCCCGAACGCCTGCGCGCGCTGGCGCTGTATGCGACCGTCGGCACCGCCTTCCAGACGCCGACCACCACCGAGCTCGCCAATCCGGACGGACCGGGCTTCAACTCAGCGCTCGATCCGCAGGACTCGATCACCTACGAGCTCGGCGGCCGCATCCGCCTGGGTGACTTCCTGGTCGCCAACGGAGCGGTGTACGACATCGAGGTCGACCAGCTGCTGGTGCCGTTCGAGAGCCCATCCGGCCGTACCGCGTACCGCAACGCCGGCCGCACCCGGCGCGTCGGCCTGGAGCTCGACTGGCAGGCGTTCCTGCCGCTCGGCCTGCGCTGGAGCGCGGCGGTGACGATGCTGCACACCCGCTACCAGGACTACCAGGTCGGCGCGCAGAACTTCGCCGGCAACCAGGAGCCCGGCATCCCGGACTACTGGATCTACCAGGAGCTGATGTACCAGCACGACACCGGCATCTTCGCGGCGCTGGAGGCGTTCCTGGTCGACGGCTACTTCGTCAACGACGCCAACACCGCCGCCACCAACAGCTACCAGCTGGTCAACCTGCGCGCCGGCTACCAGTACGCGTTCAACGAGCACTGGATGATCCAGCCGTTCGTCGGCCTCAACAACCTGCTCGACCAGAACTACGTCGGCACGGTGAGGCTCAACGCGCTCGGCGACCGCTATTACGAGCCCGCCCCGACCTTCAACGTCTACGGCGGCCTGTCAGTGGTGGCGACGTTGTAAGGGGCAGCTGTCAGCCGTCGGCCCTCAGCTGTCAGCTTCGACGCTCGGTGGTGGCGACTTGGTAGAGCGATGAGCGATGAGTGCCGAGCGATGAGCGAAGGCCGCTCGGCATACGTCACTCATCGCTCGTCACTCATCGCTCATCGCTCGTACGTGATGCGGTAGATCGAGCCGGTGAAGTCGTCCGATACGTACAGTGCGCCGTCGGGGCCGACGGCGACGTCGACCGGGCGGCCGGAGACGCTGCCGTCGCGCAGGAAGCCGTTGGCGAAGACTTCCTCGCGGATGCCGCCGTCGGCGGCGAACTGCAGCGCTACGACGCGATAACCGGCCTTCTCGGTGCGGTTCCACGAGCCGTGCTGCGCGACGAACGCGGCGCCGCGGTAACGCGACGGGAAGGCGGACCGGGCGCCGGCGGGTGGATCGTAGAAGCTGATGCCGAGCGGCGCGGTGTGGGCGCCGAAGCCGTGCGCCGGCGGGATCGAGGCGGCGATCTCGGCGTCGTGGCCGGCGCCGAAATCCGGATCCGGTACGCGGTCGCCGTTGGCGAACGGCCAGCCGTAGAAGCCGCCTTCGACGATGCGGTTGAGCTCGCAGGGCGGGAAGTCGTCACCCAACCAGTCGCGTCCGTTGTCGGTGGCGTAGAGCGCGCCGCTGCCGGGTTGCCAGGCGAGGCCGACGCTGTTGCGCAGCCCGGTGGCGTAGATCGTCTCGTGCCGGCCGTCGAGATCGTAGCGCAGGATGGCGGCGCGGCGCGGATCGGCTTCCTGGCAGACGTTGCAGCTCGAACCGACCGACAGGTACAGCTTCTCGTCTGGGCCGACCGCGACGGTGCGGGTCCAGTGACTGCCGCCGTCGGGCACGCGGCCGACGATGCGCTCGGGGGCGCCGCGCACGCTGCCGCTGGCGCTGTCGAAGCCGACGCGCAGCACGCCGGTGGCATCGGCGATGTAGAGCCACTCGCCGTGCAGCGCCAGGCCGTGCGGCAGCGTGAGGCCGTCGAGCAGCACGCGCTTGCCGTCGGCGACCCCATCGCCGTTGCGATCGCGCTCGACCAGCAGCACCTTGCTCTGTCCCGGCGCGCTGACCAGCAGATCGCCGGCCGGCGTGAAGCGCAGCAGGCGCGCGTTGGGAATGCCGCCGGCGTAGGTATTGATGCGGAATCCGTCCGGCAGGTGGATGCGCTGCGCCAACAGCGGCTCGGGAATCGCGTTGCCGCTGTACCCCGCGAAGCTCACTGCGGCGCCGAACGGCGGGTTGAGATAGCCGAGCCGCACTGCCGCGATGTAGCCGGCCAGCGGTATGCAGCCGAGCGCGACGCCGACCGCGATGCGGAAGAGCGACGAGCGACGCGCGAGCGAAAGCAGCGATGAGCGACGAGCGATGAGCGATGAGTGGTTGTCGTCCTTCTCACTCATCGCTCATCGCTCGTCGCTCATCGCTAGATCTCACGGGTGGGTGGCGAGCAGGTATATCGCCAGGTCGCGGCGCTGCTCGTCGCTGAACGGGTAGATCGGCATCGGCGGCTGCGGGGCGCGCAGGAAGGTGACCAGCGCGTCGATCGTGTAGCGCGCCGCGAGCGCCTCGAGCGGTTTGTAGGCCGCGCCGGCCGCCTGCCCGGCGACGTGACAGGCGGCGCAGCCGCTGGCGTTCCACAGCGCCGCGCCGCGCGCGCTGGCGGCATCGCGGGCAGCGGCGTCGAGGCCGGCCAGCGGGTCGCCGTGCGCGGCGGTGGGCGGCGCGACGGCGTCG
>JANRJF010000298.1:0-11030 GCA_033764095.1 Deltaproteobacteria bacterium | reverse complement strand
CGCTGCCCGGCGCGCTCGCTGCCGGCGCGCCGGGCAGCCGCCAGATGAGCTGCGCGTTGTCGACCCAACCGGTGACGCCGCTGGTCGAAGCGATGATGTGGGCATAGCCGTGCTCGACGCCGGCGCGGGTGACCTTCTCGTGCAGCGCCAGGCGGCCGGCGACGCGCGCGCTGCTCGACGGCTGTTCGTAGACGGTGACGCCGGCGGCGCCGGCGTAGAACGTCTCGCCGGCGGGCGCCGCCGCGGCCGCCCGCGTCGGCGTCGGTTCCGGTGCCGAGCCGAACCAGCCGCCGACCGTCTGGGTGAAACCGGCGCAGCCGCTCAGCAGCGCGACGGTGACGGTGGCCAGTGCCGCTCGCGGGGCGCGTCGGGCGCAGCGCATGGCCGTGCGTACCGCGAATCCGGCGCACGGTCCATCGGGGGGGAGCGGTGCACTAGCTGTCGGTGGCGTGTGCCGCCGGTGGGTGCGGCGCGCGGTTGCCCTCGACGATCACGCTCTGCGGCAGGATCACGCCGACGAACATGTAGGTGAAGATGAAGCCGGCGAAGAGGTCCTCGGTGCTGTCCTGTTGCAGGATGCGCGCCTCGACCAGGCGCTCGTGCTCGATGATGTACTTCGGGTCGTCGGCCGGGGTGAGCGGGAACAGGCCCCACGCCGCGTACCACTTCTGGTACTTGCGGCTGAACTCGACCGGCGCGTCCTCGCTCAGCAGGCGCACGTGCGGCGGTGGCGGCGGCGCGTCGCAGCGCATGACGAAGCAGCCCGAGCAGGTGGTCAACGCGGCCAACAGCACCGCGCCGGCGGATCGGCGAGCGCGACTCATGGGTTGCCCTCGACGATCAACGTGCGGCGCACCACCGACACCAGCGAGGTGAGCGGATTGGTGAGCATCTCGAAGAACGTCTGCTTGGTGGTGTAGCGCACCTCGCGCAGGTTGAAGCGCTCGATGTCCTGGCGCGTCGTGTTGTCGGAGATCGGGTGGCCGCCCCACAGCGCGTACCAGACGGTGCGGTCCACCTTCACCGTGGCCGGCTCGTCGCTGCCGAGGATGCGCACCTCGCGCCCCTCCGGCGCCACCAGGTTCACCGCGCCGCAGCCGCCGAGCAACATGGCGAGTCCGACGAGCAGCCCCAGCCGTCGCGTCGCAATTGTCACGCGCACGACGCTACACGAGCGCGACGACGTGACAATGCGGAAATTTCGGCCGGGCGTGTACCCGTCCGACGAACGAAACCGCGGACGAACACGGATGAACATCACCGCGGACGAGCCGAGGGCGCGGTCGACTCCGCCCATCGGTGTTCATCCGTGTTCATCTGTGGTTTCGTTTTCGCTCTGCACGGGAGGACGAATGTTGCACGACAGAGTGGCGATCGTGACCGGCGGCGGCTCGGGGCTGGGGCGCGCCGGGGCGTTGGCATTGGCGGCGGCGGGCGCGCGGGTGCTGGTGAGCGACATTGACGCCGACGGCGCGCGCGGCACGGTCGAGGCGATCGCGGCGGCCGGCGGGCAGGCGCGCGGGCACGTCGGCGACGCCGGGCGCGCCGCCGATGCCGCGGCGATGGTGGAGGCGGCGGTGCAGGCATTCGGCGCCGTGCACGTGCTGTACAACAACGCCGGCGTCGCCTGGCCGGGGCGCGACGGCTTCACGCCGGCGATCGAGCCGGAGGTGTGGGACGCGGTCATCCGCATCAACCTGTCGAGCGTGTTCTACTGCGCCAAGTACGCCATCCCGGTGATCGCCGCGGCGGGCGGTGGGTCGATCATCAACACCGCCTCGTCGATGGCGCATCTGCCGCTCGGCGGGCTGGACGGCTATGCCGCCTCGAAGGGCGGCGTCGCGCTGCTGACCAAGTCGATGGCGCTGCACTGCGGCGCGCTGAACATCCGCGTCAATGCGATCAGCCCGGGCTACGTCGACACGCCGATGAACGCGATGATCTTCGGCAGCGACGCGTTCAAGGCCGGTTTCGCGCGCGGCCACGCCACCGGCCTGCAGACCGCGGAGGAGGTCGCCGAGCTGGTCGTCTTCCTCGCCGGCGACGCCTCGCGCTCGCTGACCGGCGCGGTGCTGAACTGCGACCGCGGCTGGACGGCGTTCAAGCAACCCGACGTGCTGCGCGGCTAGGCAGTCACGCACCGAGTGCGTTGGCCACCGCGCGCACCAGCTCGTTCACCGCCACCATCCCGTCGCCGTTCGGGTCGAACGACGGGCAGCTGTCGAGCGCGGCGCTGCCGAGGGCGATGTTGACGCCGCGCACCAACTCGTCGACGGTGACGGCGCCGTTGCCGTTGCAATCGCCCGCGGTGCGCGGTGCCGTCGCGGTCGGCGAGGCGGCCGCCGTGTCGGTCGGGCTCGACAGCGGCGTCGGGCTGAGGGTCGGCGTCGCGCTGGCGGACGGCGTGGCGGTCCGCGACGCGGTCGGACTTGGCGGCGCGGTGCGGGTCCGCGTCGGCGTCGGCGTGGGCGGCGCCAGGACGTCGTAGGCGAAGACGTCCTCGGACCCGTTGGTGTCGCCGGCGAGCAGGTCGCTGGCGGCGCTGGCGAACACGACGATGCGGCCGTCGGCGCTGAGCACGGCGTCGGTCGGGCTGGCGTCGGCGCCGCCGGCGCGCACGATGCTGGCGGTGACCAGCGCCAGCGCGCCGCTGGCGGGGGTACGCACGAAGAGGTTGCGCACGCCGCTGCGCAGTCCGGGCACCAGGTCGGTGGACTCGCTGTCGAACAGCACCGTCCCGTTGATCGCGACCTGCGGGCGCAGCGACTCGCTGCCGCCGGTTCGGGTGCCGCTTGGGATGGCGCTCACCAGAATGGTGGTGCCGCTGGCCAGGTCGCGCAGGAAGACATCGGCGGCGAGGTTGGTGTCAGTGACGCCGCCGACCAGGTCGGTTGCCGGGCTGGGGAAGGCGATCCAGCGCCCGTCCTCGCTGAGCGCGTACGGGTCGCCGGCGCTCAGCGTGCCGCGGTTGCCACTGGCGCTGCCGGCGGCGTTGACGCTCACCAGGCGCGTCTCGCCGGCGGCGAGGTCGCGGAGGTAGAGATCCTCGCCGTCGCCGTTGCCGTCGACGAAGCCGGCGGCCAGGTCGGTGGCGGTGCTGGAGAAGGCGACCAGGCCGCCGTCCGCCGAGATGCGCGGGTTGCGCGAGGGGCCGGCGGCGCTGGCGGTGCCGGTCAGGTTGAGGCTGACCAGGCTGGTGGCGCCGCTCTGCAGGTCGTGGACGAAGACGTCGATCGTCTGGTTGGCGTCGATACCGCCGGCGACCAGGTTGGTCGCGGCGCTGGCGAACACCACCCGGCGGCAGTCGGCACTCAGCAGCGCCCCGCCGACCTCCCGGTTGGCGCCCTGGCCGTCGATGCCGCGACTCACCCAGTGCGTCACCGCGGCCTGCCGGTCGCGCACGAACAGGTCGGGCCGGGTGGGACCGTTGGCGTCGACGAAGCCGGCGACCAGATCCGTGGCGTTGCTGCTGAACAGGACACAGGCGCCGTCGGCGCTGATCGCCAGCGCGGTCGACTCGGCATTGCCGCTGGCGGTGCCGGCGGCGTTGACGCTGACCAGCTCGGTGGCGGCGCTGGCGAGATCGCGCACGAAGGCGTCGCTGGCGGTGGGCCCGTTGCCGTCGGCGCTGCCGGCGACCAGATCGGTCGACGTGCTGGTGTACGCCACGGCGCCGCCGTCGGCGCTCAACCGAGCCGAGAAGGCGCCGGCGGAAGCGCTGGCGGTGCCGGCGGCGTCGATACTGGCCAGGGTCGTGACGCCCAGCGCACGGTCGCGGACGAACACGTCGACCAGCCCGTTCTGATCGAGCCCGGCGGCGGCGAGGTCGTTCGCGTAGCTCTGGAACAGCACCACCTGGCCGTCGGCGCTGCTGCCGAGCCGCTGCGAGATGGGCATGCCGTACGGGGCCGGAAAGCCGCCGTCGGGCGTCGCGCTGACGAGCTCGAGCCCGGCGGCGGGCGTCGCCAGCGCGGCGAGTAGCGCGAGGATCGCGGGAGTGCAGGAGGCCATCGCTGGGTCCCTTCCGTCGCCAGTCTATCTCCGCCGCCGACGCTCCGTACAAGCGCTGACTGGCGGGCCGGTGTCGCGGTGCGGCTCAGATCACGCCGTCGGCGCGCAAGCGGGCGAGCTCCTCGCTGCTCAGGCCGAGCAGCGTGCCGTAGACGGCGTCGTTGTGCTCGCCGAGCCGCGGCGCGCCGCGCTGGATGGCGCCGGGGGTCTTGTCGAGCCGCGGGTAGACGGCGGGCTGCTTGAGCGGCCCGAGGGTCGGGTCGTCGACGGTGACGATGTCGCCGCGCGCCGCGTAGTGCGGGTCGGCGGCAATGTCGGCAATCGAGTAGGGGCGCGACACCGGCACCTCGGCGGCGACCATGATCGCCTCGATCTCGGCGGCGCTGTGCTGCGCGCACCACGCGCCGACGACGGCGTTGATCGCGTCGGCGTTGGCGACCCGCGCCGTGAAGGTGGCGAAGCGCGGGTCGTCGAGCAGCTCGGGCTGGCCGATGGCGCGCGCCAGGCGCGGGAAGAGGGCGTCGCCGGCGGCGACGATGCAGATCGACTGGCCGTCGGCGGTCGGCCAGTTGTCGAGCGGCGCCGAGTTCTTCAGCCGGTTGCCCTCGCGGCCGCGTACGACGCCGAGCCGGTCGTAGGCGGGCAGGGTGTGCTCCAGGATGCGGAAGACCGACTCGTACAGCGCCAGGTCGGCGACCTGCCCGCCGCCGCGGTGCACGTCGCGATGATAGAGCGCGATCATGATCGCCAGCGCGTTGAAGACGCCGGTCAGGTAGTCGGAGACGATGACGCCGGGGCGCACCGGCGGGCGATCCGGGTAGCCGGTCAGGTAGAGCAGGCCGCCGAAGCCGATGCCGTTGCGGTCGAGCCCGGGCCGGTCGCGATACGGGCCGGTCTGGCCGTACACCGTGGCGCGGGTGAGGATCAGGTCGGGGTTCTCGCGCGCCAGCACCTCGGGGCCCAGGCCCCATCCTTCGAGCGTGCCGGGCTGGAAGTTCTCGACCACGACGTCGGCCTGGCGCACCAGGGCGCGGAACAGCTCCTGGCCGCGCGGGGTGCGCAGATCGAGGGTGATCGAGCGCTTGTTGCGCCCCTCCACCGCCCACCACAGCGAGTGCCCGTTGGCGTCGAAGGGGCCGATGCCGCGCATGAAGTCGCCGCTGCCGGGCAGCTCGACCTTGATCACCTCGGCGCCGAAGTCGCCGAGCAGCGTCGCCGCGAACGGCGCCGCGATGCGCGTGCCGATGTCGAGGATGCGGACGCCGGACAAAGGCAAGGCGGTTAGGCTGTTAGGCTGTTGGCTGTTAGGGGGCAGACCGGCCATGACGAGCGCGACCCCCCTAACAGCGTAACAGCCTGACAGCCAACCGCCTTGCCGCCCCGTTGCGGCGGCAGCAGCGCTTCGCTAACCACGGCAGCTCGAAGGGGGATCTGCATGGATCTGCAACAACTCCTGTCGCGCGAGTTTCTGGCCGTGGTCGAGGACGCGGCGGTGGCCTGCGCGCGCACCATGGGGCGCGGCGAGCGCAAGCATTCGGACGGCGTCGCGGTCGAGGCGATGCGCAAGGCGATGGACACGCTGCCGATGCGTGGCACGGTGGTGATCGGCGAGGGCGAGCGCGACGAGGCGCCGATGCTGTACATCGGCGAGAAGGTCGGCAGCTGGCGCGACGGCGACCCCGAGGTCGACATCGCGGTCGATCCGCTGGAGGGCACCAACCTGTGTGCCACCGGCGCGCCGAACGCGATCGCGGTGCTGGCCGCCTCCAACAAGGGCGGCCTGTTGCACGCGCCCGATTGCTACATGGAGAAGATCATCGTCGGGCCGGCGGCCAAGGGCGCCATCCACATCGACGCGACGGTGAAGGAGAACCTGCAGGCGATCGCGACCCGCCTCGGGCGCAGCATCAGCGATCTGGTCGTCATCGTGCTCGACCGGCCGCGGCACGAGAAGCTGATCGAGGACATCCGCAGCGCCGGGGCGCGCATCCGGCTGATCTCCGACGGCGACCTCTCCGCCGGCATCAGCGCCGCGGTGCGCAAGACCAACGTGCACGCGGTGATGGGTATCGGCGGCGCGCCGGAGGGCGTGCTCGCCGCCGCGGCGCTGCGCTGCCTGAACGGCCACATGCAGGCGCGCCTGGTGCCGACCAAGGAGGGTCAGGAGGAGCGCTTCAAGGCGATGGGCATCACCGACATCCGCCGCGTCTACACCGAGCGCGATCTCGCCCCCGGCCCCTATCTGATGTTCGCCGCCTGCGGCGTCACCGACGGCAACCTGCTGCGCGGCGTGCGCTTCTTCGGGCACGGCTGCCGCACCAGCTCGGTGCTGATGTCGTCGCGCGAGCACATGATCCGCTTCGTCGACAGCGTGAAGCTGGACGGCGACCCCGACACGGTGGTCGAGTTCTGAGCCGAACGCCGGTGCGGTGGCGGCCCTGTCGTCGTGGGGGCCGCCGCCGTGTCCGCGTCACCGTTTCGCCACCGGGGGTTGTGCGCGGCCGGTGAATGTGGTCGATCCTCAGCCAGGTGCGTATGGAAGGCCTCGTGTATTGACCCCGTCCCGCGAGGCGCCGCGAAGCGTCACGGGTGGGCGCCCCGGGACATTTCAGCTGCAGCTGATCAAGCCGTCGCACTACGACGACGACGGCTACGTCATCCAGTGGTGGCGCGGCAGCGTGCCGTCCAATTCGCTGTCGACGCTCTACGGCCTGGCGGAGGACGCGCGGCGGCGGCGCGTGCTCGGCGACGACGTGCGGATCGAGCTCGAGGTGCGCGACGAGAGCACCGAGGTGCTGCCGCTGCGCCGCATCATCCGCGCCTTCGAGCGCAACCAGTTGCACGGGCTGGTGTGCCTGGTCGGCGTGCAGACCAACCAGTTCCCGCGCGCCATGGACATCGCCCGTCCGCTGCGCGCCGCCGGCATCCAGGTGGCGATCGGCGGCTTCCACGTCAGCGGCAGTCTGGCGATGTTGCCGGAGCTGCTGCCCGACGTGCGCGAAGCGCAGGAGCTCGGCATCTGCCTGTTCGCCGGCGAGGCGGAAGGGCGGATGGATGAGCTGTTGCATGCCGCCGCCGAGCGCCGCCTGCCGCCGATCTACAACTTCATGGCCGATCTGCCCGGCCTGGAGGCGCAGGCCTTGCCGGCGCTGCCGGCGAGCAACGTGCGGCGCTACCTGGGGAACATCGCCAGCTTCGATGCCGGGCGTGGCTGCCCGTTCAGCTGCAGCTTCTGCACCATCATCAACGTGCAGGGACGCAAGTCGCGCTTTCGCACCGCCGACGACGTCGAGATGCTGATCCGTGCCGGCGCCGCGCAGGGCTTCAAGAGCTACTTCATCACCGACGACAACTTCGCGCGCAACAAGAACTGGGAGGCGATCCTCGATCGCATCATCGAGCTGCGCCGCGACCACGGCTTCAAGATCCACCTGAACATGCAGGTCGATACCTGCTGCCACAAGCTGCCCAACTTCATCGAGAAGGCGGCGCGCGCGGGGACGACGAAGGTGTTCATCGGCCTGGAGAACATCAATCCGGCCAACCTGAAGGAAGCCTCGAAAGGGCAGAACCAGATCACCGAGTATCGCGCCATGCTGCAGGCCTGGCGCCGGCACAAGGTGCTCACCTTCGCCGGCTACATCCTCGGCTTCGCGCACGACACGCCGGAGAGCATCGCGCACGACATCGAGGTCATCCAGCGCGAGCTGCCGATCGACATGCTGGAGTTCTTCATCCTGACGCCGCTGCCCGGATCGAAGGATCACCAGGAGCTGTTCCGCAACGGCACGCCGATGGATGCGGACATGAACAAGTACGACAGCGAGCATGTCGTCACCGCGCACCCGCACATGAGCGCCGCGCAGTGGACGCGGGCGTACGAGCGGGCCTGGCACCAGTACTACTCGCCGGCGCACATCGAGACGCTGCTGCGCCGCGCCATGGCCGGCGGCGCCAGCCCGCGGCGCGTCGCCGAGGCGGCGTTCTTCTTCTTCGCCGCCGCCGTCTTCGAGCGGGTACACCCCCTGCAGAGCGGGCTGTTCCGCCGCAAGGCGCGCCGCCAGCGCCGCAGCGGCATGCCGCGCGAGAGCCTGCTGGCCTTCGGCGCGCGGCGGGTGCGCGACGTGGTCGGCACCTACGTGCCGATGCTGCGCCTGCTGTGGCGCATCGACCGGCTGCGCCGCGGCATCCAGCGCGAGCCCAACGCCCGCGCCTACAGCGACCTCGCCATCGCGCCGGCGCGCGGCGCGGCGGCGGACGATCTCGAGCTCTTCCGGCAGACCGCCGCGGCGCGCACCGCCGCCGAGTGGGCGCGCAGCAAGCGCGTCGCCGCCCCGGCCCAGTGACGTTGCCCGGCTGCCGGCGGCCGGGAGGCAGCCGGCGAGGGCCGAAAAGCCCCGCGGTCGATTACACCTTGCTTCTCGGCGGCGCCGCGGACTATCGACGCACATTGGCGGGCGCGCGCCGATCCGGCGCGCGGGGGACCGCGTTGAAGGGGGACATGAACGTGCATGTGGTGAGGATTCTTCTCGGGGTGAGTCTGCTCGTGGCCGGCGCCTCGGCGCAGGCGGCGGACATTCCGTTGACCGGCGGCAAGACCGCGAAGCTGAAGGACAAGGCGGGCACGGTCTTCGACCAGGCCACCATCGGCTTCACCAAGGACCTGGGCCTGAGCGCGACCATTCCCGATCCGCGCTGCCCGGCGACCTCGTTCGTGCAGCTGACCAGCGACACCGGCGACACCATCGCCGCGCTGGACTGCAGCAAGTGGGTGGCGGCCGGCCCGACCGGGTACAAGTACGACAACCCGAGCCCCGGCCCGGGCGGCGTACAGAAGGCCAAGATCAGCGCCAAGGCCACCGGCGGCAAGCTCAAGATCAAGATGGGCGGTGCGCCGTACGGGATCGACTCCATCCCCGGCCCGATCAATTTCCTCGAGGTCCGCGTCGGCATCGGCACGACCAGCTACTGCGGCCGCTTCGCGGCGCCGACGGCGACCTTCGGCAAGAACGAGACGGAGCAGGTGAAGATCAAGGGGCCGTCGGTGGCGTGCATCCCGCCGGCGACGCCGACCTCGACGTTCACCAGCACGGCGACCGCGACCATCACCGACACGCCAACCATCACCGCGACGCCGACCATCACCAACACGCCGACCATCACCCTGACGCCGTCGACGACGCCGACGCCGAGCAGCACCGGCACCGCCACCGCGACCGGCACCGAGACCTCGACGCCGTCGCCGACCGCCACCCTGGTGCCGGCCGACGCCTTCCGCATCGATTCGCTGTCGCTGCGCGACCCACACCTGTTCGTCGACGTCGGCATCTGCCTCGACGTGACCAACGGCAACGCCTTCCTCGGCACGTCGGCGAATGCGCAGATCGACACCCTGCTCAACACCGACGACGACGGCGACGGCAACCTCGACCTGAACCTGCTGGCGTTGTTCCGGCCGCAGACGCAGCCGCCCGCGGCCGGCGCGGCGCTCGACATCGCCATCGCCCAGTGCACCACGCCGGTCGGCAGCGAGGTCTGCAGCGAGGATCCCGAGAACCCGTTCGCCAGCGGGCCCGCCTACACCAACCAGGCCTCCGGCACCTGCCTGGCGCCGATCGCCGGCACCAGCGGCATCAACAACAACAACGCCACCCCCTATGCGCCGGCGCTGGTCACCTCCACGGCGCCGTGTTTCAGCACCGCCGGCACGACGATCGCGTTCCCGATCGGGCTGTTCACCATCCCGCTGCAGGACGTCCACGCCGCCGCCACCTGGGTGGGCTCGCCGCCCTCGACGCAGATCATCAACGGTCTGCTCTACGGCTTCCTCAGCCAGGCGGACGCCAGCAACGTGAACCTGCCGCCCGAGCTCGGCGGCGCGCCGATCACCTCGTTCCTGCCCAGCGGCGCGGCCTGCCCGGGCCACACCGCCAAGGACATCGGCCCCGGCGGCCAGCCCGGCTGGTACTTCTTCCTCAACTTCACCGCCCACAAGGTGGTGTGGACGGGTCCGTAAGCGCGTAAGCGCTCAGTGCGCGGGGGCGATGAGGTCCTCGACTTCATCGCCGCCGCGGCACCACCCTGGACGCGGCCAGAGCGCGTCCGCTCAGCCGCGATCGACGCGGCACTGGAAGCAGTTGAACTTCGAGCGGACGTGAACGTAGGCGATGCTGGGATCGCCGAGGATCCGCTCGCAGGTGGCGCCGAGCTCGCGTCCTGCGACCACCTGTCCAGTGTCGTAGCGGATCCAGTCGTCGGCGCCGTAGCCGCGTACGATGGCGGGCTCGAGGAACTCGAACCACCACGGCATCGCCGCCTGGTCATAGCGCGTGCATGGCGTCCGGTGCAGAAAGATCGGACCCACCTCGGCGTACGGCTGAAGGTCGCCGAACGGCCGGTAGGCGAGCACCAGCTTCTCGTCCCCGTCGGCAATCAGATCGATGCAGTGCCGGCACGGGTTCGCCTGTCCCTCGGCGATGCGCACCAGTGCCGGCTGGCCATTCGCATCCATCCCGCCGCCGCGCAGCCGCTCGACGATCTCGGTCGGAATGCCGCGTACTCTCAATGTCATCGACGTCTTCCTCCTGTCGCCGAATGAAGCACGCTGCGGGCGTGCGGGCTGGCGATCGGCGGACGTCGGTTTCGTTCAGCTGCGCGGCAGGCCGAGGACGCGCTGGGCGATGATGTTGCGCTGCACCTCGTTGGTGCCGGCGAAGATCGAGGCGGCGCGGTAGTAGAGGTAGGAGCGCAGCCAGCGGCCGTTGGCAATCGCGCGCGGCTCGCCCGGCCAGTGCTGGCCGGCGACGCCGAGCACCTGCATGGCGGTGTCGTGCAGGCGCTGGCTCATCTCGCTCCAGAAGAGCTTCACCAGCGAGCTCTCCGGTCCGGGTGTGCCGCTGCGGCGCAGCTGGGTGAGCGTGCGCCAGTTGGCGAGCTTGGTGATCTCCACCTCGATCACCGCCTGCGCCAGCTGCTGGCGGATGATCGGATCGCGGTCGGCGCCGCTGCGCCGCGCCAGC
>JANRJF010000297.1:0-13473 GCA_033764095.1 Deltaproteobacteria bacterium | reverse complement strand
CCCGGCAGCGAGCACGACGCGGCCCGGCGTCAGCCGCGCGCCGTCGCAGTCGACCTCCACCGCGCCGCCGCGCGGCCGGCGCATGCGCCGCACCGCCACGCCGAGGCGGAACTCGACGCCGCGCGCCGCGGCGGCGGCCTGCAGCGCCTCGACCAGGCGGCCGTTGTCGACCACCGCGTCGTCGGCGAACAGCGCGCCGCGGCGCACCGCCGGGTTCACGTGCGGATGCGCGGCGCGCACCGCCTCGGCGTCGAGCCGTTCGACGCGAAAGCCCTGCTCGCGCCGCTTGGCGACGACGCGATCGAGCTGCTCGGCCTCGCGGCTGGTGAAGGCGAGATCGAGCAGGCCGTTCGCCACGTAGCCGACGTCGATGCCGGTCTCGGCGCGTAGCGCGTCGACCAGCGCCGGGTAGCACGCGGCGCTGGTGCGCTTGAGGTCGAACAGCGCGCCGCGCTTGGCGCGGCTGCTCGCCGCCGCCAGCACGCCGGCGGCGGCGCCGGAGGCCTCGCCACCCGCCGCGCCGCGGTCGACGACGACGATGCGTCCGGCGCCGCCCAGCGCCAGCGCGCGCGCGATTGCGCAGCCGATGACACCGGCGCCGATGACCAGGACGTCGGGGGAGGAGCTGGACACCGCCCTCACTTAGCGGGCGGCCGGGTCGGGAAGAAGGGGACGGTTGTCGTCGCGCGCCGACGACCACCGTCGCACGCGGGCGGGGCTCAGCGCGGATCGGTGAGATGCATGTTGAACTGCAGATCGCCGAAGGCCACCGACTCCTTGCCGTAGAGATGCTGCGGTTGCAGCACCTGCGGACCGTCGAAGACGTACCAGACGCTGTCGGCGGCTTCCTCGTTGCCGGCGGTCATCAGCCCGGTCACGCCGCCGAGCTCGGAGCCGACCAACGTGGTGGCGAAGCGCACCGGAACGAAGATGACGTTCAGCGCGGCGGTGAGCAGCGCGGTGCCCGGATCGGGGTTGCGCACCAGGACCGGCTCGAGCTGCGCCGAGGCCGACCCGGCAGACAGCATGGCGGACGCCACGAGGGCCAAACCGATGGATTTTGCACGCATGCGCACTCTCTCCTCGGCGGCGGACGATAGCGGTGCGGCGCCGCGCTGTCAGCATGAAATTTGACCGGCGCGTGCCCGGCTGGCAGTGACCGGAGTCCCATGCTGCAGGCCACCGACCGCCGCTTCGGCGCCGTCACCGTGCTGGTCGGCGAGAAGACCGGCAAGTATCCCGACGGCAACTCGCTCCTGGTGCGCGGCCGCGACGCGACGGCACTGCTCGATCCCTCGCTCAGCGTGCACCGGCGCGCCGCCGACCTCGGCGCGGTCGACCTGGTGGTGCAGACGCACGTGCACGAGGACCACGTCGCCGGCCTGTCGCGCTTCCCGCACGCCCGCGTCGCCGCCCATCGCGCCGACTGCCTCGGCCTGCGCGACGCCGCCGGCCTGCTCACCATGTACGGCTACGGCGACGGCGCCGCCGCCGACGCGCTGCGCGCTTGGATCGTCGAGCAGTTCCACTACGCGCCGCGCCCCGACGTCGAGCCGTTCGACGACGGCGCGGTATTCGAGCTCGGCGGCACGCGCGTGCGCGCCATCCACCTGCCCGGCCACACGCGCGGCCACTCGGCGCTGCTGGTCGAGCCGGAAGGGGTGCTGTTCCTCGGCGACATCGACCTCACCGGCTTCGGCCCCTACTACGGCGACGCGTGGTCGAACCTGGCCGACTTCGAGCGCTCGCTGGCGCGCGTGCGCGACATCCCGGCGCGCGTCTGGGTGTCCTTCCACCATGCCGGGGTGATCGAGGACCGCGCCACCTTCGACGCCAAGCTGGCGCGCTTCGCCGGCCGCATCGCCGAGCGCGAGGCGGCGCTGCTCGACTACCTGGGCGAGCCGCGCACGCTGGCCGAGCTGGTCGCGCGCCGCTTCCTCTACCCGCCGCACGCCGAGATGGCGTTCGTCGACGCCGCCGAGCGCCGCACCATCGCACAGCACCTCGAGAGGTTGGTCGAAAGCGGTCGTGTGGTTGAATCGACCTCTGACACATGGCGGCGCGCGTGAATCGGATTCACCACAGAGACACCGAGACACCGAGTAGCTCGGAGTATGGACACTTCAGCTTCTCGGTGTTCCTCCGTGCCTCTGTGTCTCCGTGGTGAAGGCTTTCTCCGATGGCGCGATCGTGCGTAGTGATCGGGGCGGGGCCGGCCGGAATGGCGGCGGCGCATCGCCTCGCCAACGGCGGCGTCAAGGTCACCGTGCTGGAGGCGTCGAACGCGATCGGCGGGCGGACGCGCAGCGAGCGGGTCGGCGACTTCACCGTCAACACCGGCGCCAGCTTTCTCACCACCTTCTACGACGAGACGCTGGCCCTGCTGCGCACGCTGGGCATCGAGACGCAGGCGCCGACGCCGCAGCTCGGTGTCATGGCGACGCCGTTCGGCAAGCTGGAGATGGAGCTCAGCTCGCCGCGCCGCATCGTCGAGTTCCCGCTCATCACCCTGGCCGGCAAGCTGCGCGCCGCGGCGCTGTTCGCGCGCGCCGCGCTGCGCCGCCGCGTGCACATCGCACGACCGTTGCGGCTGGCCTTCTACGACCGCGGCGAGACGGTCGAGCAGTGGGGGCTGCGCGCCGCCGGCGAGACCGCCTATCACTACCTGCTGCGCACCGGCATCGAGCCGTTCTTCTACGTCGGCGCCGAGGAGACCTCGGCGGCGGTCGGCAAGGCGCTGGTCCACCACGCGATCAAGTGGCAGCTGCTGGTGTTGCCCGCCGGCATGGGCGCGTTCTGCGACGCGCTCGCGCGCGGCATCGAGATACGCACCGGCTGCCCGGCGAGCGGCGTCGAGCGGCGCGAGCGCTCGGTGGTCGTGCACCACGCCGGCGGCGAGCTCGAAGCCGATCAGGTCATCGTCGCGACCCCCGCCTCGGCCGTCGCCAAGCTCGACGGCCTCGAGCCGCAGGATCGCACCGACGCCGCCGGCGTGCGCACCATCCCCAGCCTGTCGCTGTTCTTCGGCTACGAGCGGCCGCTCACCGTGCAGTACCCGCTGGTCACCCCGGCCGGTCCCGGCCGCCATCCGATCGCCCGCATCCGCACCTGGTCGGCGCTGGCCCCGTCCTACGTGCCGAACGGCAAGGAGCTGCTCGCCATCCTGCCGATGGGCTGGCGCAGCGCCGAGCTGATCGAGCGCGACCCGCCGGCCATCGTCTCCGCCCTGCGCGCCGACGCCGAGGCGGTGTTCGGCCGCCTCGCCGACCCCGACTGGATCCGCCTCTACCCGCGCGCCGAGGGTACGGTGATCACCCCGCCCGGCCACTTCCGCCGCATGGCCGCGTTCCTCAAGCGCCCGCGCAAACAGATCTTCTTCGCCGGCGACTGGATCACCGGCTCGACCATCGAAGGCGCGGTGCATACGGGACTGCGGGCGGCGGAGCTGGTGCTGCGGTCGAAATGACAGAAAGGCAAAAGGCAAAAAGCAAAAGGCAAAAGGCAAAAGGGGGGAGTCGGATCAATTGGGCTGAAGGCGGGGATGCAATCGCGGCCTGTGGGCCAACTCAGATCGATCCGCTTCCGCCCTTTTGCCTTTTGCGTTTTGCCTTCTGCCTGTTGCCTTTCCCTCCTCTCCACCCGCGCGAGAACGCCTGCCCGGCATGCTGATCTACCTCCATCCGCTCGCCGGCATCGCGACCCTCGCGTTGCTGCTCTACGTCGGCCTGCTCGGCCTCCAGCTGCGCCAGGCGAAGCGCGACCGCGCCGCCCTCGGCCAGCGCCACGCGCGCCTGGCGAACGTCGTCTACTGGGCGGTGCTGGCGAGCTGGGTCGGCGGCGTCGCCACCACCGCGCTCGATCGGCGCGACCTCGGCATCGCCGCCTCGCTGCACTTCCGCAGCGGGACCCTGCTGGTGCTGCTGCTCAGCGGCAGCGCGCTGACCGCGCGCGCCCTGCGGCGCGGCAACCGCGAGGCGCGCGAGTGGCATCCCTGGCTGGGCGTCGCCGCGGTGCTGCTCGCCGCGCTGCACCTGGTCGCCGGCCTGCGGCTGACGCCGTGAGGGCGGCGGTGGGGTGACGGCGGCGGATTTGTAGCCGGCCGAGGCAAAGCGGATGCTGAGGGCAGACGATGTCCGCCGCGCTCGACACCGCCCCGCTGCCGACCACCCCGCCGCCGAACGCCGACACCGCCGCCGACCGGCGCACCGCCGCCGCCACCACGCTGCCGCGCTCGCTGCACGTCCGTCTGATCGCCATGGTCCTCGGTACGGTCACCACCGTGCTGGTCCTGTCGCAGGCGATCGACAGCCACCTCACCGAGCGCACCATCCACGAGGGGCGGCGCGAGCGCGCGGCGCTGCTGCTGAACGCGGTCGACTCGCTGTGGGACGGCGCCACGCCGCAGCAGTTGAACGAACGACTCGGCACGCTGGTCGCCGGCGACCGCGAGGTCAGCGCCATCGACGTGGTGTCCTTCGACGCCGGTCGCGCCGCGCTGGCGGCGAGCACGCGGTCGCCCACCCAGCGCGCCGCGGCGTTGCCGGATGCGCGCCAGGTCGCGGCGCTGCGCGCCGACGCCGCGCCGCATCCGCTGCTGCTGCACGCCAGCGCCGACACCTGGCGGCTGGGCCTGCCGCTGTGGCGTCACGGCGCGGTGGTGGGCGCCGTGCAGGTGGACGTCGACAGCGCCGAGGACGCCCGCCTGGTGCACCGGCTGCGCTGGTTCGGCGCCGCCGAGCTGCTCGCCTCGGTCGCGCTGATCTCGCTGATGCTCACCCGCTTCCTCGCGCGCAACGTCAGCGGTCCGGTGCGGGCGCTGGTCGACGGCATGCGCCGCGTCGAGCGCGGCGAGCTGACAGCGCGCGTCGCGCCAACCACCGACGGCGAGCTGCGCTTCGTCGCCGAGCGCTTCAACGACATGATCGCGCGGCTGGAGGCGCTGACCAACGACCTCGGCGCGCAGGTGCGGCGCGCCACCGCCAGCCTCGCCGAGCGCAACGCGCAGCTGCAGGCGAGCAACGACCGCCTGTGGGAGGCGCAGCTCGAGCTCGGACGCGGCGAGCGCCTGGCGGCGCTCGGCCAGATGGCCGGCACGCTGGCGCACGAGCTCGGCACGCCGCTCAACTCGGTGCTCGGCTATGTGCAGCTGCTGCAGCGCGACGCGCGCGACGCCGGCCAGCGCGACAAGCTGGCGATCGTCGAGTCGCAGTTGCGGCGCATGATCGACGAGATCCGCAGCGTGCTCGACCGCACCCGCGACCTGCCGCTGCGCCGCGGCCCGGTGGCGGTCGGCGCGCTGGTCGCCGATGCCACCGGGCTGGTCGCGGCGCGCCTCGCCGGGCGCAACCTGACGCTCGCCGCCGACGTGGCGCCGGAGCTGCCGAGCGTGCGCGGCGAGGCGATCGGGCTGCGCCAGGCGCTGCTCAACCTGCTCTGCAACGCCATCGACGCGACGCCGCCGGGCGGCACCATCACGGTTGGCGCGCATCTGGTGCATCCCGACGGCGCGGCGCGCCCCGAGCTCGAGCTGTCGGTCGCCGACAGCGGGGCCGGCATGTCGCCCGACGAGCTGCGCCGCGCCTTCGAGCCGTTCTACACCACCAAGTCGCCCGAGCGTGGCACCGGGCTGGGCCTGGTCATCGTCGATCACATCGTGCGCGCGCACGGCGGCCATATCGTCGCCGAGAGCACGCCCGGACGCGGCACCGCGATGCGCATGCGGCTGCCGGTGGAGTCGTGAGATGCCCCGCGTACTGGTCGTCGACGACGACGCGGTCTCCTGTCAGCTGCTCACCGACATCCTCAGCCGCGACGGGCTGGAGGTGATCTCCGACACCGCGCCGGCCCGCGCATTGGCACAGGTCGCCGGGCAGCCGGTCGACCTCGCCATCCTCGACCTGCGCATGCCCGAGGTGAGCGGCCTGCGGCTGATGCAGCAGCTGCGCGCGCAGCAGCCGGCGCTGCCGGTGATCATCATGACCGCCTTCGGCTCGATGGACACCGCCGCCGAGGCGATCGGCTCGGGCGCCATCGACTACGTCAGCAAGCCGATGAACGTCGAGGAGATCCGCGGCGTCGTCGCCCGCGCGCTGGCGCGCCCGGCGCTGTCGGCGGCCGACGCGTCGGATCGCCAGGCCGCCGACGCCATGGTCGGGCGCACGCCGGCGATGATCGCGCTGTACACCGCCATCGCGCGCGTCGCCGCCGCACCGAGCACGGTGCTCATCCTCGGCGAGAGCGGCACCGGCAAGGAACTGGTGGCGCGCGCCATCCACCGCCACAGCCCGCGCCGCCACCGGCCCTTCGTCGCCGTCGACTGCACCGCGCTGACCGAGACGCTGCTGGAGAGCGAGCTGTTCGGCCACGTGCGCGGCGCCTTCACCAACGCCGTACAGGACGCGCCGGGACTGTTCGCCGAGGCGGACGGCGGCACGGTGTTCCTCGACGAGCTCGGCGAGATCGGCGCACCGCTGCAGGCCAAGCTGCTGCGCGTGCTGCAGGAGCACACCGTCCGCCCGGTCGGCGGCACGCAGTGGCGCGCGGTCGACGTGCGGGTCGTCGCGGCGACCAACCGCGACCTCGCCGCCGCCGTCGCCGCCGGCCAGTTCCGCGAGGATCTCTACTACCGCCTCAAGGTCGTGACCCTCGCCGTGCCGCCGCTGCGCGAACGGCGCGAGGACATTCCGCTGCTCGTCCAGCATCTCGTGCAGCGCGCCGCCGCGCACTGCGGCAAGGCGGTGCACGGCGTCTCGCCCGCCGCGCTGGCGATGCTGGAGGCACACGACTGGCCGGGCAACGTCCGCGAGCTGTCGCACGTGCTCGAACGCGCCGTGGCGCTGTCGCACGGCGCCGTGCTCGACCTCGCCGACCTGCCCCCCGAGCTGCGCACCCCCGGCGCGCCGAGTCGCGGCGACCTGCTCGCCGATTCGCCGACGCTCGACGCGCTCAAACAGCGCTACATCCGTCTCGTCGTGCAGCAACAGGGCGGCAACGTCACCCGCGCCGCCGCCGTGCTCGGTCTCGAACGGCGCTCCCTCTACCGCATGCTGCAGCGCTACGGCATCGACCACCGGGGCGAGTGAGGCTCGGAAGCGATGAGCGAGCCTGGAAGCGATGAGCGATGAGCGATGAGCGATGGGCGATGGGCGATGAGCGATGGGGGATGAGGTGGGAACAGCTTCCCTCATCGCTCATCGCTCGTCGCTCATCGCTTCCAGGCTCGCTCGTCGCTCATCGCTCGTCGCTCATCGCTTCCAGGCTCGCTCGTCGCTCATCGCTTCCAGGCTCGCCGCTGTCCTTTTGCCTCACTGCTGGGACCTGATGCCTCGCTGAACGGCGGCTCGGAGAAGGCCGCGCGACCGGGCGCGGGGGTCGGCGGGGTTGGTCTGCGGGTTGCTCAGGCGCTCGCCGGGAGGATTCCTGATGAAACCCGACCGGTATGTGCGCGCGCTGGCGGCCGAGCAGCTCGGCCTCGATGAAACGGATCTGCACGCCCTGCCGTTGATCGATCTGGCGCTGGCCCTGGCCGAGCGCCTCGGCATCAAGCCGCCGCGCTACCGACTGCGCGCGATGCAGAGCTACGCCGACCTGCTGCGCCTGCTGCGCGACACGCTGGTGGCGGCGATCGGCGACGGCTGCTACCTGCGCGCGCGGCTGCGCAGTCGCGGCGTGACGATGATCCGCATCGGCGCGCTGACGCCGGAGTTCACCGCCGCGCTGGCGGAGGACCTGCGCCACGCCGCCGAGGGCACCCTGGTGGACGTGGTCGCGCCCGACGATCTCAGCGACGCGCAACTGGCCGGGCTGACCGAACGCCTCGCCTGGCTCACCGGCGCGCGCGGCCGCGTCGTCGTTCACCGCGCCGGCTCCGAGCTGCCGAGCGTGCCGCGCGCGGATCGAACGACACAGGCGGGTGGGACATTCTGCCTCGCTCGCGCCGGGCACGGCACGCCGAGCCCGGCGCCGGTGCGCCATTTCGAGCCTGGCATCGGCGTTGCTCAGTCTCGTCAGCAACGGTTCTTCAACCCAAGGAGGTCGATCCCATGAACCGCAACCGTCTGATGATCACCGCTGCATCGCTGCTGATCGCCGCCGCGCTGAGCGGCGCGCCGGCGTTCGCCACCATGCCCGGCAAGCACACCGGCTCCTGCAAGAAGATCGACGCGGCGCTGGCGAGCGGCAAGACGCCCGCCGACGTGGCGAAGGAGCTCAAGGTGTCGCAGAAGTCCGTCAACCACTGCCAGCAGGCGATGGCCTCGGCGGCGAATCCGAACCCCAAGCACAAGACGCAGTAAGGCGAGGCTGTTGGCTGTCAGGCTGTTCGCGGCTCAGGGTCGAGGCGCGCCCCCCCACTCCCTCGTGCCTCCCCTGAAACGCGGGCCAGCCTGGCAGCCAGGCAGTCCCAACTCAGCCCCACGCCGTCTCGACGTCGCCCTTGCGCAGCCGGCCGGCGATGACGATCTGCTGCACCTCGCTGGAGCCGTCGTAGACGCGCGCGACGCGCAGATCGCGCCAGAGGCGGTCGATCATGTACTCGCCCTGGATGTAGCCGTAGCCGCCGAAGATCTGCAGCGCGTCGTCGACCGTCTGCCAGGCACCCTCGGCGGCGAGATACTTGGCCGTCGACGATTCGCGGATCGCCTGCCCGCCCTGGTCGAGAATCCACGCCGAGCGATAGACCACCAACCGCGCCGCCTCGGTGCGGGCGCTCATCTGCGCCAGCCGGAAGGCCAGCGCCTGGTGCTCGATCAGCGGCTTGCCGAAGGTCTTGCGCTGCTCGGCGTACTCGACCGCCAGCTCCAGCGCCTTCTGCCCGGTGCCGACGCAGCGCGCGCTCAGCGTCGTGCGCCCTTCCGACAGGCAGCGCTTGGCGTAATCCATGCCCTTGCCCTCCTCGCCGATCAGCGCTTCGGCGGGGATGCGGGCGTCCTCGAACACCACCTCGGAGATCTGCGAGCCGCGGTGGCCGGTGGTGTTGAACACCTGGCCGATCGACACGCCGGGCGAGTCGGCGTCGACGATGAACGCCGAGATGCCGGCGCTGGTGCGCGCGAAGGTGACGAAGTGGTGCGCGCGCGGCGCGTTGGTGATGAACGTCTTGTGGCCGTTCAGGACGTAGCCGTCGCCTTTGCGTTCGGCGCGCGTCTGCAGGCCGGCGGCGTCGGAGCCCGACTGCGGCTCGGTGAGCGCGAACGAGCCGATCCACTCACCGGTCGCCATCTTCGGCAGGTAGCGCTGCTTCTGCGCGGCGTTGCCGAAGCGCACGATGCCGACGCAGCCGATGCCGGTGTGCACGCTGATGAAGCTCGCCAGCCCCCACGGCCCGCGCCCGAGCATCTCGTGGCAGAGCGTCTTCTGCACCACCGACAACCCGAGCCCGCCGTACTCCTGCGGAATCGACAGACCGAGCAAGCCGACGTCGCGCGCGCCCTCGATCAGCGCCTTCGGCAGCGTGTCGGTGCGCTCGATCTCCTGCCAGCCGGAATTGCCCTGCTGCTCGATGAAGTCGCGCACCGACTGCTGCAGCAGCCGGTCGTCGGCCGAAAGGGTGAAATCCATGTGCGGTACTCCTGCGGGAAGGGGGTGGGTGGGGATTACCAGCCGTGTCCGAACGGGGCAACGGAGCCGGTTGTTGGTTGCGGGGTCCCTACGTTGTCAGGTCCGACACGGGCGATGTCCGCCCCCATCGCGCTCGGCACTCACCGGTCGTTGCGCACCGTCATCGCTCATCGCTCGTCGCCCATCGCTGGCGTCAGGAAGTCGATCAGCAGCTGCGCCAGCGCCTCGGGCTGCTCCAGATGCGGATGATGGCCGCTGCCGGCGATGACGGCGCGGCGGGCGCGCAACGTCGCGAGGCGGTCGGCGAGCAGGTCGTCGGGATAGCGGATGTCGCTGGCGTCGCCGGCGACGTAGAGCACCGGGCAGCTGACGCGCCGCCAGAAGGCGCGGCCCTGCTCGGCGTAGAACGGCTGCGGCGAACGGGTCTGATGCAGCGGATCGAAGCGCCAGGTACGGGCGCCGTCCAGTTCCTCGCTGCCGTGCTCGGCGAGCAGCGCCAGCGCGGCGTCGGCCAGGCGCGGATAGCGCTGGCGCAGGCGGGTCCTCGCCTCGGCGAGCGTGAAGCGCGGGCGGCCGCGCGCGGCGCTGCGCTCGAGATCCTCCAGCCAGACGACGTAGCGCGACGGTGCGTCGGCGAAGTCGGCACCGGGCGGCCCGAGCCCTTCGATCGACACCAGCGCACTGAGGCGCTCGGGCTCGGTGCCGGCGTACAGCACCGTCGCGTTGCCGCCCATCGAGTGGCCGACCAGCGCGACGCGGCCGCCGAGCTGGCGGATGATGCCGCCCAGGTCGGCGATGTAGTCGGCGAAGTGGTAGTAGCCGCCGGCGCCGACCCACGCCGACTGGCCGTGCCCGCGCCAGTCGAGCGCGTAGACGTGCCAGCCCGCCTCCGCCAGCCGCGGCGCCACCCAGCTCCAGACGTGCGCGTGCTCCAGGAAACCGTGGCAGAGCAGCAGCACGCGCTCGCCCGCGCCCCACTCGAGGAGGTGATGGCGTAGGCGGTTGGCGACTAGGAAGCGATGAGCGACGAGCGACGAGCGATGAGCGACGAGCGATGAGCGATGCGGTCGGACATTTCGGCCACCGCCACTCATCGCTCGTCGCTCATCGCGCATCACTCATCAGTGACCGCTCATCGCTCATCGCTTTCTCACCGCTCGATTCGCACCAGCATCACCGCGCAGGTGGCGTGGCGGGCGATCTTCTCCGCCACGCTGCCCATCACCAGGTGGGCGATGTTGCTGCTGCCGTGCGTCGAGGTGACGATCAGGTCGGCGTCGAGCTTGCCCGCCAGCTCCATCAGGCGCGCGTAGGGATCCCCGGCCAGCACGTGCAGCTCGCGCGGACAGGCCTCCGGCAGGCAGCTCGCCGCGACGCCATCGAGCAGCTCGCGCGCCTTGCGATCGGCGTGCTCGACCACCACCCAGTGTTCGACCTTGTCGGGCTCGTAGATCGGGTCGAGCGGATTGGTGACCACGTGCGCGAGATGCACGACGCCGCCGGACTGCTGCGCCAGCCATGCCGCCTGCATCGCCGCGCGCGTGCAGTGATCGGAGAAGTCGATCGGCAGCAGGATGCGCTTGTAGCCCTGGAAGCTCTGCGTCATAGCGGCACGCATAGATGATCGGCCGCCGCCGCGCCAAGACCTCCCGCTTGCCCGGTCTGTCCGCCGCGCTGGCACTGCTGCTCGCCGCCTGCACGAACAATCCGTACCCCGACGCCGACGCCGACGCGAAGGTGCTCTACGTCGCCTTCAGCCAGCCGCCGAAGACGCTCGATCCGCAGGTGGCGTACACGGTCATCGACCACAGCGTGCTCGGCAACGTCTTCGACGCGCTGCTCGAGTACGCCTACCTGGAGCGGCCATATCGCCTCATCCCGGGTCTCGCCGAGGCGGTGCCGGAGGCCGCGCCGCAGCCCAACGGGCACGTCGTCTACCGCTTCACGCTGCGCCCCGACCTGCGCTTCCACTCCGACCCGTCGTTCGGGCTCGGCGGCGCGAACCGCACGACGCGCACCGTCACCGCCGCCGACGTCGCCTTCAGCCTGCAGCGCATCGGCGACCCGGCGGTCGGCAGTCCGGTCATCGACACCTTCGCCAAGATCCACGACCTGGATGCCTTCGGCGAACGGCTCGAGCAGGCGCGCAGGAACGACCCCGCCTTCGCCGCACTGCCGGCGCACGAGCAGTACGCGCGCGTCGGCGGCATCGCCGGCGTGCGCGCGCTGGACGCGCGCACGCTCGAGGTCGAGCTCAGCGCCGCCTATCCGCAGATCCTCTACTGGTTCGCCATGCCGTTCACCGCGCCGCTGCCGTGGGAGGCGGTGGCGACCTACGACGGCGAGGACGGGCGCGACAACCTCGCCGACCATCCGGTCGGCACCGGGCCGTTCCGCCTGGCGCGCTACGACCGCCTGAGCCGCATCGTGCTGGAGCGCAACGACGACTGGTATGGCCTCCGCCACCCCGAGTGGCGCGCGCCGGGCGCCGTCTACCCGAGCGACGGCACCGCCGCGGATCGCGCCGAGGGCCTGCTCGCCGCCGCCGGCCAGCCGCTGCCGGTCCTCGACCGCATCGAGTTCCGCCGCGACCCCGAATCGGTGCCGGCATTCATCAAGTTCATGCAGGGCTACTACGACACGTCGCCGATCATCCGCGAAAGCTTCGACCGCCTGGTGCGCAAGGGCGCGCTCAGCGCCGACGCCGCCGCGCGCGGCATGGAGCTGGAGAAGACCGTCACCGCCGGCGTCTACTACCTCGGCTTCAACATGGACGACCCGGTGCTCGGCAGCGCCGCCGGCGAGCGCGGCGCGGCACTGCGCCAGGCGATGAGCCTGGCGATCGACGCCGAGGAGTTCCTGCGCCTGTTCACCAACGGCCGCGGCCTGGCGGCGCAGTCGCCGCTGCCGCCCGGCATCTTCGGCTACGACCCGGCGTACCAGAACCCGTGGCGCCAGCCCGATCTCGCCCGCGCCGCCGAACGCCTCGCCGCCGCCGGCTACCCGAACGGCATCGACCCCGCCACCGGTAAGCCGCTGCACCTGACCTTCGACGTCTCCGACACCTCGGCGCGCGGGCTGCTCATGTTCCAGTTCCTGGCCGACGCCTGGAAGCGCATCGGGCTCGACGTCGAGATCGCCGCCACCGATTACAACCAGTTCCAGGACAAGGTGCGGCGCGGCGCCTACCAGATCTTCTACTGGGGCTGGGTCGCCGACTATCCCGATCCGGAGAACTTCCTGTTCCTGCTCTATGGACCGATGAGCCGCACCGCGAGCGGCGGCCCCAACACCGCCAACTTCGCCGACCCCAGATACGATGCCCTGTTCGAGCGCATGCGCAGCATGCCGAACGACGCCGCGCGCACCGCGCTGATCGGCGACATGCTCGACCTGCTGGAGCAGCAGGCGCCGTGGATCCCGCTCTTCTACCCGGAGGACTACGCCATCCATCACGGCTGGCTGACCAACGTGAAGCCGCCGGCGATGTCGATCCAGACCTACAAATACTGGGACCTCGACCCGCCGCGCCGCGCCAGCGAACGCATCGCCTGGAACGCGCCGATCCGCTGGCCGGCGTACGCGCTGCTCGCGTGCGTCGTCCTCGGCGGCGTCATCCACAGACTTTCACCACAAAGGCACAGAGACACGGAGAAGCAGCGGTGAGCGTTCTCTTCTCCGACCTCCGCGCCTCTGTGTCTCTGTGGTGAATCCTCCTCCCATGCTGCGCTACCTCGCTCGTCGCCTGGCCTACGGCGCGCTCACCGTCGTCGGCGTGCTGCTGCTGCTGTTCGGGCTGTTCTTCCTGGTCGCGACGCCCGACGACGTGGCGCGCAAGGCGCTCGGCGACAAGGCGATGCCCGAGGCGATCGCGCAGTGGAAGGTCAACCACGGCTACGACAAACCGCGCGTCTG
>JANRJF010000296.1:0-13102 GCA_033764095.1 Deltaproteobacteria bacterium | reverse complement strand
ACACTCGGGCGAGAAACGCGCGTCCTCGCCGCTTAGAAGATCACCACCAAGACACCAAGGCACCAAGGTCTGAGGTCCGCTTGGTGTCTTGGTGCCTTGGTGGTTGGCCTTGCTCCTGTGCGTGAAGTTTCAGGTCAGGGGAAGACAGATCTGAGCCCCTCCCCCCCTAACAGCCAACAGCCTAACAGCCTAACAGCCTCGCACCGTGCCCGCCCCGGTCGCGGGGGACGACCGGGGCGGGCGCGTGTGGCAGGACTAGTCGGCGGGGAAGATCAGCGGGCAGGCGTCGGCGCCGTCGGGCACGTCGACCTCCGGCGTCGCGGCGTCGATCGACAGCAGGTAGGCGATCAGGTCGTCGATCTGCGCCGCGTTCGGCGCGAAGTTGGCGTTGCCGCCCTTGAGGTGGGCGACCCACTTGGTGTCGGCGAACACGTCCTTGAGCGTGCGCGCCTGGCCGTGGTGCAGGTACGGCGCGCCGAGCGCCAGGCCGTAGAGCGACGGCACGTTGAAGCCGCCGGCGCCCTGGGCGCGGCTGCCGTCCACCTTCTTCTCGACCAGGTCGGTGGCGGCGCTGTCGCCGGGCAGGCCGAAGCTGTTCACGTCGCGCAGCACGCAGGCGACCTGATTCGGTGGGATGGGCGCGCCGGTGGTGTCGTTGTCGGCCGGCTGCGGCGCGATCAGCGTCGCGTGCGTGGCGAACAGCGGGGCGTTGGGCGGATCGAACGGCTCCAGCTTGAGCGCCGCGTTCACCGCCGCCGACGGCTCGAAGAAGCGCTTCGAGATCGTCCATCCGGCGCCGCCGTGGCAGGCGGCGCAGTTGCCGGCGGCGAACTGCTGGGCGCCGCGCGCCACCGCCGCGGCGTCGAGCGTCTGCAGGGCGCGCGGCGGGCGGATGGTCTTCACCCACTCGTCGATGTCGTCCCAGTCCTTCACGCAGATGCCGGCGGTGGTGTCCTGGATCTCCTGCACGCCGTTGCCGAGGCCGTCGCCGCCGACGTCCACCGGCTGCTCCTGCGCCAGCGTGCCGCACTGGTTGGTGGCCGAGGTGGTGATGGCGCCGAGACCGCCGGAGACGCCGCGCGTGTTGCGCTCGAAGTCGTGGATCTCGTCGAAGATCGCCGACCAGTTGAAGATGCGCTGCTGCGGCCCGCCCGGCCCCTTGGAGAACGAGCCGTCCATCGAGGTCGCCTGGCGCGGGCCGGAGCCGAACGCCCAGGTGATGTTGTCGCTCAGGCCGTCGGCGTGGCACGAGCCGCACGACGAGTAGCCGTCGCCGTCCTTCGACCAGCGGCCGCGGCCGGTGAAGAAGAAGCGCGCGCCGAGGCGCTGGCGATTCTCCAGCGAGTCGGCGGCGGGCAGGTCGGTCGACTGCACCGTCGCGGTCACCGTCTGCGTCGCCAGATCGACCACCGCCAGGCGGCGCGTGATCCAGCAGTTCACGTAGGCGCGCAGCAGGTTCTTCGAGGCCACGACGCCGATCGGGTTCTGGCAGGCGGGCGGTCCGCCTGCCGCGGCGAGATCGATCTGGCGCGTGTCGGGCGTGCCGATGGTGATGCCACTGGCGGTGTAGTTCACCCGCTGCAGCACGTCGGCGCCGCGCGAGACGACGTAGGCGGTGGAGTCGACGAAGTCGAGGTCGACGATCTCGGCGAGGAAAAAGCGCTTCTTGCCCGAGGTGGCCGGCTGGATCGCATCCTCGGCGAGCTTCGCCAGGTTGGCGCTGCCGCTCGGCGAGCGATCCTCCTGGCCGCTGGCGAGGTCGCCGACGTAGACCACCGGGTGGACGTTGGTCTGGAAGTTGATCGGCGCCTGCGGCGCCGCCGACACCGAGGTGGCGTAGACCTTCCCGCCCTGCACGGCGAGCGCGTAGAGCTGGTTCGGCGCGGTGAACACGGTCGGCGTGCCGGCGGCGCTGCCGGCCGGCGCGAAGCCGCTGTCGATCGGCTGGAAGAGGATCGCCGGCAGCGGTGCGAAGGTGCCGGCGTTGTAGCGCCGCACGCGCCCGAGGCGTCCCTTGTCGCAGACCTCGGCGGTGCCGTTCGGGCAGGCGCCGAGGTCGGGGTTGGGCTCTCCATAGAATTCGCTGAGCAGCACCGTCTCGTCGGCATCGTCGGCGTCGCCGTCGTTGGTCACCGCCAGGCCGCGCGGATGCAGCGGCGGCTCGATGGTGCCGAGCAGATCGAGCGTGCGCGTGTCCCAGATCGAGACGCGTCCCTCCGCCCACTCGGCGACGAACAGCTTGACGCCGGACGGCGACAGGGCGAGGCCGGTCGGCTCGGAGCCGACGTGGATGGTGCGGCCGAGGCGCGCGCCGCTGCGCAGGCTGGTCACTTCGACCACCGTGGCGTCGGCGCGGTTGGCGACGAAGGCGGTGACGCCGTCGGGCAGGATGACCACCGACGAGGGCTCGTCGCCGGTGTGCACGGTGGCGACCCGGGTGTCGTCGCTGGTGCGGAAGACGCTCACCGAGTCGCCGTCCGGATTGGTCATGACGACGTAGGCGTCGTCGTCGCTGATCGCGATCGGGCTCGCCTTCGACGATCGCGCCAGCGAGGCGGCCGGGCAGCCGGAGAGCGTGTTGTTGACCGCCAGCACCAGGTCGTAGACCTCCACCGCCTGCGAGCCGTCGGCGTCGAACACCGGGCAGTCGTTCAGCGTCGCGCTGCCGAGCGCGATGTTGACACCGCGGATCAGCTCGTTGATGGCGACCACGCCGTCGCCGTTGCAGTCGCCGGGGCAGCGCGCCGCCTCGGCCGGCGCGGTGCAGAGGCCGGCCAGCATCGCCGATGCGATGAGCACTCGCCGGGCGGTAGCGCGCGGCGCCGCCGACAGCGGCACGCCGCGGCCCGCCGCGACGGCGCTACCCTTGGCCGTGGCGACCGAGGCCGCGGCCTGGGCGGCGCGGCGCGCCGCCAGCAACGCGGCGACGCGCAGGTCGCGCAGCGCCTTGATGGCGCGGATGGGGTCGTGAGCCGACGATGCGTTCATTCTGCCTCCTCGCCCGCGCGCCATTGCGCGAGGGCGTCGCTGAGGAAGCGCAGCAGGTCGTCGAGGCTGGCAAAGTGCGCCGCGCGGCCGGACAGGACGTGCTCGACGCGCCCGCCGACGCGGCCGCCGAGCGGCTCGCTGTCGGCGCGGAACTGCACGACGAAGGCGCCGCCCGGGCTCAGAGCGGTGGTCGCTCCCCGCTTCGCTTCCATGACAGCGATGAGGCTAGGGCGGCGCGGCCCCCGCAGTCATAACGGTTGGGTGAGATTTCGGTAATGATCGGACCCCCATCCCGACCTTCCCCCGCTGCGCGGGGGAAGGAGCCAGAGGGGTCGACCTCGACTGGCCGCGCAGCGGAGAAGGCCGGCGAACGGTCTCCTTCCCCCGCGCAGCGCGGGAAGGTCGGGATGGCGGCACTCAGGCAGCGGGCAGCGTGAAGTAGAAGGTCGCGCCGGCGTTGGGGGCGCTTTCGGCCCAGATCCAGCCGCCGTGCCGCGAGATGATGCGCTGGACGGTGGCCAGCCCGATGCCGGTGCCCTCGAACTCGCCCGGCTCGTGGAGGCGTTGGAAGGGCCGGAACAGCTTGGCGACGTAGGCCATGTCGAAGCCGACGCCGTTGTCGCGCACGTAGAAGACCGCTTCTCCGCCGTTGCGCTGGTCGATGCCGAACTCGATGCACGCGTCGGCGCGCCGGCGGGTGAACTTCCAGGCGTTGCCGAGCAGGTTGGCGAGCGCGGCGCGCAACAGCACCGGGTCGGCGTTGGCGACCAGCGACTCGTCGATGTGGAACGCGCCGGCGCGACTCGCGTCGCCGCGCTCCAGCTCGTTCGCCACCTCGCGCGCCAGCGCGCCGATGCGAATCGGCCCCACCGCCAGGTCCTTGCGCATGACGCGCGCCAGGCCGAGCAGATCGTCGATCAGCTCGCCCATGCGCTGGGCGGCGTTGCGCACCCGGGTGAGGAACTCGAGGCCCTGGGCGTCGAGCCGGCCGGCGTAGTCCTCCGCCAGCGCCTGGCTGAAGCCGTCGATGGCGCGCAAGGGGGCGCGCAGATCGTGCGACACCGAGTAGCTGAACGACTCGAGCTCGCGCAGGCTCGCCTGCAGCTCGGCGGTGCGCGCGTTGACGCGCGCCTCCAGCTCGGCGTTGAAGCGCCGCAGCGTATCCTCGCGCTCGTGCTGCGTGGTCACCTCGCTGGTGATCAAGGTCACGCCGCACACCGCTCCGGCGCGCACGATCGGCACCATGCGGGCGACGAACCACTTGGGCGCGCCGTCCGGCGCCATGCCGCGCAACTCGACCATCTGCATGGCACCGCTCGCCACCGCCTGGTCGAAACAGTGCTGCAGGCCGTCACGGTCGGCGGCGTCGGCGAAGGCGGTGAAGGGGCGCCCGACGATGCTCGACTTGTCGATCTGCGGGGCGGAGCGGTTGATGTAGGTGATGATGCCGTCGAGGCCGACGACACTGACGAAGTCGGGCACGTTCTCGATCACCGCGCGCAGCTGCGCCTCCGAGGCGCGCAACGCCTCGTCGACGCGCACCCGATCGCTGATGTCGCGCTGCAGGCCGACCATGCGCCGCGGCCGCCCGTCCGCCATGCGCGACACCACCCGGCCGCACGCCAGCACCCACCGCCAGGCGCCGTTGCGGGCGCGCAGGCGATGCTCGCTGACGTACATCTCGGTCTCGCCCTCGAGGTGGGCGCGCAGGCGCTCGGCGACCTCCCTGCGGTCGTCCGGATGCAGCATCCGGTGCCACGGCTGCGGCAGCGGATGCACCTCGTCCGGCCGGTAGCCGAGCTGCGCCGCCCAGCGCGCGTCGTGCATGATCGCCTGGCGATCGAGATCCCAGTCCCACAGGCCCATGTCGGCGGCGGCGAGCGCGAGATCGAGGCGCTGCTCGCTCTCACGCAAGGCCGCCTCGGCCGCCTGGCGCGCCTCGACGTCGCGCGCCACCAGGATGAACTCGACCACCGCGCCGTCGGCGTCGCGCACCGGCCGGATGGTGCTCTCCACCCACACCCAGCCGCGCGTGCGGTGGCGGGTGCGGTAGGTGAGCACGACGCCGTCGGGATGATCGGGCAGCGTGTCGCCGACCGCCGCCACCGCCGGCCAGTCGTCCGGATGGCAGTGGCTGGCGGGGTTGACGCCGACGATCTCGTCCGCGTCGAAGCCGGTCATCAGGCGGAACGCCGGCGACATGTAGACACAGGTGCCGTCGAGCGCCAGCCGCGCGATCGGGTCGCGCGAGTGCTCGGCCAGCAGGCGGTAGCGCGCCTCGCTGTCGCGCCAGTGCTGCACCGCAACCTTGTACTCGGTGATGTCGCGGCCGATCGACTGCACCTCGACCAGGCGGCCGTGCTCGTCGAACAGGCCGCGATTGGTCCACTGCATCCACTGGGCCCCGCCGGCGTAGGCGTGCGCGTGCTCGTAGGCGTAGGTCGGCGTGCTCGGGCGCAGGCTCGTCAGGACGCGGCGGATGAGCGACTCGGCCGCGTCCGCCGCGGGCGCCCCGGCCACCAGGTCGAACAGGCGGTGGCCGATCAGCTGATCGGCGGCCCGGCCGTGCAGCCGGCAGTAGGCGTCGTTGACGAAGAGCAGGGTGGAATCGACCCGCCAGCGGCAGATCGGATCCTGCAGGTCGGCGAGGATCTGATCGGCGGCCGGGCGCCGCGTCCGCCGCGGCCGTGTGCGCCGCGCCCCGCCACCGCTGCCCTGTCCCCCACGCAGATCCATTGGCTAGCCGGCTTGTAGCACCGCGCGTCGGGGGCGGAAACAGCGAATCGCAGTCAGCGTAGCGAATGCCTGCGCACCTGTTCAGCGCCGGCGCCGGTCGGCGCGTCAGGCGCGCGCATCTGGTCGCGCGAAGCGCCATCGATCGATTCGCCGAAACGCGGCGTGCCGTCGCGATCGCCGCGGCGCCGCGTACGCCGCCGGGCTGGCATTGCGGTTGCGTCAGCTGAGGGACCGGCGAGGCCATGGTGATGCGGATCCTGATCGTCGACGACGACGACGACGCGCGCGTCCTGCTGCAGCGGGCGCTCGCCAAGGGCGGCCTGGCCCTCGAGGTGAGCAGCGCGGTGGACGGGCGCGACGCCCTCGAACGGATCGGCGCCCTGGCCCCGCACGCGGTGATCACCGACGTCATGATGCCGCGCATGAATGGGCTGGCACTGTGCGCGGCGCTGCGCGCCGCGCCGGCGACCGCCGCGGTGCCGGTGCTGATCGTCACCGCGCTAGAGGACGAGGACGACCGCGCCGCCGGATTGGCGGCCGGGGCCGACGCCTACCTGACCAAGCCGTTCAACTGGGCGGAGCTGACCGAGCGTCTGGTGGCCCTGCTGCAGGCCCGCTACGGCGAGCAGGCGGTGCGGCTGCTCTACCCGGACACCGCCGAATCGGCCGACTGAGTCGTCGCGCGCCCGGTTGCAGAGTCGTCGGGCGCTGCCATAGCTGGAGGCGATGTGGCTCACCGCCGCCGCGACGCTCGCCGTCATGTTCGCCCTCTGGCTGGTCAGTCTGCGGCGGCGCGACGCCAGCATCGTCGACATCTACTGGGGCCTCGGCTTCGCGCAGATCGCGCTCATCGCCGGCGCGCTCGGCGACGGTTGGCCGCCGCGCCGGCTGCTCAGCGTCGCCCTCACCGTCATCTGGGGCCTGCGCCTCGGCGGCTACCTGCTCTGGCGCAACTGGGGGCATGGCGAGGACTACCGCTATCGCGCCATGCGCCGCGCCCACGGCGCGCGCTTCGGCCTGGTCAGTCTGTACACCGTCTTCGGCCTGCAGGCGGCGCTGATGTGGGTGGTCTCGCTGCCGGTGCAACTGACGCAATGGTCGCCCGGACCGCCGGCGTTCGGCTGGCTCGACGGGCTGGGCGTCGCGCTGTGGGCGGTCGGGCTCGGCTGCGAGGCGATCGGCGACTGGCAGCTGGCGCGCTTCAAGGCCGACCCGCGCAACCAGGGCCAGGTGATGGATCGCGGCCTGTGGCGCTACACGCGCCACCCCAACTACTTCGGCGACGCCTGCGTGTGGTGGGGCCTCTACCTGATCGCCGCCGCCGGCGGCGCCTGGTGGACCGTGGTCGGCCCGGCGCTGATGACGGTCCTGCTGCTCAAGGTCTCCGGCGTCGCCATGCTGGAGCGCACCATCGTCAAGCGCCGCCCCGCCTACGCCGACTACATCGCGCGGACCAGCGCGTTCGTGCCCTGGCCGCCGCGCCGGTAGGGGCTCACGCCACGCCGCGGCGCGGATCGACGGCGCGCTCGCCCGAGCGGCGCGCCAGCACCGTCTCGTAGACGTGCTCGAGGCTGCGCGCCGAGCGTTGGAAGTCGTACTGGCTGGCGCGCTCGAGGCTGCGGCGCGCCCCGGCGGCGAGCAGGGCGGGGGATTCGAGCAGCCGGTCGATGTGCGCGGCGAGGTCGGTGGCGTCGCCGGGGCGGAAGCGGAACTCGGTGCCCGAGGCGAGATCGCGCGCGGCGCTGTCGGGCGCGTCGGAGACCAGCACCGGCAGGCCGGCGGCCATGGCGTCGAGCACCGCCATGCCCTCCAGCTCCACCTCGCCGGCGTGCACGAACAGCGCCGCCTCGTCGTAGAGCTCGGCGAGCCGCTCGTTGCTGACGTAGCCGAACTCGACCGGCAGTCCCTGCCGCTGCGCGCGCGCGCGCAGCTTGGTCTCCAGGTGTCCGGCGCCGGCGACCACCAGGCGAATGCGGTCGCGATAGCGGCAGCGCGCCACCGCGTCGATGATCAGGTCCTGCCGCTTCTCCGGCGCCAGGCGACCGACGCAGAGCACCACGTACGGCTCGCTGCGCCGCTCGGCCTGGCGGCGCGGCGTGCGGATGCGCGGCTCGACGGCGCCGTTCGAGATGACGAAGGTCGGGGTCGTGAGGCCGTAGCGGCGCAGCCGCTCGCCGGCGAACGGCGACGGCACCACCACCGCGTCGGAGGGCTCGAAGACGTGCTTGATCCACCAGCGGTGCATCCACGCGGCGATGCGCGGGGCGCGCAGGTTGACGTTGTAGAGGATGTTCTCGGGCTGTACGTGGAAGGCGGTCACCAACGGCAGGCGCATGCGGCACGCGACGCGTACCGCGGCGAAGCCGAGGTAGAACGGGAACTGCACGTGCACCAGGTCGACCTCGCGGAAGGCCGCTTCGAGCTCCCGATCCGTAGGGATGCCGAAGGTGATGCGGTTCTCCTTCATCGCGCGCAGCGGCAGCTGCAGACCGCGCAACGCCACCTTGCCCGGCGCCGGTGCGCCGGTGGCGAGCACGACCACCTCGTGGTGCCGGCGCAGCGCCTCGACGAAGCGCACCGCGGTGACGGTCCCGCCGGAGATGCCGTCCTCGTAGGTATCGGTTACGAACGCGATCCGCATACGCTCCTCTGCCGCCCCGCCCCTCGGCCGCTGTTCGCCCGGATGTTCATCCGTCCGGCGAATGACACGCCGCCGATTTTCTCTGAACGCCTCACCCACATCAAGCTGGCTCCGGCTATTACGCCAGCTGGTGCGGACTGGATGCACGGCTAATGCGGCTGGTGTCGGCGGTTTGCTTTTCGCGCCGCGGCAGGGAGGATCGCGACATGCGCTCGCGCCGCTCCGGCCTGCTCGCCGCCCTGCTGCTCGTTCTCGCCGCCGCGCCGCCGCGCGCGGCGGCGACGCCGGTGCCGTGGGGTCCGTTGACCATGCTGAGCCGCGAGGTCGCACCGGGGCAGCGCGAGAAGCTGACCTACGGCCTGCTCACCTCGTTCGTCGAGAACGAGTTCGACACCACCGTCGTGGCGCTGCGCGGCCGCAACGCCGGACCGACGCTGTGCGTCGTCGCCGGCGTGCGCGGCGACGAGCTGAACGGCGTCGAGATCGCCCGCCGCCTGACGATCGAGGTCGACCCGCAACAGCTCGCCGGCACGCTGCTGGTGGTGCCGATCGCCAACCTGGCGGCGTTCCGCAACGGCGCGCGCCAGCTCCCCGATGGGAGCGATCTCGATCGCGCCTTCCCCGGCAGCCCCACCGGCGGGACCGCGGCGCGGATCGCGCAGGCGCTGTTCGATCCGGTCATCCGCCAGTGTCAGGCGGTGATCGACCTGCACAGCGCCGCGCCGGGACGCCGGGTGCCGCCGCAGCTGCGCACCGACCTCGCCAACCCCGACGCGGTCGGCCTGGCGCGCGTGTTCGGCGGGGTCGTGCTCGGCGGGCGCGGCGCGGCCGGCAGCCTGCGCCGCGCCGCGCTCGACGCCGGCATCCCGGCGCTCTCGTACGTCGCCGGCGCGCCCGGGCGCTTCGACGCGGCGGAGATCGCGCAGGGCGTCGACGGTCTGCGCCGCGCCCTCGCCGACCTCGGCATGATCGCGCCGCAACCGGCGGTCGCGGCGGCGACGGTGTTCCACGCCACGCAGTGGGTGCGCGTGCCGGAGGGCTCCGGCGGCATCTTCCTCACCGCGCGCCAGCCGGGCGAGGAGGTGCGGCAGGGCGAGATGCTCGGCAGCGTCACCGATCCGCTCACCGAGCGGCGCATCGACATCGTCGCGCCGCGCAGCGGCCGGCTGGTCGCGGTCGCCGAGCCGCGCGTCCTGTTGCCCGGTGCGCCGCTCTTCCAGCTCGCCTTCGAGCCGCCGCCGGCCTGAGCGCGGCGCGGCTCACTGCGGCGCGCCGGCGGCGAACGCCTGCAGCGCGCTGGACAGCTCGGCGGCGACGCGCGGATGGTCGAGCACGCCGCGATGACTGGCGTCGAAGCCGCGCACACGCCGTGCCTGATCCTGGGCGCGCGCGTCGAGCTGACTGGCGAGGGTGACGACGCCGTCGTTGGCCTCGCCGCGCAGGCGCGAGCCGCCGCCGTAGCTGAAGAACAGGTCGAAGCCGACCTCCGACGGCAACGGCTTGCGCAGCACCTCGGCCAGGAACGGGCTGCCGGGCATGACGTCGTACCAGGACGGCGCCACCACCGGCGCGCGATCGACCCCGAACGCAGCACCGGCATGGCCCTGCCAGGGCGTCGAGATGGAGACGAAGAGGACCGGCGCGGCGTGACCGCCGGGGGCGGCGTGGTCGAGGTAGCGGCGCACGACCAGGCCGCCCATGCTGTGCGCGACGATCGCCAGGCGCTCGAAGTCGTAGCGCAGCTCCAGCGTCTGCAGCCAGCGATCGAGCGCCGCGGCGAGGATCTCCAGCCGCACCGCGGTCGGATAGAACGCCACCCACGGTTGAAAGCGCTGTCGGTCGAGCGACGCGATCAGGCTGGCGAAGTCGTTCGGCTGGCCGACCGCGCCATGCACGAACAGCACCGGGATGCGCTTCGGGTCGTACGGCTCCAACAAGTAGATGCCGGCGCCGACGTCGAACAGAAAGTCCACCGGCCGCCACAGGCCCATCTCGGCGGACGCCGCCGAGAAGCGCGCATCGCCGAGCGACGTCACCTCGCCGACGCGCGCGGTCGGCAGCGTGTCGACGCCCGGCTGCGCCCCGGGCGGCAGGGTCATCGCCACCGGCAGCGGCGGCGCGTCGCGGCGCAGGGCGATGCGCAGGCCGCGCGTCACCTCGCCCGGCCGCGCCGCGACCAGCGCGCCGCCGTCGAACAGGCCGGCCGGTTCGCCGGGATCGTAGCTGTTGCTGCGGTTGCGATCCTCGAACGCCGCGACGCGATATTCGCCGACCGGCGCGACCAGAAAGTACGGGCCCGGCCGCGCCAGCATGAACCAGTCGACCACCTCGGCGTCGGCGCCGGTGCCGCGATAGGCGAACGCGACGATCGGCGCCGGCGTCTCGCCCGCCGGCGCGGCGGGCGCCGTCACCGCGCCGACCAGAAAACCGTTGCGATTGAACTCGCGCAGGTTGCGGTCGAGATCGCGAAACATGCACCCGGCGAGTGCCAACGCGACCAGCGGCACGCGCCGTGCGAGCGTCAGTCGGCTACCTCGCGACATGCGGCGCAGCGATGCGGAGCGCCGCCGCGCCTGTCAACCGCGCGCACTTGCAGGAACCACCACTCGCGGCTAGCTAGGCGGCGTGACCGAGCTTTCCTCCCCGCGACGTGGGCACCGTCGGCGCCGCGCGATACTGATCGCGGCGCTGCTGCTCGCTCCGCTCGGCTGCGGCACCACACATCTGGTCGCGCCGCCCGGCCGCACGGTGCGCATCATGGGCGAGGACGAGAAAGCGTCGGTGCGCTCGCAGCGCACCGTCTGGTACTGGATGTGGGGCGGGCGCCAGTTCACCGACAACACGACGCAGTCGGACATCGAGCGCTACGATCTGCACGAAGTGCGCTACTACACGTACCAGACGTGGTTCGAGATGCTCACCAATCCGATCACCTCGATCGTCAGCATCCAACGCCGCCAGATCGTCGTCGAGGGCAACCCGTGAGCGCGTCCCCGATGCGGCACAAGCTCGTCGCCGCGGTGCTGCTGATCGCCCTCGGCACTTCGTCGAGCGGCTGCTTCTACATCCACGGTCAGGCGCCGCCGCTACCCAAGCGCGTCCGCCTGCTGCCGCCCGACACCCCGGTCGAAGTGACGCGCAAGTACCAGACCTTCTACTACGCCTGGGGCCTCTTCTCGATGACGCGCTCCGACTACCCGCAGTACATCATCGAGCAGGAGGGCCTGGTCGAGGCGCGCATCACACACGGCGGCCTGTGGGAAGGCATCCTCGCCGGCTTCATCGGCGCCATCGCCATCAGCGGCTTCATCGTGCCGCAGAACATCACCATCGAAGGCAACCGCACGCCGACGATGGACACGGCCATCGTCCAGCACGACGGCGCCGCGCCGGTCACCGCCGGCCGCGCCTCGAACTGACGCGCGGGAGCGCGGGCCGCCGTGCCCGCCCCCCGGTTGCGCACCCGGCGGACGGGGACGCCGGGGCGACACCGCCGCATCGCGGGCGGCGCGGACGCCACGCCGCGCGGTGGCGCAGCCTCGCCGCGCCGGCTGGGCGGGCCGGACCACCCGGACACGCGCGTCGCCACCCCGCTTGATCTTGTGAGCGATTACTCTCAGAGTGACTGCACATGGAATACTCGGTCGAGGAGCTGGCGCGGGCGGCGGGGGTGGCGGTGGACACGGTGCGCTTCTACCAGGCGCGCGGGCTGTTGAAGCCGCCGCGAAGGGTGGGGCGGCGCGCGGTCTACGACGATTCCCACCGCGCCGCGCTGAAGCGCATCAAGCGCCACCAGGCCGAGGGGCTGCCGCTGGCGGTGGTGAAGAAGGTGATGACCGGCGGCGGCTCGAAGCGCGCCGCGCTGCTCGCCGCGGTGGCGGACGAGGACGGCGGCGCGACGCTGACGCGGGCCGAGCTGGCGGCGCAGTCGGGCGTGCCGGAGCCGCTGCTCGCCTCGCTGGAAGCGGCGGGGCTGCTGGTGCCGGTGCAGGTGGACGGCGAACCGCGCTACGGCGACGGCGACCTGCGCATGGCGCGCGCCGGGCTCGAGGTGCTCGGCGCCGGCTTCCCGCTGCCCGAGCTGATGCAGCTGGCGCTGCGCCACGCCAGCCACGTCGAGTCGATCGCCGACGACGCGGTCGCGCTGTTCGACCGCTTCGTGCGCAAGGTCGACGGCGGCGGCGCCGACCCGGAGGCGATCGCCGCCACCTTCCGCCGCGTCATGCCGGCGGTGACGACGCTGGTGGCGCAGCACTTCCAGCGCACCGTGCTGCGCCGCGCGCTCGAGCGCCTGCGCGAGCATCCCGACGCCGAGGCGCTGCAGCAGGCGGTGCAGGTGATCGAGTCCGGCCGCCTGGAGGTGAGCTGGCGATGACCCTGCCGGCGGCGGAGGAGAAGGCGGCGGTGGTCGAGGCAATGTTCGACCGCATCGCGCCGCACTACGACCGCATGAACCGCCTGCTGACGCTGCACCTCGACCGCGGCTGGCGGCGCCGCGCGGTGGCGGCGCTGCACCTGGCGCCCGGCGACCTGGTGGTCGATCTCGGCTGCGGCACCGGCGACCTGTGCGACGCGGTGCGCGACGCCGGGGCACGCGCCGTCGGCGTCGACTTCGCCGCCGCGATGCTCGCCGGCGCCCGCGTCCGTGCCAGCGCCGACGCCCTGCTGCGCGCCGACGCCGCGCGCCTGCCGCTGCGCGATGGCATCGCCAGCGCGGTGGTGAGTGGCTTCGCGCTG
>JANRJF010000295.1:0-4900 GCA_033764095.1 Deltaproteobacteria bacterium | reverse complement strand
GATCCCCTGGTTCGAGTGGAAGTTCCTCGGTGAGAAGAAGATCCTCGGCACCTTCCACGCCGAGAAGTTCCCGGTCGAGTACTGCCCCGGCGGCGCCGACTTCATCTACTGCGACAACTGGGAGCCGCGCGACGTGTGGGTGGTCGAGGGCACCTCGAAGCAGGCGCAGTACGCCTACGGCAAGCGCGTCCTCTTCATCGACAAGGAGACGTACTACATCGCGTACAGCGACATCTACGACAAGGCCGGCCAGCTCTGGAAGGTGTGGGTGAACCAGTTCGGCTTCCGCGACAAGGCGGCACCGGGCTACGGCGACAAGTACGATTCCGACATGCCCTTCACCCACTCGATCACCATGGCCGACATGCAGCTCAGCCACGCCACGCGCGCCGCCCTGCCGAGCTCCAAGTATCCCGGCGAGCCGGGCTGGTACTTCAACCAGGGTGCCAAGACCGGTCTGACCGAAGAGTTCTTCACCATCGCGCACATGATCGAGGCGTCGCACTGAGAATCGGGCTGCTACGCTGTTAGGCTGTTACGCGCTTAGGGGTTGTCTTTCCCCTGACCGCGAACAGCCTAACGGCTAGCAGCCTTCGATCTTCTCCAGCGCGACCCGCGCCGCTTCCTGCTCCGCGGCGCGTTTGCTGGTGCCGCTGCCGACCGCGCGGCAGGCGCCGTCGACCCACACCTCGATGGTGAAGCGGCGCGCGTGCGCCGGGCCGCTCTCCTCGGCGAGACGGTACTCGGGCACGGTGCGGCGCGACGCCTGGGTGCGCTCCTGCAGGAGGGTCTTCCAGTCCGGCGCGCCGGCGGTGCCGCCGCGCGCGATGTCCTCGGCGAAGTGCCGCGTGATCACCGCGCGCACGCGCGCGAAGCCGCCGTCGCGGAACACCGCGCCGAGCACCGCTTCGTAGACGTGCGCCAGGATCGACGCCTTGGCGCGCCCGCCGCTGCGATCCTCGCCGCGGCCGAGGCGCAGGGCGCGGTCGAGGCCGAGCCCGCGCGCCTTGGTGGCCAGCGTCGCCGTGCGCACCAGCATGGCGCGCCGCTTCGACAGCTCGCCCTCGTCGAGCTCGGGAAAGTGGCGCAGCAGCAGGTCGGCGACGATCAGGTCGAGCACCGCGTCGCCGAGGAACTCGAGCAGCTCGGCGACGCGCCGCGCGCCGCTCGGCAGCGCCGAGGAGTGCGACAGCGCCGCGTCGAGCAGGCTGCGGTCGAGGAACGTGTAGCCGAGCCGCTCCTCCAGCGCCTGAACGTCGTCAGCCGGCGGCCAGGGCATCGCGATCGGAGGCGGTCTCGGCCACCGCCAGCACGCGGTCGTCGCGGCAGGCCAAGGCGCGCACCGGCACGCAGCGGTTCATCCACGCGTCCGGTCCGTCGAGCAGCACGCGCGCGTAGTTGCGGCTGTAGCCGATCAGTTGGCCGCTGGCCGGGTCGCGCGTCGATTCGACCAGCACCTCCAACCGCTGCCCGACCTGGGCGGCGGCGAAGCCGCGGCGCTGCGCCGTGCCGAGCTGACGCAGGGCGCGGGCGCGCGCCCGGATGGTCGCCCCCGCCAGGTGGTCGCTCGCCTTCGCCGCCGTCGTGCCGCTGCGGCGCGAGTACGGGAAGACGTGCAGGTAGGTGAAGCGCGCCGCCTGCAGCAACCCCAGCGTGGCCTCGAAGTCGGCGTCGGACTCGCCCGGGAAGCCGGCGATCACGTCGGTACCGAGCCCGGCGCCGGGCAGCGTGCGATGGATCTCGGCGGCGACCTCGCGCACCAGCCCGGCGTCGTACAGCCGCCGCATCCGACGCAGCACCGGATCGGCGCCGGCCTGCACCGGCATGTGCAGGTGCTCGCACAGCACGGCGCGGTCGCGCACCAGCGCCAGCAGGCGCGGCGTCACTTCGGGCGGGTCGATCGAGCTGAGCCGCACGCGCGGCAGCGGCGCCGCCTCGGCGATCATCTCGATCAGGTCGGCGAGCCCCAGCGGCGTGTCGAGATCCTTGCCGTAGCCGCCGAGATGGATGCCGGTCAGCACCACCTCCTGGAATCCGCGCTCGGCGAGGCGCTGCAGCTCCTCCAGCACGCGGCGCGGCGGCACGCTGCGGCTGCGGCCGCGCGCCATCGGCACGATGCAGAAGGTGCAGAACAGATCGCAGCCTTCCTGCAGCTTGAGGAAGGCGCGCGTCTGCCCGGCGAAGACGTCGGCGCCGAGCGTCGTGACACGCTCGGCCTTGCGCAGATTGTCGACCAGGATGCGGCCCTCGGCGGCCGGGATCTGGTCGAGCACCGCGCGCAGCAGGTCGGGGAGCCGGCCGACGCCGATCACGTAGTCGACCTCGGGCAGCGCGGCGCGCTGTGGACTGGTCTGCGCGAAGCACCCGGTCAGCACCACGCGCCCCTCGGGATTCAGCCGCCGCGCGCGGCGCGCCAGCTGCCGACTCTCCGCGTCGGCGCGATCGGTGACCGTGCAGGAGTTGACCACGTAGACGTCGGCGCCGGCGGCGAACGGCACCAGCTCGCAGCGTTCGCGCAGCGCCGTTTCCATGGTCGCGGTGTCGTATTGGTTCACCTTGCAGCCGAGCGTCGCGAAGGCAACGCGCAACTTGCGCGCGCCGCTCATGCCGTCCATGCCGCCGCCTCCCCTGCCCCGTTCGCCGCGGTGTCGCGCAGCGCCGTGCGGATCCAACCGCCGCCGAGCACGCGTTCGCCGTCGTAGAGCACCGCCGCCTGCCCGGGCGTCACCGCCCGCAGTCCCGCTTCGGCACGCACGACGAAGCCGCCGGCGTCGGCGTGCTCGATGCGCGCCGCCTGCGGTGCGAAGCGCGAGCGAATGCGCAGCGACACGCGTGCGCCAGCGGACGGGATCGGCGCCAGCCAGTTGACCCCGTCGGCGACCACGCCGCTGCTGAAGACGTCGTCCGCAGCGCCGACCTGCACCGTGCCGCTCGCCGCGTCGATCGCGGTGACGTAGCGCGGCTCGCCGCCCCCGAGCCCCAGACCGTGGCGCTGGCCGACGGTGAAATGGTGCACCCCATCATGCTGGCCGAGGGCGCGGCCCGCACCGTCGATCAGCAACCCCGGGCGCGGGGCGCTGCCGCCGTGCGCCGCGACGAACGCCGCGTGCTCGCCCTTGGGCACGAAGCAGATCTCCTGGCTGTCGCGCTTGTGCGCCACCGGCAGGCCGCGCTGCTCGGCGGCGGCGCGCACCGCCGGCTTGGCCAGCCCGCCGACCGGGAAGAGCGTGTGGGCGAGCGCCGCGCGCTCCATGCCGAAGAGGAAGTACGACTGGTCCTTGTCCGCGTCGCGACCGCGCAGCAGCGCCGCTCCGTCGTCGCGCGGCTCGACGCGCGCGTAGTGGCCGGTCGCCACCCGCGTCGCCCCGAGCTCGCGGGCGCGCTGCCAGAAGCCGGCGAACTTGACGTACTGGTTGCAGCGGGCGCACGGGTTCGGGGTGCGGCCGCGGCCGTACTCGGCGACGAACTCGTCGACCACCGCGCGCTGGAACTCGGCGCGGAAGTCCATGACGTAGAACGGGATGCCGAGCTGCTCGGCGACCAGCCGCGCATCGAGGAAGTCGTCGAGCGAGCAGCAGCCGCTGTCGCTGGCACCGGACCACAGCCGCATCGACACGCCGACGACGTCGTAGCCCTGCTCGACCAGCAGCGCCGCCGCCAGCGAGCTGTCGACCCCGCCGCTCATCGCCACCACCACGCGCTCGGCCATCACCCCCCCACCGCCGCACGCGGCGCGACGCCGCGCATACGCCCGACGACGCGGCGCAGCGCCGCCGCGGCGGCGTCGACGTCGGCCGCCGTGGTGGTCGGCCCGAGGCTGAACCGCAGGGCGCCGGACGCGGTCGCGTCGTCGCAGCCGATGGCGCGCAGGACGTGCGACGGCTCGCCCGACCCGGCCGCACAGGCCGACCCCACCGACACCGCGACGCCCTCCAGATCGAGACCCGCGACCAGGGCCTCGCCGCGCAAACCGTCGAGGCTGACGTTGAGCACGCCGGCGAGCACCGGCTCGACCGGGCTGTGCCGGCGCACGCCGGGCAGGTCGGCAATCGCCGCCCACAGCCGATCGCGCCGCGCGCCCAGCGCCGCCGCGTCGTCGCCCGCCGCGGCCTGCAGCGCCGCGGCAAAGCCGACCGCGCCGGCGGCATTCTCGGTGCCGGGCCGCGCGCCGCGCTCCTGTTCACCGCCCCAGACCAGCGGCCGCAGCGCGACGCCGCGCCGTACCACCAGCGCGCCGACGCCGACCGGCCCGCCGAGCTTGTGCGCCGACAGCGAGCAGAGATCGACGTCGCTGAGATCGAGCCGCAGCTTGCCGAGCGCCTGCGCCGCGTCGACGTGCAGCAGCACGCCGCGCGCCCGGCACTGCGCCGCGATCGCCGCGATCGGCTGCACGGTGCCGATCTCGTTGTTCGCCCAGCCGACCGACACCAACGCGGTCGCCGGCTCGCAGGCGGCGGCGACGTCGGCGGGATCGATGCGGCCGGCCGCGTCCACCGCCAGCCAGCTGACGCGGGCGCCGCGCCGCTCCAGCTCGCGCACCGGTCCGAGCACCGAGGCGTGCTCGATCGGCGACACCACCACATGCGCCCCGTGCGGGTCGGACAGCGCGCCGAGCAGCGCCAGGTTGTTGCTCTCCGTGCCGCCGCTGGTGAACACCACCTCGCCCGCGCGCACGCCGAGCGCGGCCGCCAACACCCGCCGCGCCTGCTCCAACGCAGCGCGCGCGGCGCGCCCGGCGGCGTGCGCGCTCGATGGATTGCCCGGCGCCCGCGCCGCCAGCTCGGCCATCGCTGCCGCCGCCTCGCGCCGCAGCGGCGCACTGGCGTTGGGGTCGAGGTAGATCATGCGCCGCGGCGCGCTCCTTCCGCGGCGGGCGGCACGCCCGCCGCTGCGCGGCGGG
>JANRJF010000294.1:0-8939 GCA_033764095.1 Deltaproteobacteria bacterium | reverse complement strand
GTTGCAGGCGCCGGTGTTCGGCGACCTCATCCGCAAGTCGTCGATCGCGCGCTTCACGCGCACGCTCAGCACCCTGGTGTCGTCCGGCGTGCCGATCCTCGACGCGCTGCTGATCACCGCCAAGACCTCCGGCAACAAGGTGGTCGAGCGCGCCGTGCTGGCGACCCGCCTGAGCATCAGCGAGGGCAACTCGATCAGCGAGCCGCTGGTGCAGAGCAAGGTGTTCCCGCCGATGGTCTGCCAGATGATCGCGGTCGGCGAGTCGACCGGCGCACTCGACGCGATGCTGCAGAAGATCGCCGAGTTCTACGAGGACGAGGTCGACAACATGGTCGCCAACCTCACCACCCTGATGGAGCCGCTGGTCATCCTCTTCCTCGGCATCATCATCGGCGGCCTGGTCATCTCGATGTATCTGCCGATCTTCAAGCTCGGTTCGGTCATCGGGTGAACGCGATGGGAACGCTCGAGCCGCAGGCGGCGAGCGAGCTGCGCGGCCGCCTCAAGTGGTTTCTGCTCGGCCGCGTCGCGGTCATCTCGTGCTTCTTCGCCATCGTCGCGGCCTCGTATCTCCAGAGCGCGCGCGAGCGCTACGACGTCCCGGTTCAGCAGATCCTGCTCGCCGTCGCCGCGACCTACGCGTTCTCGGCCGTATCGGCGCTTATGCTGGTGCACACCCAGCGGCTGCGCCGCTTCGCCTTCGTGCAGATCGCCTTCGACGTGTTGCTGATCACCGGCGTCATCTACCTGACCGGCGGCGTGGCCAGCCCGTTCTCGTTCCTCTACAGCCTGCCGATCATCAACGCCGCCGGCCTGCTGTTCGGCGAGGGCGCCAGCTTCGCCGCGATCGCGGCGGCGATCGCCTATGACGGGCTGCTGGTGGGGCTGACGCTGGGCAGTGCCCAGGCGGGCGCCTCGCTCGACCTGCACGTCGGGCTGCGCATCGCCACCACCAACCTGACCTTCGGCATGATCGCGTTCCTGTCGAGCGTGCTGACCCGCCGGCTCGACGACGCCGAGCGCCAGCTGCGCGAGAAGCAGGCCGAACGCGACCATCTGGCGCTGCTGCAGGATACGCTGTCGCGCACCATCCACAGCGGGCTCTTGACCACCGACCCCGAGGGCCGCATCACCTCAGCCGACGCGACCGCCGGGGAGATGATCGGCGCGGCCCCCGGCGAGTTGATCGGGCGCGACCTCGGCGCGGTGTTCCCGCCCTTGAAGCTCACCCCGGCGGCGCGCCTCGCGTTCCTGCAGTCCTCCGCCGCCAGCGAGCCGGTCGAGTTCAATCATCCGGACGAGAACGGCGGCGCCGGGCATCTGCGCTGCGTCGCCGCGCCGCTGGCCAGCACCTTCGGCCACCCGATCGGGGCGCTGTACGTGTTGCAGAACGTCACCGCGTTGAAGGAGCTGACCGACGAGACGCCGCCGGATGCCGACGTCGAGGAGCTGGCGGCGCGCGTCGCGCTCGACGCCGGCGGCGACCTGGCCGAGGCGCCGGATGGGCTCTACGGCGTCAGCCCGGCGATCGCCAAGCTGCGCGAGCTGATCGACCGGGTGGCCGGCTCCGACGCCACCGTGCTGGTGACCGGCGAGAGCGGCACCGGCAAGGAGGTCGTCGCGCGCGCCATGCACGCGCGCGGGCCGCGCCGCGACAAGCGCTTCGTGGCGATCAACTGCGGGGCGATTCCCGAGAACCTGATCGAGAGCGAGCTCTTCGGGCACGTCCGCGGCGCCTTCACCGGCGCGGTCGCCGATCGGCCGGGCTGCTTCCGCGCCGCCGACGGCGGTACGCTGTTCCTCGACGAGATCGGCGAGCTGCCGCTGCACCTGCAGGTCAAGTTGTTGCGCGTCCTGCAGGAGCGCACCTTCCGCCCGGTCGGCAGCGAGGCCAACGTCGCGGTCGACGTCCGCATCATCGCCGCCACCAACCGCGACCTGTCGGCGCAGGTGAAAGCCGGCCGCTTCCGCGAGGATCTGTTCTACCGGCTCAACGTCATCACCATCGACCTGCCGCCGCTGCGCGAGCGGCGCGAGGACATCCCGCTGCTCATCCGCCACTTCCTGCGCCAGTTCTCCGAGATGCACGGCCGCCGCGTCAGCCGCTTCTCGGTCGGCGCCGGTCGTCTGCTGTTGCAGCATCATTATCCGGGCAACATCCGCGAGCTGGAGAACATCGTCGAGCACGCCGTCGCGCTGTGCGACGGCGAGACCGCGGCGGAAGATCATCTGCCGCCGTATCTGACCGGCCAGATGCCGGGTCGCGCCCCGGCCACCCCGCAGGCGGCGACCATCGACGTCATCCAGCCGCTGGCGATCGAGGCGCGCGCGACCAACGGCCACGCCGCACCGCCGCCGCGCGTCGCGGCGCCGAGCGAACCGGTCGACCTCGAGGCCGATCTGGCCGCGTACGAGAAGGCCATCCTGCTGCGCGCACTCGACCAGGCAGGTGGTGTGAAGAAGCGCGCGGCGGAACTGCTCGGCATCAACTACCGCTCGCTGCGTCACCGCCTGCAGAAGTACGGGCTCAGCGACGCCTACGACGACCCGACGCCGATCCAGCCATGAGCAGCGTCATGAATAGTGTGATTCTTGCGTCCGCCGGTGACGTTCTACGGCACTCTCCCCCCGTGGTGACACTGCGCGACCACGGCACTTCGCTGTGTCGCCTGGCACCTCCAGCCCGCACACCCCTTGGTACACGCCTTGCATTTTCGAAAGGCCACACGCGGTCGAGATGACGAGGATTCGGAGGACGCAAGGAGGGTTCGGATGGAGAGAGCGAATGCTCCGCCCTAGGCGCATCGCGCAGCGCATACACGCCGAGCACCACGTGACGTTACGCAACCAATGACCCGGTCGGACAGACCGAATCTCAGGAGGAAAACACCATGAAGGCTCTCAAGGACAGCAAGGGTTTCACGCTCATCGAACTGCTCGTCGTCGTCGCGATCATCGGCATCCTCGCCGCCATCGCCATCCCGCAGTTCGCCTCGTACCGGCAGCGCGGCTTCGATGCGCGCGCCAACTCGGACCTGCGCAACGCCGCGACCTCCGAGGAAGCCGTCTTCGCCACCAACCAGGCGTACGTGACCTGCGCCAACGCCGCCTGCGAGACCAACCTGCCGGGCTTCCAGCTGTCGGACACGGTCGCCATCGCGATGACCGGCGCCGCGGGCGCCAATCCGTCATTTACTGGTACGTCCAACTCGACCAGCGGCTCGGGCAAGACCTTCTCCTACAACAGCACCCTGGGTGGCATGCAGTAAGCAACGGCCGACGGCATGCCTGAGCACGGCAACCGTCGCTTAGCCGATGCGGAGAGGAGGGCATGGTGCCCTCCTCTCTTCGGCTGACAATACCCAAATGAGGGGCCAGGCCCCGAACCAACCGGGAGGGAAAGAGGAAATGAAGGCACTCAAGGATTCGAAGGGCTTCACGCTGATCGAGCTGCTCGTGGTCGTGGCGATCATCGGCATTCTGGCCGCCATCGCCATCCCGCAGTTCGCCTCGTACCGCCAGCGCGGCTTCGACGCGCGCGCCAACTCGGACCTGCGCAATGCCGCGACCTCCGAGGAGGCGGTGTTCGCGACCACGCAGGCGTATGTGACGTGCGCCAACGCGGCGTGCGAGACCAACCTGCCGGGCTTCCAGCTGTCGGATACCGTCGCCATCGCCATGACCGGCGCGGCGGGCGCGAATCCGTCGTTCACCGGCACGTCGAACTCGACCAGCGGCTCGGGCAAGACGTTCTCGTACGACAGCACGCTGGGCGGCATGCAGTAAGTCGCCGCCGCGAAGCAACCGGGGGAGGGCAGCGATGCCCTCCCCCTTTTTTTCGCCCACATTTGCTGTCGACGACCCCCCCGGTAGCCTCTAACCTGCGACCTGCCATGCAGGGGATCCCCATCTCGCGCGGCGCGGCGTGGCTGCTCGCGGTCGGCGCCTGCGCCACCGCCATCGCCGTCACCGGCGTGCGCATCGACCGCGCCGCCGAAGCGGCGCAACGCGAGGACGCTCCGGTCTACCTGCCCAAGGCGGAATACCTGCGACCGATGGCGCTCGGATGGGAGAACGCGCTGGCCGACGTCCTGTGGTTCCGCGCCATCAGCTACTTCGGCGAGCACTACCGCAGCGATCGGACCTATCCGTGGCTGGCGGCGATGTGCGACCTGGTGACCGATCTCGATCCGCGCGCCATGCACGTCTACCGCTTCGCCGGCGTCATCCTGCCGTGGGAAGCCGATCAGGCCGACGCCGGCGTGGCGCTGCTGGAGAAGGGCCTGCGCCAGTTCCCCGATTCCTGGCTGCTGCACTACTTCCTCGGCTTCAACCTCTTCTTCTTCAAGAACGACAACGCCCGCGCCCTCGAACATCTGCGCACCGCCATGGCGCTGCCGAACGCGCATCCCTCGATCGCCCGCCTCGCCAGCGTGCTCGCCGCACATCAGTACGGCCCCGAGGCGACGCTCGAGTTCCTGCAGGAGATGCAGCACGACGTCGAGTCGAGCGACGTACGCGCGGTGATCGCCGACCAACTGCGCGACGCGCAACTCGCCGCCGACCTCGCCAGCCTCGACCAGGCCAGCGCCGCCTATCGCGCCCGCACCGGCGGCGCGCCGGCCTCGCCCCAGGCCCTGGTCGACGCCGGCCTGCTTGCCGCCGTGCCGCGCGATCCGTTCGGCGGCCACTACGAGTTCGACCCGGCCAGCGGCGCGGCGCGCTCGAGCAGCGGCCGTACGCCGTCGAAGCTGCACCGCAGCAAGATCCGCGAGCGCGCGCAGCAGGGCGAATCGGTGAGGGACCTGTGAGCCTGCCGGCCGTCGCTCCCCCCTTTGAAAAAGGGGGGCCAGGGGGGATTTCATCGATGTCCTCTTCGGTCGAGCGGCACGCCGACCCCGCTCCGCGCGACGCCATCCTCACTCTGCAGGGGCTCACCAAGGACTTCCGCCACAACTGGACCATGCGCCGCCTGCGCGTGCTCGACCGCCTCGACCTGCGCGTCGAGCGCGGCGAGATCTTCGGCCTCATCGGACCGAACGGCGCCGGCAAGACGACCACGTTCAAATGCCTGCTCGGCCTGCTGCGCCCGAGCGCCGGCAGCGTCCTGCTCGACGGCCGCCCGCTTGGCGTGCGCGAGCGCGCCGCGATCGGCTTCCTGCCCGAGCAGCCGTATTTCTACGACTACCTGACCGTCGAAGAGACGCTGCGCCTGTATGCCAGCCTGTACGGTCTGCACGGCCGCGCGGCGCGCACGCGCGTGGCCGCGGTGATCGAGCGCGTCCGCCTCGGGCACAAGCGGCGCGCCGCGCTGCGCTCGCTGTCGAAGGGCACCATGCAGCGCGTCGGCATCGCCCAGGCGATCCTCAACGAGCCGCGGCTGCTGATCCTCGACGAACCGATGTCCGGCCTCGACCCGACCGGCCGTCACGCCATGCGCGAGCTGGTGCGCGAGCTGCACGCCGCCGGCACGACGGTGATCTTCTCCTCGCACGTCCTGCCCGACGCCGAGGCGCTGTGCGATCGCGTCGCCATCCTGGTCGGCGGTACGCTGCGCGAGATCGTCGACCTGCGCAGCGCGCGCGGCGCCCATCTCTACCAGCTGACGGTCAGCGGCGTCGGCGCCGACACGGTCGCCGCCCTGGCGCGGCTCGCCGGCACCCCGCCGACGCTCGACGGCGGCGCCTGGCTCCTGCGCCTGCCCGCCTCGCAGGACGTCGGCCCGGCGCTCGACCTGGTGCGCCATGCCGGCGGCAACATCGAGAGCCTGGTGCCGGTGCACCCGTCGCTGGAGGAGCGCTTCCTCGCCCACGCCGGGCAGACGCGCGCGCTCGACTAGGCCACGGCGTGACCGGTGACCGGTGACCAGTCCAGATCATGCTGACCAGGGCAACGTCATGCCAACCGTTGCTGCGCAACCGATTCCCAACCGGTCACCGGTGACCGGTCACCGGTCACGCACTTCGCCAGGCACCGCCTTAGCCGACGTACGTGCGCTCTCCGCGGCACGCCTGCGCGCCGGCGCACTGCGCGCCGCGTTGCCGGCGATCCTGGTCGCCATGCTCGCCGTGCTGCCCTACCTCAACGGCCTCGACGGCGACTTCGTCTTCGACGATGTCGGCGTGATCCGCGACAACCCGCAGATCCAACGCGACGCGCCGCTGGCGGTATTCGCCACCACCTACGAGCCGGGCGCCCTGTATCGCCCGCTCACCATGCTCACCTACATCGCCAACGCGCGCCTCGACCGCGGCGCACGCGGCTTCCACGCCGTCAACATCGCGCTGCACCTCGCCGTCAGCCTGCTGGTGCTGGCGCTGGCGCGCCGCCTGCTCGCCGCGCCGTGGGCCGCCTTCGCCGCCGCGGCGCTGTTTGCCGTCCATCCGATCCACAGCGAGGCGGTGACCGGCATCGTCGGCCGCGCCGAGCTGCTCGCCGCGCTCGGCGGCCTCGCCACCCTGCTGGCCTTCGCACGCGCCCTCGATGCGCGCGGCGGCGCGCGCCGCGCATGGTACGCGGGCTCGCTCGTCGCCTTCGCTCTCGCGCTGCTCGCCAAGGAGAGCGCCTTCACGGTGATCGGACTGGTCGCGGTCGTGCACTGGCGCCTCGCGCCACGCGACCGTCTGGTCCGCCGCCTCGCCGCGCTGGCCCCGTTCGTCGCCGTCGGCCTCGCCTACCTCGGCCTGCGCCTGCTGGTGGTCGGCTCGCTCGGCCTGCCGGTGCCGCCGGGCGCGCTCGACAATCCGCTCGCGCACACCGACGCGCCGACGCGCTGGCGCACCGCGCTGATCGTGTTGTGGGACTACCTGTCGCTGCTCACCGCGCCGCTGCGGCTGTCGGCCGATTACTCGCTCGCCGCGGTGCCGGTGGCGACCGACTGGAACACGCGCGCCATCGCCGCACTGCTGCTGCTCGCCGGCCTGGCCGGCGGCGCGCTGCTCGCCGTTCGCCGCGCGCCGGAGCTCGCCGTCGCGGCGGCGTTCATTGCCATTCCGCTGGCGCTGACCGCCAACCTGGTCTTCCCGATCGGCACCATCAAGGCCGAGCGCCTGCTCTACCTGCCGTCGGTCGGCTGGTGCCTGGCGGCCGGCTGGCTGCTCGCCGCCCTGGCCGCGCAGCGCGCCCGCCTGGCGCACGCGCTGCTCGCGACGCTGCTGCTGCTGTTCGCGGCGCGCACCCTGGTGCGCAATGCCGACTGGCACGATGAGCTGACCCTTTACGCCGCGACGGTGGCGGCCGTGCCGGCGAGCGCCAAGGCACACCACAACTACGCCGTCGCCCTGGAGCGCCACGCCGAGACCGAGGCGGCGATCGTGCACTACCGGCGCGCGCTCGACCTCTATCCACCCTACGCGGCGGCGGCGTTCGGCATCGGTCGCGCCTACGCGCTGCGCGGCGACGAGGCGGCCGCCCTCGGCTGGTACCAGGACGCGCTGGCGCGCGATGCCCAGTTCACCAAGGCGCACTTGCAGATCGGCCTGCTGCAGCAACGGCGCGGCGACGTCGGCGCGGCGGAAGCGTCGTTCCGCGCCGGGCTGGACTCGGACCCCGACAATCCGCTGCTGCTGGTCAACCTGGCGGCCGCCCGCCTGGCGCAGGGCGACCGCGCCGGCGCGCGCGCCACGTTGGATCGGCTCGCCGCGGTGCCGGTGCCGATGGACGAGACCACCGTCGCGGTGGTGGCGCAGGCGCGGCGTGAGATCGAGGAGGGGATGCGATGAGAAAGGTGCTGGCGATCGCGCTCAACACCGCGCGCGAGGCGATCCGCAATCGGATCCTCTACTCGATCCTGTTCTTCGCCGTGCTGATGGTCGGCGTCTCGGCCGTCTTCGGCGCCGCCTCGATCGGCGACCAGGTGAAGTACATGAAGGACTTCAGCCTGCTCAGCGTCTCGCTGTTCGGCGTCATCATCGCCATCGTGCTGGGCGTGAATCTGCTGCACCAGGAGCTCGGCAAGAAGACCATCGTCAACATCCTCTCCAAACCGGTGGCGCGCTGGCAGTTCCTGGTCGGCAAGTTCCTCGGCCTCTTCGCCACCCTCGCCGTCGTCGTCGGCGCGATGTCGGCCGGCGTCGTCTTTGCCTTCGCCCGCTTCACCGGCGCGCTCGACTGGGGGCTGGTGCTCGCCGCCGGCTCGGCGCTGCTGGAGGTGATGGTGGTGATTGCCGTGGCGCTGTTCTTCTCCTCGCTGGTCGTCACCCCGGCGCTGGCCGGCATGTTCACCGCCGCGACCTTCGTCGCCGGCCGCTCGTCGAGCTACCTGCTCTACTTCCTCGGCGATGATCACCCCGCCGGCATCCGCGCCGTCGCGCACACGCTCTACTGGGCGCTGCCGCGCCTCGACCGCTTCGTCATCGCCGACCGCATCGTCTACGGCGACCTGCCACCGACCGGCGACGTCCTCGCCGTGGTCGGCTACGCCGCCGCCTACAGCGGCCTGCTGCTGCTGCTCAGCGCCGCGTTGTTCTCGCGCCGCGAGTTCGTGTGAAGCGGCGGTTGACCACAACGACACGACGGCACAGCGACCCCACGCCGGCGGGCGCACCGAATCGGCTGAGCGAGCTCGCACGATTCCGCCGGCACGGTGTCGTTGTGCCGTCGTGTCGTTGTGGTCACTTGGTCTCGGCGCGTAGCTGAGCGCGCAGCTGCTGGCCGGGCTCGAAGTCGGGCTGCAGTCGCAGCGCCGTGTCGAGCTCGGCGATCGCGTCGGCGGTGCGGCCGGCGCGCGACAGGGCGACGGCGAGGTTGTAGCGCGCGGCGGGATCGCTCGGCGCGGCGTTGACCACGGCGGTGAGCGGCGCCACCGCCTCGGCCGGACGGCCGGCGGCGATGCGGGCGCGGCCGAGCTGGCTCTGCGCCTCGACCGTGTCGGGCGCCAACGCGACGACGCGCTCCAGCTCGGCGATGGCGGGCTCGAGCTGGCCGCTGCGCAGCAGCGC
>JANRJF010000293.1:0-6113 GCA_033764095.1 Deltaproteobacteria bacterium | reverse complement strand
TCGACCAGCAGCAGCCGCAGGCGCGGGACGCGGTCGAGCAGGCCGGAGAAGATGATGCGCGCCACCAGCGGCACGGTGTTCGCGCCCGACTTGCTGGTCGCGGCGCGCGGCAGCACCGCGGCGGGATCGAAGCGGCGCTGCTTCACCGGCCCGTCGGCGTGGAAGCTGCCGATGTGCAGCGCCACCGGCACGCCGGCCTCGGCGGCGCGCTGCCAGAACGGGTCGTCGTCCTCCGAGGGCTCGACCGAGCCGTTCGGGAACGACGAGATCAGCACCCCACGGTAGCCCTGGCGCAGGGCCCACTCCAGCTCCGCCACCGCGTCGGCGACGCCAGTCGCCGGAATCACCGCGTGACCGAACAGACGGCCCTCACCGGCGGCGCAGAACTCCTGCGACCACTCGTTGTAGGCGCGCACGCAGGCGAGCTGCAGGGTGCGGTCGTCGCCGAACATGCGCGCGCCTTCTTCGCAGACGCTCGGGTAGAGCAGCTGCGCGTGGATGCCGTCGGCGTCCATGTCGGCGAGGCGCGCTGCCGGATCGAAGTTGCCGCGCCGCATCGTCTCGTAGGTCAGCCCCGACGGCCGGAACCCGAGGTAGCTGGCGCCGGCCGCCGCCATCAGCCCGATCGGCCGCAGCCGCTCGCCGTCGTTGAACGACCAGCGCTCGCCGTCGGGGGTGTGGATCAGCTTCGGAGCGCGGTCGCGCAGCGCCGCCGGCACCCGCGCCTGCCAGACGTCGGGCGGCTCGTAGACGTGCGCGTCGGCGTCGATGATCGGGTAGTCGATGGAGGCGACTTCGCTGAATGGATCCTGAGACATTGGAGAGGCTGTTACGCTGTCAGGCGGTTAGGCTGCTAGGGATGTGAAGAGACGTCGCGCCTGGTTTCTGCCCCCTAACAGCCTAACAGCGTAACAGCCTGACAGCCTGGCGCTCATCGGTACCCTACCGCCTGCTGCACGTTCTGCAGGTAGCTGAGCAGGGTCTCGGCGGCGGCGCTGTCGTTGGTGGCGGTCTTGTCGCCGGTGCCGTCGAGGATGATCTCGGTGTAGGTGTTGTCCTCGCGGTCGAGCTGGTAGGCGACGCGCAGCGTGCCGCCGCCGTCGCCGCTGCCGGCGGCGCGGGTGATCGGGCCCTTCTTGGCGCGCGGGATCAGTTGCGCCATGTCGAGCAGCAGGCTGGGATCGACCGTCCCGATCTGCCGAGCGCCCTTGTGCTTGGCGAGCATGTCGCGCTCGGTCATCTGGCCCTGCTTGAGCTTCTCCGGGTACCAGGGATTGCCGCTCTGCTGGAACGACCACACGGTGCCGTCGCCCATGATGTACATGCCGTGCATCGAGTAGGACCAGCCGAGATCCCAGGTGGTCTGCTCCAGTACCACCGCGTTCTTGATCTCGGACGCCTTGACCGGCTCGAACTCGTTGGTGCTGCAGCCGGCCACCGACAACGCCAGCGCCGCGATCACCATCCACCGCATGGGTCCACCTCCGTCACCGCGCCCTTGTTGCGGATCGCGGCGCGCGTGTCGAACGGTGCGTGTCGTCGCAAGCGCGCTGAGGCCACGGATTACACGGATTCGATCAAGAACACGGATTACACGGAGACTACCGGCGAATCAGGCTGGACGTCGTCCGTAGGAAGAGCGGAGTCCGTGCACTCCGTGAAATCCGTGGCGAGTCGATGCTGGCGACGAGCCGGACGGCTCACTGACAGGACGGCGGCGGCAGCGTGTAGAACTCGACCGTGGTGCCGTTGGCGAGGTTGGAGCCGCGCGCGATGCCGAGCACGCCGCTGTGGCCGGGGGCGGTGTGCGGCGAGGAGCCCAGCGCGTCGGCGCTGAGCTCGAACGGCTCCAGCACCAGGCCGGTGTTGGCGTCGCTGCCGAGCAGTTCGTAGACCGCGACCAGCGCGCCGCTCGCCGCGCGGCTGGTGTACTGCGCCACCCAGTCCCCGTTCATCGCGTGCACCTGCGTCGTCCAGCGATGGAAGGTCTTCGGCATGGTCATGTCGATGACCCGGTCGGCAATCGCGATCGAGCTCGAGGCGGTGCGCCGGAAGGTGGCGAAGTGGATCTGCCACGGCTCGTTCCACGAGCGCGCCGAGTTCTCCGTCCACAGCGCGGCGTAGTGGTTGCCGTTCCAGGCCAGGTCGGGGAATTCGTCCCAGAGATATTCCTTGTTCGGCGCCACCTTCTTGTGGCTGCTCAGCACGCCGCCGACCGGCCAGTACTTCGACAGCAGGCCGCCCTCGGTGATCTTGATGTCCTTGACGCTGACGATGGTGAAGCCGCTGCCGTCGAAGGCCTGGTGCGGATAGAACTGATGCGTGAGGTCGAAGTCCACCAGGTTGAACACCGAGGTGGTCGGCACGCCGTTCTGGTCGAGGCGGAACGCGTAGGCGCAGGAGTGACCGGCGCACTCGCCCTCGACGACGCCCTGGAAGCCGTCCGGGTAGGCGTCGATCTCGCCGTCGCACTCCTGGTCGTAGGTCGGGTCGATGAACAGCGGCGGACCGACCGAGCGGCGGCCGCTGAGCACGCCGGCCGGCGTCATGCTGTGGTAGAAGAGCGTCTCGCGCTCGGCGGTCAGGACCGCGAAGTGATCGGTGTGCCAGGCGGCGAAGTAGTAGTGGCCGCGCGAGTCCATGCGCGGGATGTCCTTGATCGCCATCGGCCCGGCGGTGATCTGCCCGTTGAAGGCGACGTGCGCGTAGTAGAGGCGCACGATGGCGCCGGTGTTGGGGTCGTTGCGCAGCCAGAACACGCCCCAGCCGCCGTCGGTCGGCACGGTGCGGGTCAGCCACAGGTTGCCACCGGTCTGGGTGCTGATCGTGACCGGTGACGAGACGTTCCAGGCCAGGCCGCTCTGACAGGTCTGGGTCGGCGTTGGCGTCGCGGTCGGCGTCGCCGTCGGCGTCTGCGTCTTGGTGCCGGTGCGGGTCGGCGTCGACGACACGGTGAAGACCGGCGTCGCCGTGATGGTCGCGGTGCGCGTCGCCGTCTGCGTGCGGCTGGCGGTGGTGGTCGGCGTTGCCGTGCGCGTCGCGGTCGAGGCCGGCGTCGAGGTGATGGTGTTGGTGGCGGTCGCGCTCGGGGTGAAGGTGCGCGTGCGGGTCGCGGTGGCGGCCGGCGGCGGAGTGGCGGTGAGGCTGGCGGTGGCGGTCGGCGTGCTGGTGCGGGTCGGTGTCCCGGTCCGGGTCGGCGTACGGGTCACGGTCGGGACCAGGGTGTTGGTCAGCGTCGCGGCCGGCGTGTGGGTCTGCGTCGGCACCGGGCTGGCGGTCGCCGTCGCGCTCGGTGGAACGGCGGTCGGTGTGGGTGGAACGGCGGTCGGCGTCGGTGGGACGGCGGTCGGCGTGGGTGGGACGGCGGTCGGCGTCGGTGGGACGGCGGTGGCGGTCGGTGCCAGCGCGGCCGGAGTGGGTGACGGAAGGTTGGTCGGCGTGTCGCTTGGCGGCGGCGGCGCGGTCGGCGTCTCGGTCGGCAGGCTGCCGCCGGCCGGTTGCCAGTTGCCGGTGCAGTCGCCGAAGACGACGGCGAGAAAGTCCTGCTGCGCGATCGGCGGCACCAGCGGCTCGTAGGCAATGCCGCCCATCGTGCACGCCGGCGACATCTGCGGCGGGACCAGGCGTTGGTTGGGGGCGCTGGCCGGATCCGGGAAGAAGGCCCAGTCGGACGCGCAGGTCTCGGCGATCGGCAAGCGTTCGCGCGTGCCGGAGACGAGCTGGAGGATGCGCGCCGCGTCGAGCGCGCTGACCGTCCCGTCGCCGGTGACGTCGCAGGCAAAGCGCTGCAGGTCGGAGAAGCTGCGCAGCCCGACCACCGCCTCCAGCACCTGGCTGGCATCGAGGGCGCTGATCGCGGTGTTGGTGTCGCCCAGCTTGCTGGGCTGGATCTGCCAGTCGCCGGCGCCCGGGTCGGCGAAGGCATAGGCCCCGTCGGCGCCGGTGGTGGTGCTGGTCGAGCCGATACCGCTCAACTGCAGCGAGGTGCCGGCGACGCTCGCACCGTTGGTGTAGTAGTGCACCGACCCGGTGAGCGCCGACTGTGCGCGCGCCGCGGCACTGATCAGGACGCACAGCGCGACGAGCAGCAGCGCGGCGATCGCCCGCTTGCCTCTCCCCTGCGCCTGCCTGCGTGCCTCCATGCTCCTTGCCGTTGTGGAGGCTTGTCGAAGCAACCCCGGTGCCACCACCGCCAGACCGTCGGCCGCCGCCTATAGCACGTCATCGAGCAAATCGCGCGGCTGGAAAGTGACGCATCGCCGTCACCGGCGCCCGTTGCCAGTACGGGCGATGCCGCTCCCCGATGTATCCCCCCCGGGGCCGGAGAGGCCGTGTTTCGACTATTTCTTGCGCGCCGCGGCCTGGATCACCGCGGCCAGCTCGGCGCGGCTGGCGGCATCGAGGATCGCCGCGGCGGCGCGCACCCGCACGCCGGCGTCGGCGTCGCCGAGCGCGCCGCGCAACACCTCGGCGGCGTCGCGGCTGGCGGCCTTGAGCTGCGCCTGGGCGTCGGTGAACTGGGCGCGACCGGCCGCCTGGTAGGCGGCGGCGAAGGCCGGCAGCTTGATCCAGCGCAGCAGCGTCCGCTCGCTGACGCCGCACGCAGTGGCGGCGGCGGCGCGGCTCGCCGAGCTCAGCAGCGCGTCGACCGCCAGCCGCTGCTTCGGCGTCAGCAACCGGCGCTCCGGCAGCTCGCCGGTCTCGGGCAGCACCGGTTCGCGCTCCAGCTCGGCCTTCTTCAGCGCATCCCAGATCTTGCTCATCCCAACACCCAGTCGCCGCGTAGCACCGCCGGCGCGCGCCAGTAAACCCCGGGAAAACCCCAACCGTGCTGCCGCGACGGGCGTCGTATCGCGGCGCTTGACCTGGACGCGGGGCTCGGGTTTGAGCCTGCCGCATGCTGCTGCACGGCAAGCGGTTCATCGTCTCCGGCGGCGCCAGCGGCATCGGCGCCGCGACCGTGCGCGCCTACGTCCGCGAAGGGGCGCGCGTCGTCTCGCTCGACGTCAACGACGAGCTCGGCCAGCGCGTCGCGCGCGACGCCGGCGCCACCTACCTGCACACCGACATCGCCGATCGCCACGCGCTGTTCGCCAGCGTCGAGCGCGCCGTCAACCTGCTCGGCGGACTCGACGGCTTTGCCAACGTCGCCGGCGTCGAGCGCCGCACACCGGCGGAGGACATCCCCGACGACGAGTGGAACCTGGTCTTCGACGTCAACGTGCGCGGCACCCTGCTCACCAACCAGGCCGCCTTCCGCCACCTGAAGGCGCGCGGCGGCCGCATCATCAACTTCGGCTCCGGCGCCGGCATCCGCGGCCAGGCCGGCTCGGCGCACTACGCGGCGTCGAAGGGCGCGGTGATGGCGTGGACGCGCACCGTCGCGCAGGAGTGGGCGAAGTACCGCATCACGGTGAACTCGGTGGTGCCGGCGATCTGGACGCCGATGTACGACGCCTGGCGGTCGCGCATGTCCGACCAGGAGCGCGCCATCCACGACATGGCGATGCAGCACGTCGTGCCGCTCGGCGGCAAGCTCGGCGACCCGGACGACGACATGGCGCCGGTCATGGTCTTCCTCGCCAGCGAGGCCTCGCACTTCATGACCGGCCAGTGCATCGCGGTCGACGGCGGCATGATCATGCTGGGGTGACCCCGCGGCGCAGAGATCGCCACGGATTACACGGATTTCACGGATAGAGGATCTGAAATACTGGTCTTCTGAGTTTTCATATCCGTGAAATCCGTGAAATCCGTGGCCAATGCGTAGTCGCGCACGAGCCGTGGTGCGGCGGATTATGTTCGCCGGTCTGCTCTTGCTCGCCGCCTGCGGGGGCAATGGCAACGACCCATCCGCCGCACGTGGAATGCACGGCGTCATCGAGGGCTTCTACGGGCCGCCCTACGCGTTCGCCGCGCGCCTCGATCTCGTCCGCTTCCTGCCGCGCGCCGGCCTCGACACCTACGTCTTTGCGCCCAAGCTCGACCCGTACCATCGCAGCCGTTGGCGCGAGCCCTACCCGGCCGAGTGGATGGCCCACTTCGGCGAGCTGGCGCGCGCTGCCGAACAGTCGCACGTGCGCTTCGTCTACGCATTGTCGCCCGGCGGCGGC
>JANRJF010000292.1:0-17572 GCA_033764095.1 Deltaproteobacteria bacterium | reverse complement strand
GCCGCCGCGCCGCCGCCGCCGCGCCCCGCCCGCCCGAGCCGGCCGGCGAGCGTCGCGCGGCTGGTGCGCGAGGCGGCAGCGCCGCTCGACGACATCGAGACGGCGCGACTCGACGCGTTGCTCGACCGCATCGGCGACGCGCGCGTCGTCTGCCTCGGCGAGGCGACGCACGGCACCTCCGAGTTCTACCGCATGCGCGCCCGCATCACCCGCGAGCTCATCCTGCAGCGCGGCTTCACCCTGGTCGCGGTCGAGGCCGACTGGCCGGATGCCGCGCGCGTCGACCACTACGTGCGCCACTTCACCGCGCCGCCGCCGCCGTGGCCGGCCTTCACGCGCTTCCCCACCTGGATGTGGCGCAACCGCGAGGTGGAGCAATTCGCCGGCTGGCTGCACGCGCACAATGCCGAGGTCACCGATCCCGCCCGCCGCGTCGGCTTCCACGGGCTCGATCTCTACAGCCTCTACACCTCGATCGCGGCGGTGCTGCGCTACCTCGACAGCGTCGATCCCGACGCCGCCCGCGTCGCCCGCGCGCGCTACGGCGCCCTGACGCCGTGGCAGGGCGACCCCGCCGCCTACGGCCGCGCCGTGGTGAGCGCCGGCTACCGCGCCGCCGAGGAGCAGGTGATCGCCATCCTGCGCGACCTGCTCGACCGCCGCCTCGCCTACCAGCAGCGCGACGGCGAGCGCTATCTCGACGCGCTGCAGAACGCCCGCCTGGTCGCCTCCGCCGAGCGCTACTACCGCGCCATGTACTACGGCTCGCGCGAATCGTGGAACCTGCGCGACCGGCACATGTTCGAGACCCTGCAGGTGCTGCTCGCCTTCCGCGGCGCGTCCGCCAAGGCGGTGATCTGGGAGCACAACTCGCACGTCGGCAACGCCGCCGCCACCGAGATGGGGGCGCGCGGCGAGCTCAACGTCGGCCAACTGGTGCGCGAGGCGTTCGGCGCCGAGGCGTACCTGGTCGGCTTCGGCACCGATCACGGCACGGTGGCGGCGGCGAGCGACTGGGACGGCCCGCTGGAGATCAAGGCGGTGCGTCCGGCACATGCCGAGAGCTACGAGTGGCTGTGCCACGCCGCCGAGCTGCCCGCCTTCCTGTTGCCGCTGCGCGAGCCACGCCACCCGGCGCTGCGCGACGAGCTGCTGGCGGCGCGCCTGGAGCGCGCTATCGGCGTCATCTACCGGCCCGAGTCGGAGCTCGCCAGCCACTATTTCCAGGCCGTCCTGCCGGAACAGTTCGACGAGTACATCTGGTTCGACGAGAGCCGCGCGGTCACGCCGCTCGGCGCTGCGGCGCCGCACGGCGCCCCGGAGACCTATCCGTTCGGCCTCTGAGCGCCCGGCTTCCCAGAACTGGGAAGCGCGTCGCCGCTGCCGCGCGCGGCGGCGCGGCCGTGCGGTTGGCCGAGTTCTTGGAGCAGCATCCAGACGAGAGGAGGCAACGATGGCCAAGCCAGTCAGGAAACGAGGTCGGTCCGCTCGCCGTCCCACCAAGCCGGCGCGTCGCGCCGCCATGCCGCGCGAGGTGCGCGCCGCCGTGACCGAGATGCGCCAGGGCGTCGCCCATCTCGACAGCTCGATCGCCGATCTGCGCGCCGGGTTGCTGCGCGCCGAGCGGAGCATCGAGGCCGATGCCCGGCGCCGGATCCGCGCCCTGCGCGCCGAGGGCCGTCAGCAGTTGAAGACCCTGCAGGCCAAACAGCGCGAGGCGGGACAGTTGCTCAAGCGCCTGTCGGCGGCGGCAGGCGATTCCTGGCGCGAGGTCAAGCGTGGCGGCGACGCGATGCTCGCCGACGCACGCCGCACCGCCGCCGCGGTCGGCAAGCGCTTCCGCGCCGCGATGGCCGGCTGAGGCGCGCGGCCATGGAGGTTCCGCTGCAGATCACCTTTCGCGACATGGAGCCGTCGCCGGCGGTAGAGGAGCGGGTGCGCGAGCGCGCCGCGCTCCTCAGCCGCTTCGCCCCGTCGATCACCCAGTGCCACGTCGTGGTCGAGGCGCCGCCACATCATCATCACCAGGGCGGGTTGTTCCACGTCATGGTCGAGCTGACGCTGCCCGGCGCACATCTGGTGGTGAACCGGCGGCCGCCGGCGCGCCACGCGCACGAGGACGTCTACGTCGCGATCCGCGATGCGTTCGACGCGGCGCGCCGTCAGGTGGAAGACCACCGCCGCAGGCAGCGCGGCGAGGTGAAGACGCACGCCGGCGGCTGAGTGGGCTGACCGCCTGTCGAATATCGCCGCTCGCTTATCGCCTCTCGCCGGAAACAGAGGGAAGCTGAGGACCAATCCTCAGACGATAGGCGATCAGCGACAGGCGATAAGCTAGGGTCTTCGGCAATGGCCATCGACCGTCCGCCGCCCGGCGCCGCGCCGCTGCTGCGCTTTCTCGGCGCCGCCGGCACGGTGACCGGCAGCCGCTTCCTGATCGAGACGCCGGCGGCGCGCGTCCTGGTCGATTGCGGCCTCTTTCAGGGGCTCAAGCCGCTGCGCTTGCGCAACTGGCAGCCGTTCCCGGTCGCCGCGGACAGCATCGACGCAGTGCTGCTGACGCACGCGCATGTCGATCACAGCGGCTACCTGCCGGCGTTGGTCCGGCAGGGATTCCGCGGGCCGATCTTCGCCACCGCCCACAGCGAGGCGCTGTGCCGCATCGTGCTGCCCGACAGCGGCCACCTGCAGGAGGAGGACGCGGCGCACGCCAACCGCGCCGGCTACTCGAAGCACCACCCGGCGCTGCCGCTCTACACCCAGGCGGACGCCGAACGTGCGCTCGGGCTGTTCCGGACGGTGGCGTGGGACACGCCGGTCGACGTGGCCCCCGGCCTCCGTGCCCGCCTGCGCCCGGCCGGTCACATTCTCGGCGCCGCCAGCGTGACGGTCGAGCTCGACGGCGCGCGGCCGCGCAGCGTCACCGTCAGCGGCGATCTCGGCCGCCCGAGCCATCCGCTGCTCTGCGCCCCGGCGCCGCCGCCGGCGAGCGACGTGCTGCTGGTCGAGTCGACCTACGGCGACCGCCGCCACGAGGACGCGGCCTCGATGCAGGCGTTCGAGGACGCGCTGCGCCGCACCGCGGCGCGCGGCGGCATGACGGTGATCCCGTCGTTCGCCGTCGACCGCACCGAGGTCGTGCTCTTCCACCTGCGCCGTCTGATGCGCGCCGGCCGCGTGCCGGCGATGCCGGTCTACGTCGACAGCCCGATGGCGCTGGCGGCGCTCGACGTCTACCGCGCCGCGCTCGCTGCCGGCGGGCCCGACCTCGCGGCGCATCCGGCCGGCGACGGCGACCCCTTCGACCCCGGCGACCTGCGCGCCGCCCACACGCCGCAGGAGTCCGAGGCGATCAACGCCGAGCGCGGCCCGGCCGTCATCGTCTCGGCCTCCGGCATGGCGGTCGGCGGCCGCGTCCTGCACCACCTCCGCCATCGCCTGCCGAACGCGCGCAACACCCTGCTGCTGCCCGGCTTCCAGGCCGAGGGCACGCGCGGTCGCGCGCTGCTGGACGGGGCGACCGAGGTGAAGCTGCTCGGCCGCTACGTGCCGGTGCGCGCCGAGGTGGTGTCGGTGCCGGCGTTCTCCGTGCACGCCGACCAGGGCGAGCTGGTCGACTGGGTCGCCGCCGCCCCGCGCCCGCCCGAGATGATCTACGTGGTGCACGGCGAGCCGCAGGCCGCCAACGCGCTGCGCGCCGCGATCGAGCAGCGCCTCGCCTGGCCGGCGGTGGTACCGCGCTTCCTGGAAACCGTGCGCCTCGATTGAGGATTTGCTGCGCCGGCCAGCCGCGCCGGGCGCATTGACCCAACCGGTGCGAGCCTGCACAGTCGCCCAGGTGACTCGGGGGATGCTCGCGCTGGCGTGTAGCGCCGTGGCGCTGCTTGCGGCGCCGACGGCGCGCGCCGACTGCCCCGGCGACTGCAACGGCGATGGCGCGGTACTGATCGCGGAGCTCGTCACCCTGGTCGACGTCGGCCTCGCCGGCGGCGGCACCGAGCGCTGTCCGGCCGGTGACCTCGACGCCGACGGCCGCATCGCCATCAACGAGTTGGTCGCGGCAGTGGCGAGCGCCCTGCAGGGCTGCCTGGCGACCCCGACCGCGACCCTGGTCGAGCCCACCGCCAGCCCGAGCCCGCCGGCGACCGCAACCGAGGCGCCGCCGCCGACCGCCAGCGCGACCGCGACCCCGCCGGACGCGACCGCGACCGCCAGCGCGCCGGCGGCGAGCCCGACCGCGACCGCGAGCCAGACTCCGCTCGCCACCGCCACCGACTCGCCGCCGCCGAGCCCGTCGGCGAGCCCCAGCGCGACCGGTAGTCCGACCGCGACCGGCAGCCCGACCGCGACGCTCGTCCATACTGTCAGCCCCAGCCCGACGGCGAGCGCGACGGCCGTGCCGCCGACCGCGACCGCGACGCACAGTGCGATGCCGCCGAGCGCGACCGCCAGCCCGACCGGCCCGCCGCCCGCGACCGTCAGCGCAACCCACACGTCACCGCCGAGCGCGACGGCGACGGCGACCGCACCGCCGCCCACCGCCAGTGCGACGCCGACCGTCACGCTTGCGCCAGCCACCGCCAGCGCTACGGCGACGGCCAGCGCGCCCGCCGCGACTGCGACGCCGTCGGCCAGCCTGACGCCGCCGGCCACCGCCAGCCTTACCGGTACGCCGACGCAGAGCGGCACGCCGACGCGCACGGCGAGCTTCACGCTCACCGCGACGCGCACGCCGACGGCATCGGTGACGCCGACGCCGACGCGCACCGCGACGGTGACGCGCACGGCGACGTCGACCCGCACCGACACGCCGACCCGCACGCCGACCTTCAGCGCCACGCCGACCCGCACGTTGACGCCGACGCCGAGCGCCAGCAGCACGCGCACCTTCACCCCGACCGCGTCGCCAACCGCGACCGCGACGCCCGGCCTCGGGGTGCGCCACTTCACCCTCGATCCGGCAACCAGCCGCCTCGACCTGGTGCCTGCTGGCAGCTTTGGCGGCTTCAGCGGCTTCCTCGACCTCGCCGTCGGCGTGCCCGATCCGAACAGCGGCCTGGCGCCGGTGGCGGTGGTCGGCGCGTCGACCTACCTGTCGGTCGCGGTCGGCGGCTTCAACTTCTGCATCAAGCCGCTGGTGCCGGTGCAGAACGCCGGCGTGCTGTCGTGCAACGGCGGCGTCGAGCTCGGCGTCAGCTCGACGCAGGACCACCACCTCGGTGCGCTGGGCGTCGACGGCTTCACCGCCGAGGACTGCGACGCCGCCGGCGGCAGCGTCGAGACCGCCGGCGCGCCGCATCCCGACGTCTGCAACGGGCCGATCGAGGTCGGCCCCTCGTCGCAGCTCGACTCCGGCGCCGGCGCGCTGCTGATCGGCGCCGACGCGCGCTTCGGCAGTCAGGGGCTGCCGGTCGAGATCACGTTCGCCGAGGGTCCGTGCGCCAGCCACAGCCCGGGGGAGGCCACCGTGCTCGGCTTGGTCAGCGCCGTGTCGCGCGCCACCATCCTCGATGCCAGCGACGTCGACGGCGACGTGTTGGAGCAGGAAGTCAGCGGCGAGAACTTCGCCTGCGGCGCCTGGACGCAGGAGAACGGCCCCGGCCGCCTGGTCTTCGCCTCACCGGCTCTGCACGGCGCCGGCGCGCAGGACCTGCTCACGGTCATCGTCTTGGATGACTGAGCTTCACCACAAAGGCACAAAGGCACAAAGACCTTCGTGCCGCCTTGGTGCCTTCGTGCCTTTGTGGTTAAGCCGCCGCCGCGATCTTCGCCGCCAGCTCCTTCGCCCGTGCCTCGTCGAGCGAGCGCGGTTCCCAGCCGATGCCGAGGCCGGAGCCGTCGTCGTATTTCGGGATGATGTGGAAGTGCAGATGCATGATCGCCTGGTGGGCGGCGACGCCGTTGTTCTGCAGCACGTTGTACGCCGTCGCGCCGGTGGCGCGCAGCACGGCGCGCGCCAGGCGCGGCAGCACGCGGCCGATTGCCGCCGCCGATTCGTCTGATAGCTGGTCCAGGGTGACCGCGATCTCCTTCGGAATGACCAACGTATGCCCGACGCTGAGCGGCGCGATGTCGAGGAAGGCCAGCACCCGATCGTCCTCGTACACGCGGTGGCAGGGGATCTCGCCGCGGATGATCTTCGCGAAGATGGTCTCCATGTCCGGCTCCTTTGCGCCGCAGGCATAACCGAGTCCGTCCGGCCATGCGACCACTGAGCGCCTTCACCAAGACCGCCTACGGCCTCGGCGCGCTGGCCGACGGGGTGAAGACCACCGCCTTCGGCATCTTCCTGCTCTTCTACTACAATCAGGTGCTCGGCCTCTCGGCTTTCTGGGGGGGCGTGGCGCTCGGCACCGCGACGGTGATCGACGCGATCAGCGATCCATTCATGGGCGCCTACTCGGACGAGTTCCGCCATCGCTGGGGGCGGCGCCATCCGTTCCTCTACTGGTCGGTGATTCCGCTGGCGGTGACCTTCGTGCTGCTGTTCGCGCCGCCGCCCGGCCTCGGCGAGGCGGGGCTGTTCGCCTGGCTGCTCGGCTTCACCGTGCTGCTACGCCTGGCGATGACGCTCTACTCGGTGCCGCACATGGCGCTCGGTGCCGAGCTGTCGAGCGACTACCACGAGCGCACCACCATCGTCGGCTATCGCAACTTCATGAGCTTCGTCGGCGCGGTGTTCGTCATCGCCGTCGGCTGGGGGGTCTTCTTCCGCTCGACGCCGCAGTTTCTCGACGGGCAGTTGAACGGCGCGGCCTACCCGGGGTTCGGCGTCGCCTGCGCGATCGCCGCGGCGCTCAGCGTCCTGCTCTCGGCGCTCGGGACGCACGCGCGCATTCCGCACCTGCCGCGCGCCGATCACCACCAGGGCTTCAGCCTGCGGCGCCTGTTCGCCGACCAGCGCGCCGCGCTGGCCAACGCCTCGTTTCGCGCCCTGTTCCTCGGCGTGGTGTTGTTCTTCGTCACGCGCGGCATCGAACAGGGACTCGGGCTCTACGTCCTGACCCACTTCTGGCAGGTGTCGTCGAGCGCCATCGGCATCGTGCAGGGGATCGCCATGGCCGGGGTGCTGATCGGCACGGTGGTGTGGATCGCCGCCTTCAGCGGCGTCGAGAAGAAGCCCGCCTTCCTGCTCGGCATCAGCCTGTTCAGCGTCTTCAGCCTGATGCCGCCGCTGGCCAAGATGATCGACTGGTGGCCGGCGAACGAGAGCCCGTACTACGTCCCGTCGCTCGCCGCGGTCGGCTTCATCGCGGCGCTCGGCGCGGCGGTCTCGTTGATCACCTCGGGCTCGATGATGGCCGACATCGCCGACGAGCACGAGCTGGAGAGCGGCCGGCGCCAGGAAGGCATCTTCTTCGGCGGGCTGATCTTCGCGGTGAAAGCGACCTCGGGCCTCGGCCAGTTCATCGCCGGCGGCGCGCTGGCGCTGATCGACTTCCCCGCCAACGCCCAGCCCGGTACGGTGCCCGAGGATATCGTCCACCGCCTCGCCTTCCTCTACGGCCCCGGCCTGTCGCTGATCGCCATCGTCGCCATCGTGATCATGTCGCGCTATCGCATCGACCGCGCCCGCCACAGCGAGATCGCTGCGGCGCTCGCCGCGCGCCGGCCGCGCGCGCTGCCGGATTGAGTCGGGATGCTCAACGCAGGGACGCAGAGCCGCGGAGATCGCGGAGAACAAGGATGCCCTCGGCGCTCTCGGCGCCTCCGCGTCTCTGCGTTGAGTCTGCATGGCTGACGACTCGCAGCAGCGCGTCGCCAAGCTGATGGCGGCACGGGGATTGTGTAGCCGGCGCGAGGCGGAGCGGCTGATCGATGCCGGGTGCGTGCTGGTGGACGGCGAGGTGGTGCGCCAGCAGGGCGCCAAGGCGGCCGACGACGCGCGCATCGAGATCAGCGGCGCCGGCGAGGCGCTGCTCGGCGGGCGCGAGACGGTGATCGTCAACAAGCCGATCGGCCTGGTGAGCACGCAACCCGAGCCCGGGCAGACGCCGGCGTGGACGCTGATCACCGCCGCCACGCAGCGCGGCGCCATCGACCGCGCCCAGCGCGACCAGATCATCGCCGCGGCGCGCGAGCTGTCGGTTGCCGGGCGGCTCGACCGCGCCAGCCGCGGCCTGCTGGTGCTGACCCAGGACGGCACCGTCGCGCGCCGCATCATCGGCGGCAACGGCGTCGAGAAGGCCTACCTGGTGGCGGTGACGCCGGCACCGCGCGACGAACAGATCCGCAAGCTCAACGGACCGTTGCGACTCGACGGCGTCGCGCTGCGGCCGATGCGCGTCACCCGCGCCGGCGCCGAGGGCTTGCGCTTCGTGCTGGTCGAGGGCCGCAAGCACCAGATCCGCCGCTGCTGCCGCACGGTCGGCCTGGAGGTCACCGACCTGCAGCGCATCGCCGTCGGCCCGCTGCGCCTCGGCGACCTGCCGGAAGGCTGCTGGCGGGTGGTTTCAACGGAGGAGATCGAATTGCTGCAGAGCGACGGGCGCGTGTCCTCGCGGGCGGAGGCGAAGGTGCCCAAGGCATCAACGCAGAGACGCAGAGGCGCAGAGTCCACAGAGAAGAGGCGTCGGTAGAGGCTCTCGTGTCCGTCATTCGAATCTTTCATCTCGGCGCCCTCTGTGTCTCTGCGTCTCTGCGTTGAGTGAGCAGGATGCGTTTCTTTGCCACCTGCGCCAAAGGGCTCGAGCCGCTGGTCGCCGATGAATTGGTTTCCTGCGGCGCGACCTGGCTGGAGCCGACCCGCGCTGGTGTTGCCTTCGAGGGCGAGCTGGAGGTCGCGTATCGCGCCGTGCTGTGGTCGCGCGTCGCCAGCCGCGTGCTGCTGCCGCTGGCGAGCTTCGCGGCGGCGACGCCGGCGGCCTTGTACGACGGCGTCGCGGCGATCGACTGGACGGCGCACGTGGCGCCGAAGCGCACCATCGCGGTCGACGCGACCACGACGCAATCGGCGATCGCGCACTCGCACTACGCGGCGCTGAAGACCAAGGACGCGATCGTCGATCGGCTGCGGGCGCGGCGCGGGGCGCGGCCGGACGTCGACGTCGAACGGCCCGACGTGCGGATGAACGTCCACCTGCAGCGCGACCGGGCGACGGTGAGCCTCGACCTCTCCGGCAGCGCCCAGCACCAACGCGGCTATCGTGGCCGCGGCGCGCCGGCGCCGCTGAAGGAGAGCCTCGCCGCCGCCGTCCTGCTGCTGGCCGACTGGCCGGCGCGCGCCGCGGCGCGCCAGCCGCTCATGGACCCGATGTGCGGGTCCGGCACGCTGGCGCTGGAGGCGGCGATGATCGCCGCCGACGTGGCCCCGGGGCTGCGCCGCGCCCACCTCGGCTGCGTCGGCTGGGCGGGACACGACGCGGCGCTCTGGCAGCGGCTGCGGCACGAGGCCGACGAGCGTGGGCGCGCCGCCGGCAAGCGCCGCGCCGCGATCATCGGCTGCGATGCCGACGGCGGCGCCATTCGCGCCGCCGAGAGCAGCGCGCAGCGCGCCGGCCTGGCCGGCCGTGTGCGCTTCTCGCGCACGCCGCTCGCCGATTGCGCGCCGCCGGCCGGTGCGGCCGGCGTGGTGGTGACCAACCCGCCGTACGGCGTGCGCCTCGGCGACGAGGGCGCGCTGGCACCGCTGTACGCCCAGCTCGGTGACGTGCTGCGCCGCCGCTTCCTCGGTTGGACGGCGTTCGTCCTCACCGGCAGCGCCCCGCTCGCCAAGCAGATCGGCCTGCGCCCAGCGCGCCGCACGCCGCTGTGGAACGGCGCCATCGAGTGCCGCCTGCTGGAGTTCCCGATCTCCACCGCCCCGACGACGGTGGGCGCGCGCTGGCGACAGAACGAAGATGGCGAGCACCAAGAGCTTCACCACAGAGACACCGAGACACGGAGAGGAAAATCCTGAGTCTAGGATCCTGATCGGCTCCCTCAGTCCTTTCTCCGTGCCTCCGTGTCTCTGTGGTGAAGTTCTTTTTCTTTCTGATCTGTGGTTTCCCTGCGTCGATGCTGACTATCACCAATCCCGCCACCGGCGCGGCGATCGCCTCGCTGCCGACCGATACGCCGGCGACGATCGCCGCGAAGCTGGCAACGGCGCGGGCGGCGCAGCCGGGGTGGGCGGCGACGCCGCTGGCGGAGCGCTGCGCGACGCTGGCGCGCTTCCGCGAGCGGCTGGCGGCCGACCTCGAGCCGCTGGCGCAGACGTTGAGCGAGGAGATGGGCAAGCCGATCGCGCAGGCGCGCTCGGAGATCGCCGCCACCGGCGGGCGGCTCGAATTCTTCCTCGCCCAGGTCGCGGCGGTGTGCGCCGACGAGGTGGTGTTCGACGACGGCGCCATGGTCGAGCGCATCGGCTGGGAGCCGCTCGGCGTGGTGGCGAACGTCTCGGCGTGGAACTACCCGTACTTCGTCGGCCTCAACGTGCTGGCGCCGGCGCTGCTGACCGGCAACGCGGTGCTCTACAAGCCGTCCGAATTCGCCAGCCGCACCGGTCTGGCCATCGTCGAGCGGCTGCACGCCGCCGGCGTGCCGGCCGCCGTCGTCCAGGCGGTGGTCGGCGATGGCGCGGTCGGCGCGGCGCTGGTCGCGGCGCCGGTGGACGGCGTCTACTTCACCGGCTCGTACCCCACTGGTGTGCGCATCGCGCGCGCCACCGCCGAGCGCCTGATCCGCCTGCAGCTCGAGCTCGGCGGCAAGGATCCGGTGTACGTCTGCGACGATGCCCCGGTCGAGGCGGTGGCCGCCGCGGTCGCCGATGGCGCCTTCTACAACACCGGGCAGAGCTGCTGTGCGGTCGAGCGCATCTACGTCCACCGCGCGGTCGCGCCGCAGTTCATCGACGCCTTCGTCGGCCAGGTGCGGGGGTTCCGCGTCGGCGACCCGCGCGACCCGCAGACCTACATCGGCCCGCTGGCGCGCGCCGCGCAGGTCGCGCTGCTGGAGGCGCAGGTGGCCGACGCGACCACGCGCGGCGCGCGGGTGCTCACCGGCGGTGGCCGCCTGACGGGTGCAGGCAACTGGTTCGCGCCCACCGTGCTCAGCGACGTCCACCACGCGATGACCGTCATGCGCGACGAGTCGTTCGGCCCGCTGATCGGCATCCAGGTGGTCGGCGACGACGGCGAGGCGGCGGCGTTGATGCGCGACACGCCATACGGGTTGACGGCTGGCGTCTACACGCCGGATCAGGCCCGCGCCGAGCGGCTGCTCGCCGGGCTGCCGGTCGGCTCGGCGTACTGGAACTGCTGCGACCGCGTCAGCCCGCGCCTGCCGTGGTCGGGGCGCGGACACTCCGGCGTCGGGCTCACGTTGTCCACGCACGGCATCCGCGCCTTCCTGCAGCCGAAGGCGTGGCACCTGCGCGCGCCGAGCTGATGAGCGCCGGCGATCCGCTTGCGGTGACGCCGCCCGCCGCGGCGTTGCTGGGCCGCACGGTGCTCGCCGCCGACCGCGAGCGCGGCGTGGTCGAGCTCGGCTTCACCGCGACCAGGCAGTTCCGCAACCGCATGGGCAACGTGCAGGGTGGGCTGTTGGCGGCGATGCTCGACTCGACCCTGGGCTGCGCCGCGGTGGCGATCCTGCCGCCGCCGGCGTCGGTGATGACGCTGTCGATGAGCGTCTCGTTCCTGCGCGCGGCCGCGCCGGGCGAGTTGCGCGGTCACGGTCGCGTGCGGCGCCGCGGTCGATCCATCATCTTTGCCGAGGCGGAGCTGCGCGACGCCAGCGGCGCGGTCGTCGCCACCGCCAGCGGCACCATGCGCGTCGTCCGAACGGAGGCCTCGTCATGACTCTTCCGCGTGCGGTGTTGATCCTCAGCGGCACCGTCGTGCTCGCCATCGGCGTCGCCTTCCTGCTCGCGCCGGCGGCGATGATGCAGAGCGTCGACATCGCCGTCGCCACGCCGCTGGCGCGCGGCGACGTGCGCGCCATCTACGGCGGCATGGAGGTCGCCGTCGGCCTGCTGCTGCTGCTCGCCAGCCAGCGCGCGGATCGCGTCCGCCCCGGGCTGTTCGCCGCCGCCGTCCTGTTCACCGGCATGGTCTCCGGCCGCCTGCTCGGCGTGCTGCTCGACGGCGCGCCGCCGCCGTTCGGCTGGTTCCTGGCCGGCATCGAGCTGAGCGGCGCCGTGGTTTGCTTCGCCATGGCCCGGCGCGCCTGAGCCGGTTGGCGCCGCCGGCAGTCGCGTGCGGATCGGTGGGGTGGCGAGCCTCGCGCCTCACGCGTCGCGGTTCGAGTGCAGCGCGATGCGGTTGCCTTCGCTGTCGAGCGCGATGGCGCAGAAGCCGTGCGGGCCGATTGCATGGATGGGTTCCAGAACCCTGCCGCCGCGGCGCTCGAGCTCGGCGACCGCGGCGCGCAGGCGGCCGTCGGCGTTGAGATAGACGAGCACGCCGCCGCTCGCGCTGATCTGCGCCGGCGCGACGACCAGGCAGCCGCCGACGCTGTTGTCGTGCGCCAGCACGCCGAAGGCACCGCCGGGGGCCTCCTCCTTGTGCACCGCGATCGCGAGCACGGCGGCGTAGAACTCGGCGGCGCGATCGAGGTCGGCGACCGGGATGTCGAACCAGACGACGCGATTGCTCGGATTGGGATGTTCGCTCATGGGGTCTCCATACTTCCGGCGGTGCGGAAGCGGTAGGCGGCGAGCTGGGCGCCCATGCCGCTGGCGACCAGCACCAGGCGCCGGTTGGAGGCGAGGCGGGCGAGCCAGTCGAAGACGCCGCCGTCGATCAGCGGGACGTCGGTGCCGCCCGGGTCGCGGGCGCTGATCTGGAAGCGCAGGCCGTCGTAGTACGGGTGGGTCAGCGCGGCGCGCTCGATGGGGATGTCGGCGACCAGCGCGGCGACGCGGTCGGCGAGTGCGCCGCGCGCCGCGGTGGCGAGCAGGGTGAGGCGGCGGGCCGGGAAGCGGTAGCCGTGGCGCTCGAGGCGATCGAGTCCGGCGCGGTGCACGGCGATGTGCTCGGCGAGCGCCGCGGCGCTGAAGCCATGCTCGGGCCGCTCGCGCGCGCCGCTGGCCAGCGCGAAGATCGAGAAGTGCGGCGCGAAGCCGGGCTGCCTGGGGAAGGGCTGGGTGCGTACGCAGCGGTGGCAGGTGGTGAGGCGAACGATCTGGTCGGGGTCGCGGCGCAGGCGGCGCGCGCACTCCAACGCCAGGACGTTGGTCGGATCGGAGACCACCTCGGTGCCGCGCAGGGCGGAGACGATCTTGTGCTGGCTGGTCGGGCCGACCTGCGCGCAGCTGCCGAGCGGCGCCAGCGGCGCCAGTGCGAGCGCCTCGAAGTCCGCCGCGGCGGCCAGCAGATGGCCGTCGAGCGCCACCAGCGTGCGCTGGTCGATCGGCGCCGGCTGCACGAAGCCGTCGCGCTCCCACTGCCGCAGCAGGTCGGCGGGCATGCGCGCCGCGGCGCGCGCCTGCAGCACGTCGAGCAGCAGCGACCACAGCGCCGACGGCGGCAGCCCGGCGCGCAGCGCGGCGAGCGCCGTGTCGTCGATGGCCTTGGTCGCCCAGTGCTGGTCGCTCATCGCCCGCCGACTACCGCGGCCGGCAGCCGAGCGGTAGCGCTTGCGTCGCGACGTTTGTACGCGGCGCCGCGGAGCAGCCGCGACTGCGGCATCGCATCGTCGCTGCCCCGATCACGACGAGAGACGCGCGCTGGGAGCCTCACTGCACCATGACGCGCCCGTTCTCGCCCGCGCCGTGCACCGCTTGTCCGTTCGGCGAGCTGAAGCCGACGCGCATGATCGACAGCGGGTGGGCGCCGGGCGCGGCGCCGGCGGCGATGCGGACCCGGCACGTGTAGAGCACTGCGCCGTCGGGGATCGGGTCGACGTTGCTCAGCGACAGCACCAGCGCACGCACGCTGCTGCACGTGCCGCCCTTCTGACAGCCGGCGGGCAGGAAGCTGAAGGCGGTGCCCTCCTTGCCGAGCGCCGGGTTGGCGGCGCAGTCGGGCTTGCCGTTGGGCTTGGCGGCGATGGCGATCTGGCCGGGGTCGAACTCGATGTCGTTCTGCGTGCCGGCCAGCGCCACCGATCCGGTGCGCAGCGTGGCGCTGACCGTCACCGTCTGCCCGGCGGCGCCGCTGGCGGCGCCGAGCCCCAGCTGTGGCAGGCCGACGCGCGCGGCGGGCGGCGCGCTGGGCGGCTTGGGGCTGATCACCGCCGGCTTGCCGGTCGGGCGCGAGCGCGGTGGGTCGGTCGGTGCGATGAGGCTGCAACCGGTCACCGAGCAGAGGGACACCAACAGGGCGATGGCGCGAATGGTCATGGGACTGTGTCCTCCGTGGGGCGGGGCGCCGCTCTCATAGCGTCGCCGGGATGGTGAAGACGCGGGCTTCGAAGCGTGCCGGGAGCGCGATGGGCGCACGCTCGACGACCGTGTCGTCGCGTGACCGGAGCCGGTCGCCGAGCCCGGCGGGGCATTCCGGCAGCGCCCAGATCACGTGCACGGCCGGGTGGGCGGTGGCCGGGTCGGGCAGCGGGCAGTCGTCGAGCGTGGCCGCCGCGCTGATCTCCCAGCCGCGGGTGAGGAAGCGATACTCGTGCGACAGCGGGGAGGCGCCCTGGATCTCGTCGCCGTCGCCGTCGCCGAGCGCGACGCAGAACGCGTCGGTGCGCGGCTGGGCGCGGATCCAGCGGATGATCTCGGTGCGCGGCCAGCGCCACGACTCGATGTACGTCGGGTTGGTGAACACGTCGCGCTCGAGGCGCTGTGCGTTGACCGCCGCGGCGTAGCCGGCCAGCCCGGCGAAGGCGCCGAGGACCGCCCAGCGTGCCGCCGCGCTGCCGGCGCGCTGCCAGACGACGTCGGCGGCCAGCGCGATCAACAGGAAGAAGACGGGCAGGCCGGTGAAGTAGCGGTGCAGGTTGGCGTTCGGAGCGAGCAGCGCGGCGCCGGTGATGATCAGCACTGCCAAGACGAGGGCGAGGAGATGCATGCGGCGCCGCCAGGTCCAGGCGGTGATCGGGAACGCCGCGCCGAGGGCGAGCGCCGTGGCGGGGTCGAACAGCGGCATGGCGCCGGTGCCGAGGTAGCGGCACTGCTCGCCGTAGCCGGGAAGCAGGGCGGCCTGCAGCGGCACCGACAGCTTGCCGGCGACGAAGGCCGGCAGCTGGCGTGGCGTCGCCAGCGCGGTGAGCAGCGTCCCCGCGTCCTCGGCGTGCTGCGCCGCGCCGCCGGCGAACAGGTGTGCGGCGCGCCCGCCGCGCAACAGCTGGAGGTTGGCGAGGATGAACCACACCAGCAGCATGGTCACCGCGGCGGCGCCGTAGGTGCGCCAGGCGCGCGCCAGCGCGTCGCGCCGGGCGCCGGGATCGGTGCGGCGCGCGGTGCGCACGCCGAACGCCGCCAGGCGGGCGACCAGGTAGGCGATCAGCAGCGGCAGCGCCAGGTGGTACGAGGTGTACTCGTACACCAACAGGCCGGAGCTCAGTGCGAGCAGGAAGCCGGCCCAGGCGCGACCGTTGTCCTCCAGCTCGATCAGCGCCCAGAGCAGCAGCAGCTCGACCCACATCGGGAAGAAGATCTCGTCGGCGGCGCGGCTGGCGGCGATCGGCCACCAGGCGACGGCGAACAGGGCGACGGCGAACAGCGCCGACTCCCAGGCGACCAGTCGGCGGCAGACCGCCAACAGCAAGAACGGCGCGACGAGGCCGGCGAGGATGTACGGCAGGCGCAGCTGGACGAATCCCTGGTCGAACGTCGCGAAGGACAGGGCGGTCGCCCAGGCGGTGAGCGCGTGTTCGCCGGGCAGGTTGTAGATGGCGAGCAGGCTCTCGTATGGCGAGCCGAGACCTTCGGCGCGGCCGCCGAGCTGGAACTCCTCGAAGCCGATGCCGGGCGGCGGCCAGTCGGCGACCCGCCACAGCCGCAGACCGACGGCGACGGTCAGCACGGCGGCGGTGAGCGCCAGCAGCGTGGTGCGCGACAGCCAGTGCGGCCGGTGCCGATGCGCGCGGGCCGCGAACAGGCTGGGCAGGCAGCCGAGCAGGAGGAAGCCGAGTGCCGGGACGTAGAACGTGATCGGCGCCTGCGGCGGCTGCAGCGTCGCTCCCGCCCGCCGGCCGCGCCAGGTCAGTGCCAGCGCCGCCAGCCAGGTGAGCAGCGGCACCCCCCACTGGAGCAGCGCACGGGCCCAGCCAGGGGGAGCATCGGCCGTCGCGGCGGGCTCGCGCAGCATCTCGGCGTGCGGCTGGCGGGACATCGCCCGCACGATTGGGCGGGTCGCGCGCGGAGCGCAAGTCCCGCGCCCGGCGCCGGCGGCGTCAGCGCAGCAGCACCAGGGCGCCGCAGCCGAGCGCGAACGCGGCCACCTGCGCGCCGAGCACGAGACGGTCATGCTGCCGGGCACGCCGGTAGTCGTCGGCGGCGTGCGCGGCGGCGTGCCGCGCCACCCAGATCACCCGCACCAGGGTGACGACCAGTGCCGCGTAGGCGAGCACGTAGATCTTGTCGAGCAGGACCAGGTAGCCGACCTCGGGCAGCGCGTTGGAATACGACTGTTGCAGGAAGACCGCGGCCAGCAGCGCCGACGCCGGCAGGGCGGAGCGCACTTCGACCTGGCGGGGGTCGAAGCACAAGGTCGTCCAGTTGATGCCGAGGACGATCAGCAGCGGCAGGAGCAACTTCCAGACGAAGTAGTTGAGCGGTCGCACGATGGTCAGCTCGTAGCGGTAGCTGGCGTAGGCGGTGGTGGCGGCGTCGGACTCGCCGAAGTTGCTGTCGTAGACGTGCACCAGCGGCTCGGCCTGCCAGCCGACGATGTCCCAGCCGGGAATGCGGACCGTATCGCCGATGCCCGACTCCGCCAGATCGGGCAGGTAGACGATCTGATCGACGGTGCGCAGGCGGTCCTCGATGAGGACGGTCAGCCGATGCCGGTCGAGTGGGAAGTCGCTGAGGTCGAACGCCTGGAAGAAGCGGCCCTCGATGTGCACCCCCTCGTAGTGGCTGCCGTCGGCGAGCACGTGGGCGCCCTGCCGTACTTCCTCGTCGGCGACCGCCCCCCAGTCCTCGACCGCGTTGACGAATTCCAGCGAGCGCATCGGCTCGCCGTCGCCGCGCCAGCGCAGCCACAGATAGGCGTCGATGTAGTAGGTGTTCGCCTCGACGTTGAGGTCGTACACGGTGGTGGGCAACAGCCCGACGGTGACCACCTGCGCGGTCTGCGGCGGCGTGCCGAGCGGCCGCAGGCCGCCGAGCGCGCCGTGCGGGCGCGGCGGCTGCAACGCCGGAGCGTCGTCGCGCCGCGCCGTGCCGACGGCGAGGATCAGCGCGAGGGCCAGCCCGCCGAGCAGCCAGCCGAGCAACCACCACTGGCGGGCGCGCGGCGGCCGCCGGTCGCCGCGCCAGGGGAATCGCCGAACCGCGGTACCGTCCATCGCGCCGGAAAGTCTAGGCCGATGGCGGCGCGGTTCTATGGGCTTTCTGGGCGCGTCCGCCGTGCCGCCGCGGGTGGTTTGTACAAGCGGCGCCGTCGTGCGAGGGCGGAGGACATGCACGAGCCGACATTCACCGGGGCCGACTACTACGACATCGAAGACCTGCTCGAGCCGGAGGAGAAGCTGGTGCGCGACA
>JANRJF010000291.1:0-5190 GCA_033764095.1 Deltaproteobacteria bacterium | reverse complement strand
CTGCTGCGCCGCCTGCGCGCCGCCCACCTCGACACGCCGGTGCTGGTGCTCACCGCGCGCGGCGCCGTCGAAGAGCGCATCGCCGGCCTCAACGCCGGCGCCGACGACTACCTCGGCAAGCCGTTCGTCTTCGGCGAGCTGTTGGCGCGCGCCCATGCGCTGCGCCGCCGCGGCGCCCGGCGCGAGCTGCTGGTGCTGCAGGTCGCCGACCTCGAGCTCGACATGCGCACCCGGCGCGTGCAGCGCGGCGGGCGCCGTCTCGAGCTGACGGCGCGCGAGCTCGCCATCCTCGAAATCCTCATGCGCCACGCCGGCGACGTGGTCAGCCGCGCCACGCTCACCGATCACGTCTGGGGTGCGTCGCACGACTCGCTCTCCAACCTCGTCGAGGTGTTCGTCAACCGCCTGCGCAAGAAGCTGGAGGCCGACGGCGCGCCGCGGCTGCTGCACACCGTGCGCGGCGCCGGCTACGTGCTGCGCGCGGCGGAGGACGCGTGAGGTCGTCACTGCGCCTGCGCGTCGTCGGCGGCGTGCTGGCGCTGCTCGTGCCGCTGTCGGGGCTCGCCGGCTGGCTGCTGGTGGAAAGCTTCGGCGCACGCCTGGTTCGCGACCTCGACGTCGGGCTGGCCGAGGAAGCCGACACCCTGGCGGCGCTGCTGCAGCAGCCGAACGCCGGCGCCGGCCTGCCGGCGCTGCTCGGGCGCATCGCCGCCGAGACCGATCTCGGCGCCGGCAAGCGCATCGTCGTGCGGCGCGGCGACGCGGTTGTCGCCGAGGCGCCGCCGGGCGCCGCGCGCGCGCCGGCGGCGCCGCCGGACAGCGTGCGCGGCATCCGCTACGCCGCCGGCTCCACCGCCGATCCGCTGACCATCGAGATCAGCGTGCCGCTCAGCGCGGCGCAGCGTGCCACGCAACGGCTCACCACCCTGCTCGCCGTCGGCATCCCCGCCGCGTGGCTGCTCATCGCGCTGGGACTGTGGATCGTCGTCGGCCGCGCGCTGCGGCCGTTGGCCGATACTGCGCGGCGACTCGAGGCGATCGGCCCGGATCAGCTCTCCGCCCGCCTTCCGGTCGAGCATCGCAGCGACGAGGTGGGGCGCATGGTCATCGGCGTCAACCGCCTGCTCGAACGGCTGGCCGTGGCGCTGGCACAGACGCGGCGCTTCGCCGCCGACGCAGCGCACGAGCTGCGCACGCCGCTCAGCGCGCTGCGCGTCGGCCTCGAGGTGGCGTTGGCGCGCGATCGTTCGGCGGACGAGTATCGCGAGGCGCTGGGCGATGCACTCGCCGCCAGTGAGCGGCTGACGCAGGGCGCCGAAGACCTACTGACCCTGGCGCGCCTCGAAGCGGCGCCGGCCACCGCACCGCGGGAGGTGGTCGACGTCGCCGAGCTGGTGCAGGCGCTCGCCGAGGCGTACGCGCCCAGCGCCGCCGCGGGCGCCATCGCCATCGAGGTGACGGCGGCCGCGCCGCTGTCCGTCGGCGGCATGCCCACCGACCTGTACCGGTTAGTCGCCAACCTGCTCGACAACGCGCTGCGCCACAGCCCGCGCGGCGGCCGCATCGCCGTCGTCGCCCAGACCACCGCGGGTCAAGTACGCGTCGTGGTCAGCGACGCCGGCGCCGGCATTGCCGCCGACGAAGCCGAGGCCGTCTTCGCGCCGTTCCATCGCGGCCGCGGCGCGCGCGGCGCCGGCAGCGGCCTCGGACTCACCATCGCGCGCGCCATCGCCCGCGCCCACGGCGGCGACCTGATCGTCTCCAGTCCACCGAGCGGCGGCTGCGCCGTCATCCTGACGTTGCCGGCGTGCTCTCCCGGCGATGCGGACCCTGAGTCGGCCCCCGGCCCGCCGTGAACGCCGCCTGAGCGCCGCGTATGTGAAGCTCAGGCGGCTGTCCGCAGTGTCGCAAGACCTCGAACCTCAGTTCATCGAGCCCATGGGTTTGGTGCCCATGGGCTTGGCGCCCTCTGCAGCGAGCTTCTCGTAGGCCGCCGCCATCGCCGTGTAGTCGGCCGCTTGATCCTGCGACAGTCGGATGAGACGCCGACAATGCGCCGTCCAGTTGTACGGCGGCTTGCCCGGACCCTGGCCGATCGCGGCCTGCATAGACTTGTGTCGCTGCGCAGCTGCCTTAGCCTGCGTCGCCTTGCCCCTGTAGTACGTCGCCAGCGCCTGGAAGTCGGCTGACGTTTTGGCGCCCTCCATCATCGCCATCGCATTGTCGTCTGTGACCGTGTCGGCGCGCGCCGCGTTGCCGAGCGCGACGACGCCGGTCGTCAGTGCGGTGATGAAGAGCAGGCCGCGGGTGAGGTGTCCGAGATACCGTGCTGGTGCAGTCATTCTTCCTCCATTTTGACGATTCGGGAGCAGCGCGGGCCACTGCCGTTCGCCGCGCTGTGTCGTTCAGTGCTGCGTGTCCTGCGAATGTTCCATGTCCGGCATCGCCGGCGCGGAGCCGGCCGCCAGCTTCGCGTAGGCGCTCGCCATGGTGTCGTACTCCACTGCCTGCTCCTTGAAGGACTTGATCAGCTTCATGCAGTGCGGCGCCCACGTCTGCTGCGCCCTGCCGGTGCCGTGGCCGAGGGAGTCGATCATGATCTGATGTCGGGTGGCGTTGGCCGTGGCGTCCTTCGACTTCTCGGCGAAGTATGTGGCCAAGGCTTGGTAGTCGGCCGGGGTCTTGGCCGCCTGCATCATCGCAGCGACGTTGTCATCGGTAACCGTGTCGGCCTGCGCCGAAGCGGCCACGACCGCCGTGACGACCAGAGCCACGGCCAGTTTGGTGAGGAGTCTCGCAGTTCCCTTCAGAGACATGTCTTTTTCTCCCATGTAGTTGGTGGGAGCGCCGCGTTGGCACTCAGTGGTGATGGTGGTGAGCGCTGATCCAGTGCCGTGCCCAGGCCATGGGCAGAGCACTGCTCGTTCGTTAGGCAGCGCGGGCACGACTACGCGCCGGCAGAGTTGACCGATTGAGGCCGCCGGGTCGTGGCACTGCGGTTGCTGCCTTTCCGACTCGCGAGGTGAAAGTGGCGTTACGAACGACAGCACTCTTGGTGCTGGTGGGATCATTCTTGCTGGTGGCAGGGCCGTCGCACGGGTCCGTCGCCCAGGAATGCCCGGAGTACGTCGAACATCTCGTCCGTGCGCAGGGATTGCTGACCAGTGGCGACCAGAGCGGGGCGCTCTCGGAGCTGCGCAACGCTCGTGCCGCTCTCGCCGACTGTGCTCGGCGCGCCGAGGAGATACCCGGCGCGCCAGTGTTGCTGGCCCAACGCGCTGATATCGCGCACTGAGCGGCCCGGAGCGGACTTGGGGCCAGCATCCGTGGCGACGGCAGCGCCGACCTGTGTCGGCGCTGCCGTTGTGTGGTGGCGAGCAGCTGCACACCGATCTCGGCGGCGCGTCAGCTAGCGGTTTGCGTCGCGCAGGGCGCGTTCGAGCTGAGCCGGATCCAGCTTCTCGCCGCCCTCGAGACGGTCGATCAGACGCTGGATATCCTGGCGCTGCTGTTTCAGCTCCTGCCGGCACGGCTGCGTGCCGCTGCTCGCAACCTGCGTGCTGTTGTTCAGCGGGCTATTGGGCAGCGCGCGCGACGACGGCTGCGCGACGGCGCTGCCGGCAACGAGCAGGGCGGCGATACTGCTGACGATGAGAGTCTTCATGGGATCTCCTGTTGATGTCGAGGTGTCGTTGGGAACCGACGTCCGACGTCGAGCGTGACGGCGGCCGCGGCAGGTCAAGCGCCAGAGCGGACGCATCGACTCACAATCGCAACGACTCCATCAGCAGGTAGATCGGCGCCGCCCGCGCTGGCGCAGCGGCGACAATGGATTCCGCAGTAAAGAGCGGCTGGCCTGGCTGCATCGACGTCAGACGAGCTGCCGGCAGGTAGGAGCCAAATTCAGGCGTGGTCGCGGCGAGCGCCGCCGGAACGCGGCGGTCAGCAGTAAGCTGGCAGCAGCAGTCGCGTGGCGCGACGGCGGCGGCGTGGTGGCAGTGCATCGCACAGCAACGCGCCGCCAGCATCCGTGCGACAGCCGCCGCCGGCGCCGACATCACGCCGACGATGCTGAACCAGGCGACGAGCGAGGCAATGAGCAGGGATCGGAGGCGGAAAGGCATGGCTGTAAGATGCTGGCGGCGACTCATGCGCTGATTGGTACCGCGGAGGCGCCGGAGCGCTGTCCGTTTCGCCGTCCAGCTGCGGGTCTGAATGGTCGGATCACAGTTCATAGCAATTGCCGCGGCAGCCAGCCCCTCTCTATCTAAATTCTACTACATCCCCGCCCGTCCAGCACCAGATTTCCCACAAATGGGAGGGCAGCCTGCGGGCGCGATGAGGGAGGCAACATCTTTCGTCGGACGGCGCTGTTGTCGCGAGCGCAGGGGCGAATTGTCACAGGATCTCCACCAGGGTCATCATTCCCGACTCGGCGTGCTCCAGGATGTGGCAGTGCAGCATCCACACCCCCGCGTCGAGCGGCACCAGGCCGACATCGACCACCTCCTTCGGGTGAACGAGCACAGTGTCGCGGAAGAAGGGCTCATCGACGGGAACGCCGTTGCGCGCCAGCAGACGAAAAAAGACGCCGTGCATGTGCATCGGATGCAGGCGAAATGACTCGTTGACGAAGCGCACGCGGCTGAACTCACCGCGCGGCAGTTGCAGCGTTGGATGCATGGCGGCGTGATGGTCGTGGGTCATCACCTCGCCGTTGAGCGTCCACTCGATTCCGAACGGCCCACCGGCACGGGCGTTCAGGGCGACAGACCAGCGCAGCGGCGTCTGCGAGAGCGTCTGCGCCCAACGCGGCACGTGCGCTTTCGCCGGCGAGGCGAAGGTCTGCGGCGCCATCGGCGTCCCGTCGATGACGATGTGGCCAAGCGTGGTCGCCTGTCGCGTGAAGCGGTCGGTGACTGCCAGGGATCCCCCGGCGGCCGGCGCGATCAGGTCGACATCGAGCCGGTTGCCGGGGGCCAACTCCAGACCGTTCGAATCGAGGGGACGCGCCGCGTAGAGCCCGTCGACGGCGATCGCCTTCGCTTCGAGCCCACCGAACTCGGGCTTGAAGATGCGACCATTGGCGACGTTCAGCAGCCGCAGTCGGATGCGCTCGCCCGGTCGCAGCGTGAGCGCCGGCGCAACCTGGCCATTGACGGTGACGACGTTGCCCCAGCGGCCGTCGTG
>JANRJF010000290.1:0-4874 GCA_033764095.1 Deltaproteobacteria bacterium | reverse complement strand
CTTGTGCTCGCTCTCCAGCACGAACAGCGCGCGCAGCACGACGTCGTCCATTCCCTCGGGAAACACGATGTCGCCGGTGTGCTGATACGGCGTGTGCATCGCGTTCGGATAGACGTACAGGAAGATGTCCTGGTCGGCCGGCAGGGCGAGCAGGAAGCGGCGCAGGTCCTTCATCATCGCCATGTCGTCGGTGGCGAGGTCGTTGAGGAACGGGTAGCCGGCGGTCGACGCGTCCATCAGCAGGTCGATCGGGGCGGTCGACAGGAAGACGCCGAGGTTGGCCCAGCCCATCACCGACGAGGTGAAGTAGACGGTGCGGTAGCCGCGCGCCTTGGCGAGGTCGAAGACGCTCGGCAGCGCGTGCAGCTTCTCGATGCCCTCGTGCGTCGCGCTGCCGGTGAGGATGGAGGGGACGCTGACGTCGGTGGCGTTACTGTTGGTGACGGCGTTCGGGTAGACCTGCCAGGCGTCCGGCGCGCCGCTGTGCTGCAGCAGGCGGTCGACCAGGCGCAGCGACGGGTCCTGGCTCGCCGGCAGCACGTAGCCGGCCGATTCGTTGACCACCATCACGATGGTGCGCGGTCGGGCGCGCGGCGCCGCGAGCAATTCGAACGAGCCGCGCCGCTCGGCGCGCCACAGGTCCCTGAGCTCGACGTGCGGGTCGAGCTTCAACGCCTCCAACTCGGGAGCGGTGACGGTGCTGCGGGTCGTCGAGCGCGCCGCCAGCACTTCCGACGCCGAGAACGCGCCGGTCACCAGCAGCAGCGCCGCGATCTGCCGATGGGGCCGCTGCGGCACCAGCCAGTACAGGCCGGCGAAGGCGGGCAGGGTGGAGGCCAGCGTGACCAGGACGAACTGCGGCGCGACGTACTGGTGGATGTAGGTCCACAGCGTTCCCAGCGTGGCGAGATGCGCCTCGGGGAGCGGCAGGTAGGGGAACAGCACCACCGTCGGCTGGCTGAAGTAGGACAGGAAGGTCAGGTCGATGGCGTTGAAGATCGCGAATAGCAGCGCGGCGCCGAGCAGCAGCGCGCGCCGGTGCCAGCGGTTGTTCGGCTGCGCGACCAGCAGCAGGCCGACGACGATCGACGACACCAGCAGGACGTACTGGGCGCTCTCCGGCCGCGCCGCCGCGTGCAACGGCTCGCCGAGTGCCAGCACACGGGTGATCAGCATTCCGCTGCCGAACGCGACCAGCAGCCCACCGCTGATCGCCAGCGTGACCAGCAGGCGTCGGCCGGCGGCCCCGCTCCGTCCCATGGTCGGCGGTCTATGCACTCGCCGGCGCGCGATTACAACGTTGCGCCGCGCGGGCGGAGCCCACTGGCGCCGCGCCGCGCCGCCGATGCCCCAAATGGGCGAGGACCACCCAGAAGGAGTCGTGCCTCAATGAGTAAATTGACATTCCTTGCGCCAATATAATAAGCCCAAATGAGCACATTTCGCTACCTCAGATAGGCGAGTGTGCCGGTGAGGACCGCGGCAACTGCGGTCGCGGGAAGTGGAAAGATGCCTGTGAGTACACGTGGGGACGCCAGGCCCCGACAGCGAGCGTCGCGTTCGGCGTCGGGGGGAAGAGTGTTGCGTCGCCGCCCCGGCATGACGCAGCGATTGATCCGTCGAGTCGGCTCCGCGCCGCGCGGCGCCGATGACCGGTAGCGCACAGGGAATGGGTGTGCGGGCGGCCCAGGCGGTCGACCCCGGCGGCGAATCGGCGGCGGGCACCGGCGACGGGCGGTTGTTCGTCTCCGATGTCGCCTCGCCTGCCGAGCTGCTGCAGCGGGCGCAGGCGCGCCTGCTGGCGAGTGGCGCGGCGCCCGCCGTGGCGACGCACCAGGGCGATGGCGCCTTCGACCTGGCGTCCGACGCCGGCCTGCTCGGCGGCTGGTACTACGCCGAGACGTTCTCCGGCGAGCCGACGCGCTGGACGCAGCGCCGCTTCCAGTTCAGCGCCGAGGTGGGCGCGGCGACGCACCTCGCCATCGAGGCGCTGTTGCCGCCGGAGTCGGGCTTCGCCGAGCTGCGCGCCCGCCTGTGGGTGGATGACCGCGCCGGCGAGGCGTTCCGCATCCGGCCGGGCTGGAACCGGGTGCACGTGCCGCTGCCCAGCGGCCTGCACGGTCCGGCCCACTTCCTGGTCGATGTCGGCGGCGCCTGGTGTCCGCTGACCCAGAGCCTCAGCGAGGACCAGCGCGAGCTGGCGGTCTGCATCCGACGGCTGGCGCTGGTGCGCTTCGACCTCGAATCGACGCTCGAGCTCCCGGCGCCGGCGCTGGCGCCTGATCCCCCGGCGCGGCATGCCCTCGACGCCGCACCGTCGGACGGGCTGGGCGTCCGGGCCAATGCGCGGCCGCGCCGGCGTCTGGAATGGCTGCGCACCATCGACCAGATCCCCGATCTGCAGGAGCGCGCCGTCGCCGTGCAGGCGCGGCTCGACGCGCTGCAGGCCCGCTGCGCCGAGGCGGAGGCGCGGCTCGCCGCCCTGCAGGGCCAGGCTCAGCAGATGACGCAGGCGATCGCCCAGCTCACCCGGGCGCTCGACGCGCGCTTCGCCGCGCTCGAGGCGGCGCAGCGCGAGTTGCGCGACGACGTCAACCAGGTGTGCCCGATCCCGCTGCCGGAGCCATGAGGCGGGCGGTCCATCAGTTCATCCCCGGGGTGCTGCGGCGCGACGGCGTCGGCGACGAGGTGCTGGCCTGGCAACGGATCTTCCGCGCCGCCGGCTACGACTCCGAGCTCTTCGTCGGCGACACCACCGACGACGCCGAGGGGGTGCACGCGCTGCGCGACTACGCCGGCGACGCGCGCAACCTGCTCATCTGTCATCACGCCATCGGCAACGACTTCGTCGGCCTGTTGGAGCGGCTGCCGGATCGCCTGGTGCTGCGCTTCCACAACCTCACGCCGAGCCGCTTCTTCGCCGCCAATCCGGCCATGCAGCACAACGTGCGGCTCGGTTGGCGCCAGGTGCGCTATCTGCGCGACCTGGTGGTCGGAGCGCTGTGCGCCTCGACGTTCAACGCCGACAGCCTGCGTCGCTACGGCTATCCCGATCCGGTCATCGTGCCGTCGGCGTTTTCGCTCGATCGCCTGCGTGCGCGCCAGTCGCTGCCGCGCCTCGACGCGCCGGCCGACGAGCCGCTGGTGCTGTGCGTCGCCCGCGGCGCCGCCAACAAGCGCCTGGAGCACGTCGTGCTGGCGTTCGAGCACTTCGTCGCCCGCTTCGCGCCGCGCGCCCGGCTGGCGTTGGTCGGCGACCTCTACGCCGACTTCGACTACGGCGCCGCGCAGGCCGAGCGGCTGCGCCGCTCGCCGGTGCGCGATCGCATCGACTGCCCGGGCTCGGTGAGCGACGCGGAGCTGGTCGACTACTATCGGCGCGCCCGCCTCTACCTCTCGATGAGCGAGCACGAGGGCTTTTGCATTCCGCCGCTGGAGGCCTTCGGCTGGGACGTGCCGGTGCTGGCCTACCACACGCCGGCGGTGGCCGAGACGATGGGCGGGGCGGGGATCATCTTCACCCGCAAGGCCTGGGACGAGGTCGCCGCGCTGATGGCCGAGCTCTGCTTCGACGACGGCCTGCGCGCCCGCGTCATCGCCGCCCAGCGCGCGCGGCTGACGCGTCCCGACCTCGGCGAGGCGCGCCCGCGCCTGCTGCGCGCCGTCGAGGCGTGGCTGCCGCCGGCCGTGGCGGGGCCGGCGCGCGCCCGCCGGCCGCGGCCGAACGGGATCGGCATCGTCTCGTCGCTCGACGGCAACAGCGAGGTCGCCACCTGCACGCGCGCGCTGGCGGCGGAATGGAAGAAGCGCGGCATCGCAGTGACCATTCTCGCCGAGCCCGGCGCCGGCTTCGGGCCGGATCCCGCGCACGTCGTGCGCATCGTCTCCGACCGCCCCGAAGCCTACGTCAGCAGCGCCATCGAGCATGGCGTCGGCGTCGTGCACCGCGTGCTGCAGCCGGCGCGCGGCCTGCACACCGTGCACACCCGCCGCGTGCTCGCCGCGTTTCTCGACGCCGGACTGCCGGTGCACGTCACCGTGCACGGACCGCTGTTTCCCAGCGCGCCATTTCTGCAGCCGCTCGCCGACCTGGTGCCGACCCTGGCGGCGTGTACCGGCATCTTCGCGCACGACGCCGGCGCGGCGGAGGTGCTGCGCGGCCTCGGACTCACCGCCGCGCGCACCCTGCCGTTGGGTGTGCCGAGCCTGGCGCCCGCTGCCGGCGAGGAACTGCGCGACGCGCTCGGCCTGCGCGGCCGGCGGGTGATCGCCTTCACCGGCGCGGCCAACGCCCACAGCGGCCTGCGCGAGGCCATCCAGGCCATGTACCTGCTGCACGAGCAGCACCCCGAGGTGCTGCTGGTCGCGCTCGCCGTGGCGGCGAGCGCCGACCAGGAGTGGTACCTGCGCGAGTGCCGCGAGCGCATCGCGCGCCTCGGCCTGTCGCCCTCGGTCTTTCTGCTCGACCGCCCGCTGAGCGAGCCGCTGCACGCCACCATCCTGCAGGCCGCCGAGGCGGTGCTGATGCCGGTGCAACGCGGCGACCTCATCGGCTCGCCGCGCTGGCCGATCGCCTGCGGCCGTCCGGTCATCGCGCCGGCCTGGTTCGCCGGCGAGGCGCTGCGCGACGCCGTCGCGCCGCTCGCCGCCGCGACCCCGCAGCACATCGCCCGCGCCGTGCGCGTCTTGTTGTCCGACGCGCCGCTGCGCGACAGCCTCGCCGCCGGCGCCGCGCGCCTCGCCGCCGCGCACAGCTGGTCGCGCGTCGCCGACGCCTACCTCGGCGACTGCCCCACCCCGCTCGCCGCCGCCGGCTGACGCGACCGCCGGCGCCCGCCGCCGTCCCGCACGGAGCGGCTATGTCCCGCGGCGGC
>JANRJF010000289.1:0-4229 GCA_033764095.1 Deltaproteobacteria bacterium | reverse complement strand
GGCAGCTCGTCGACCAGGTAGGCGATGCGCGGCGCCTTGTAGGCGGCGAGGTGCTGGCGCGCCCAGGCGAGGATGTCGGCGAGCGACAGCGCAACATGCGGCCGCGCCGTGATGTAGACGGCGACGACGATCTTGCCGGCGGCGACCTCCTCGCCGATGGCGGCGCAGTCGGCGACGGCGGGGTGGTCCTTGATCACGCGCTCCACCTCGAACGGTGAGACGCGGTAGCCGAAGGTGTTGATCAGGTCGTCCTTGCGGCCGAGGAACCACAGGTAGCCGTCGGCGTCGAGGCGGGCGTAGTCGCCGGTCATGAACCAGCCGTCGCGGAACGACTCGGCGGTCTCGGCGTCGCGGTTCCAGTAGCGCAGCAGCAGGCCGGGGTCGCTGCGCGGGATGCACAGCATGCCCTCCGCACCGGTCGGCACCGGCGTCAGGGTGGTCGGGTCGAGCAGCCGCACATCGTGCCCGGGCTGCGGAAACCCGACCGAGCCCGGTCGGATCTCCCAGCCGCGCGGCTGCGAGAGGTAGTACGAGCACTCGGTCATCCCGAGCCCCTCGTAGATCGGCTGGCCGAAGCGCGCCTGCCAGTCGAGCAGCACCTCGCCGGAGAGCGCCTCGCCGGCGCACATGCAGTGGCGCAGCGTCGGGACATCGGCGGCAGTCGCGTCGGTGCGCTGCAGGATCTGCCGGTAGAGCGTCGGCACGCCGATGAAGATGGTGGCGCCGTGGCGGGCGATGAGCTGTGGCCAGGTGTGCGGATCGGCCGGGCCTTCGTACACGATGGTCGTCACGCCGCGATAGAGCGGATCCATCAGGCCGGTGCCGAGCACGTAGGTCCAGTTGTACTTGCCGGAGTGCAGGACGCGATCGCTGCCGTCGGGCGCGAACGAGAACCAGAACTCCGACGCCGGCAGGTGCCCGAGCAGGGCGCGATGTGCGTGCAGCGCGCCCTTGGCGTAGCCGGTGGTGCCGGAGGTGTAGACCAGGTAGGCGGGATCGTCGGCCGCGGTCGGGTGCGGCGGCGCCCAGGTCTCGATCGCCGCCAACGCGGCGTCGAGCGGCGCGACGGAGAGACGCGTCGCCCGGACGGCGTCGCCGCGGCCGGTGAGCAGCACGTGGCGGAGCGTCTCGACCTCCTCCAGGGCGCCATGCATGGCGTTCCAGGTGTCGGTGCTGGTGACGAGCGCTTCGGCGCCGGAATCGCGGGCGAGGAAGAGCAGCTCGTCGGCGGTGAGCAGGATCGAGCTCGGTACCGATACCGCGCCGCGCTTCATCGCGCCGAGGAATGCCACCGGATACTCCAGGCAGTTCGGCAGGCGGATCAGTACGCGCCCGCCGGCGTCGATCGGCAGGCGGCGCAGCAGCTCGGCGAAACGGCTGGTGGCGTGTGCCAGCTCGGCAAAGGTGAGCTGCCGGACGCCGCGCGCCGCGTCGTCGCAGACCACCGCGGCGCGCGGCGCGCGCGGCGTGTCGAGATGGGCGTCGGTGCAGGCAGCGGCGATGTTGAACTGGGCGGGGATCTCCCAGTGCCAGGCGGGAAGCGGGCGCACGCGCGCAATCTAGACGGTCATGCGGCGCGCCGCGACCGCGGGCGGCGGTGCCGCCGCGGCGCTGCCGGGGGCGGCGAGCGGCAGGCGGATGCGAAAGGTCGAGCCCTGCCCGGGCGTGCTCTCCAGGCCGATCGTGCCACCGAGCAGCGTGACCAGGCGCTTGACGATGTGCAGGCCGAGGCCGACCCCGCCCGCCGGCACGCCGTCGCTGCCGCGCAGTTGATGGAACGGCTCGAAGATCGCCTGCTGCGCCGCCGGCGCGATGCCGATACCGGTGTCGCTGACGACGATCTCCACCCCGTCCTCGCAGGCCGCGGCGCCGAGCGTGACGCGGCCGGCCGGGGTGAACTTGAGTGCGTTGCCGAGCAGGTTCTTCACCACCACGCGCAGCTTGGCGGCGTCGGTGTGCAGTACCGGCAGGTCGGCCGGGATCGCGCAGGTGAACTGCACCGCCGGCGCGTCGGCGTCCTGCACGTGCGCCGCCAGCTCGCCGAGCAGCGTCTCGAGGCGCACCGGTTCGAGATCGAGCGCCACCCGGCCACTCTCCAGACGGCTGAGGTCGAGCGTCGCGCCGATCAGGTCGAGCAGCTGCATGGCGTTGGCGCGCACCCGCTCCAGGACGCGCGCCTGCTCCGGCGCCAGCGCGCCGGCCTCGCCGTCGAGCAGCAGCGCGTTGTAGCCGATGATGACGTTCAGCGGCGTGCGCAGCTCGTGCGACATGGTGGCGACGAACTCCGATTTCAGGTGATTCGCCTGGTCGCGCTGCTCCAGCAGGCGCGCGTTCTCCAGCGCCAACGAGGCGACATGCGCGACGGCGCGCGCGATGCGCCGCTGGCTGCCGTCGAGCCGGAACCGCCCGTCGGCCTGGCCGAGCAGTAAGGTGCCGGCGAGCTCGCCGCCGCGGCGCAGGAGGATGGCGACGGCCGCGTGCTGGGGGAGCGGCAGCCAGGGCACGGCGCGCGTGTCCTCGTCCGCCTCGGGAGCCAGGCGCAGCACATCCTCGCCGCGCACCGTGCCGAGCACGCTGGCGACATTTGCCTTGCGGATGGTGAGCACGCGTACCGCCTGCCAGGCCTCGTCGCTGCCGCCCCAGTGGGCGGCGGCGGTGAACGACTGCGAGTCGGGGTCGAGCAGCCAGAGCTGCGCGATCTCGGCGCCGAGCGCCTCGCCGACCACCTGGCAGAGGCGATCGAGCAGGTCGGGGCGGGTGAGCGCCGCGATGGTCTCGCGCCCGACCCGCGCCAGCGTGCTGGCGATGGCGGCCTCCTCCTGCAGTTGGAGCTCGAAGCGGCGCTGCTCGGTGATGTCGGTGGCGACGCCGAGCACCTGCCGCGCATGGCCGTCGGCGCCGCTCAGCGGCCGCTTGATGGTGCGCAGCCAGCGGGTCGCGCCGCTCGCATCGGTGACCACCTCTTCGCCGATCAGCAGCTCGCGCCCGCTGTCGATCACCACCTGGTCGTCGTGGCGGAAGTGCTCGACCTCCTCGGCGCGCGGGTTGAAGTCGGCGTCGCTGCGCCCGATCAGCTCGGCGACGGTGGTACCGTAGAGCGTCGCCACCGCCTGGTTGGCGAGCGTGAAGCGGCCGGCGCGATCCTTGGCGAAGATGAGGTGCGGGTTGATGTCGATCACCTCGCGCAGGAAGGCGTGCTGCTCGTCGAGCTCGCGCTCGCGCCGGCGGCGCTCGTCCTGCGCCTGCGCGGTCGCGCGCCGCTGCCGTTCGAGCTCCACCGCGATGTACACCGACGCCGCCAGCACGACGTAGAGCGCCACCATCTCGCGCGAGCCGGCGAGGGTGAGGTCGCCGGTCGCGAAGAAGGTCTCGAGCGGGTAGATCACCGCCAGCGCCGCGACCAGCGCGCCCTGCGCCAGGCCGCCCCACGGCAGGTAGGCGGCGGAGATCATCGCCAGCGAGACGAAGACGATCAGCGAGACGGTGGCGTGCCCGGTGGCGATCGCAACCGCCGCGCTGGTCAGCGCGGACACGCCGGTACCGGCGAGCGCCAGCCCGACCAGCTCGCGGCGCGTGCGGCAGCGATCCACCAGGCGCAGCCCGGCGACGAAGATGACCAGGAAGACGGCGTGCGCCGCGCTGACGGCGGGGTTCTCGCCGGGACGCAACACCAGCTCGGCGACCGCCAGCGCGGCCGTGGAGATGAGCAGAACCCAGATGCCGCGCCGCACGCGCTCCCGCAGTATGGCTTCCTCGCTCATGTCCCCGACCCCGCGACTTATCTGCTCCGGGCCGCAAAGCAAGCCGCTGATTGTCAGATCCGAAGGCGCGACGCGGGGGCGAGCTTTGTCGGCGCTGCTGGCGCAGCGCCGGCCGACACCAGGTCGGCCGGCTACCCGGATCGGGGTGTGATCAGGCGCCCGCTCGCCGATCGGCTCAGACACCGCCGGATCGACCCACGGCACCAGCGCCCGCTCGCACCTCACGGCCTGGGGTAGCCGGCCGACCTCGTGTCGGCCGGTCGCGCGCCAGCGCGACCGAGCGACAACCCGTATTCAGTGCCGCCGACGCGCGGCGGGAGCGGCGTCGGCGGCCGCCGGTGCGTCGAGCAGGGCGAGCAGGCGGCGCGCGCCCTGGGTCGGGGTCAGGCGGCTGTCGAGCACGGCGGCCTCGACCTCGGGCAGCGCGGCGGCGACGTCGGCGCGGGCGAGGAAGTGGCGCTTGAGGCC
>JANRJF010000288.1:0-8133 GCA_033764095.1 Deltaproteobacteria bacterium | reverse complement strand
GGCCGACGCCGGCGTCGATTACCTGGTCGCCGGCCTGCCGCGCAGCCCGACCCGCGCGGCGCACGCCGCCGCGCTCGACGCGGCGGCGGAGGCGCTGCTCGGGTGAGCGATCCGGACGAGCACCGCGCCGCCATTGCCGCGCTGGTCTACGCCTACGCCGAGCGCCTCGACGCCGGCGACCTCGCCGGGGTCGCCGCGCTGTTCGCCGACGCGACGCTGCGCGGCGGCCGCAGTGGACGCGCGCCGCGCGGCCGCGACGCCGTCCTGGCGCTGTTCCGGGGCACGGTGCGGCTCTACGACGACCTGCCCTGCACCAAGCACGTGATCACCAATCTGGTGGTGACGCTGGACGGCGACCGCGCCAGCAGCCGCTGCGCCTTCACCGTGCTGCAGGCGCGCCCCGGGCTGCCGCTGCAGGCGATCCTCGCCGGCCGCTATCACGATCGCTGGCAGCGCCACGGCGGCAGCTGGCGGTTCGCCGAGCGCCTGGTCCTCGCCGACCACCTCGGCGAGCTCAGCCGGCACACCCTCCCAGGCTGAGATTCGCGTTGCGCGGCGCCGGGTGGCCGCTATCGTGGCGCATCCGCATGACCGCCTCCCGACAGCGGCGCCGCCGCGCCACCTGGGTTGCCGGCGTCGCCGCCGCCAGCCTGTCGCTGTGCAGCGCCGCGACCGCCGTCGCGCAGAGCAAGCTGTTCCAGTGGAAGGACGCCAACGGCGTGCTCCACTTCTCGAACTCGGCGCCGCCGCCCGGCGCCGACGTCACCGTCACCACGACGCAGAGCGAGTTCCGCCCGGTGCCGCTGGAGGTCGACGACGTCCGCTCGCACAAGCTGGTGCGGGTCGGCTTCAAGGGATCGCGCGGCACGGCGCAGACGCAGATGATCGTCGACACCGGCGCGCAGGTGACGATGATCGACGAAGCGCTGGCCAGCGACATCGGCGTGCGCTGGATCCGCGAGGAGTTGCTCGGCGGCGTCGGCGGCTTCACCCGCGGCTCGCGCGTCCAGGTGGCGTCGCTGCGCATCGGCAACGCCGAGATCAAGGACATCGAGGTGATCGTCGGGCCGCCCGGCCTGCGCCTGCTCGGCATCGACGTGCTGACGCAACTGCAACTGACGGTCGGGCAGAACTCGCTGTATCGCGGACGGTGAGGACGTCGTGCGTGCTCCGGCGGGGCGCTCCGACCTGAAGCGGCCCGTCTACTTGCCCGTCGCGCTGGCAACCACCGCATCGCCGCGCATGAGGTTCAGCACGATCGAGGCGCGGGTGTCCTGGCTGCTGGAGCGGCAGTAGGCCGAGCCCGGCGCGTTCGGCGTGACGCGCACCGTGTAGTCGCGCGAGCCGGGATTCTCGGCGCGCGCCAGGTTCTCCGCGCCCCAGATCTCCAGGCTGCCGGTGCAATCGGTCGGGCAGGTCATCTGACAGACGAGATGGTCGCCGGTCTGCGGATCGTAGCTCAGCCGCTCGGTCACCAGCGTCTTCATCGGCTTCGGGGCAGTCGGCCGTACCCGCGCGTACTGCATGCAGGTCTGGTACTGCGACTCGCGGCAGTAGCGCTCGCTCTCGCTGCTGCCTTTGACGGAGCGCTCGAAGGTCGTGCCGTACTGACGCGTGCAGGCCTGGCGTGCCTTGGCCTGGCATGCTGCTTCGGCACTGCTGACCTCGCCGCCGCCGTTGGCGGCGACGTCCCTGGCGCCCGGCGGCGGGGCGTTGCCGAAGTGCACCTTCCCCTCGGCGTCGGTCCACTTGTAGATCTCCTGCGCCGACGCGCCGGCCGAGAAGCCGACCGCCGTCAGGCACCCGATCGCCGCCACCAGTCGCCACGCCGTGCGCACGGCAGCGCTCTGTAGCATGGCGGGGAATGCCTATCCACGCGCATTTCTCGCCGTCTGCGTATGCAGCAGATTGCCCGGCCTGGTTGGCGGCTGCCGGACCGGCGCCTGCCCGCCCGCGGCGAATCGCGATACGGTGGGGACATGAGTCGGGCGGGCCGCGTCGGTCGTGTGCTGCTGGGCGTCGGCGTCGTCCTGGCGGCCCTGGCGGTGGCCGCGGTGCTGTGGCTGCCGCGCGTCGCCCGGCCGCTGCTCGAGCGCGCGCTGGGCGGCGCGCTCGGCACGCCGGTGGCGATCGGCCGGCTCGACTGGCAGCCGCGCGACGGACTGGTCAGCGCCGAGCAGGTCGTCATCGGCGCCGCCCCCGCCGGGCTGCGCGCCGGCCGCGTGCTGCTGCAGGGCGACCTCGGCGCCCTGTGGCGCGGCGCGCTGGTCATCGATCGGTTGGAGGTCGACGCCCCCGCCGGCACGGTCGAGCTCGACGAGCATTACCGCCCGGTGCTGCTCGCCGGCGACGCCGGCGGCCCGACGCGGCATCCGCCGCCGATCACCCTGCGCCGCGTCGCCGTCACCGACGGCGACCTCACCCTGCGCTACCCGGTGCGCGGCGAGTTGCGCGATGCCCAGGTGCATGTCGCCCAGCTGGAGGCATCCGACGTCAGCGCCACCGGCGGCAACGCCACCCTGCAGGGGCAGCTCAGCGGGACGCTCGACGGTGCGCCACTGGAGATGACCGGCCGCCTGCACATGGTCGGCGACCGGATCGACCTCGACGCACGCGGCTCGGTGAGCGGCCTGGCGGTCGACCGCCGCACCATCAACCTGGTGCCGGCGCTCGACACCTTCCACGCCGTCGTCGACCTGCGCGGCACGCTGACGCTGCGCAGCGCGCCGCCGGCGCGGCAGGTGGTGCTCGACGTCACGCTGCACGAACCGCGCATCACCGACGATGCCGGCACCGAGTTCGGCGCCGGCACGGTGGTGCTGCCGGACGTGCGCATCGACCTCTCCCGCAACGCGATCGAGCTCGACCGCATCGCCGTCGACCGCCCCGCCGGCGCCCTGCAGCTCGACGCGCAGTTTCGCCCGACGCTGGCCGGCTTCGGCGGCGCGAGCAGCAGCGCGGCCGGCGGCGCGCCGCCGGAGGTGACGATCGGCGAGCTGGTGATCACCGACGGCGAGCTGGCGCTGCGCTATCCGGTCGGCGGCCAGCAGCGGACCGCCCCGCTCCACCTGGCGCGGCTCACCTGCACCGACATCGACCTCAGCGAGGGCCGGGTGGCGCTGCACGCGACGCTCGACGGCGCGCTCGACGGCGCACCGCTCACCCTCACCGCGCAGCTCAGGCCCGGCCCCGATGCCGGCGGGCCCGAGCTCGACGCGGCGCTGCGGCTGTCCGATCTCAGCCTCGATCGCACGCGCCTCGACCTGCCCGCCGGCGCCGAGACGCTGCGCACCCGGCTCGACCTCGGGGCGACGATCACCACCCGCAACCTGCCGCCGCAGCGCAGCGCGCGGCTCGACCTGCACCTGCGCGAGCCGCGTCTGACCAGCGCCGGGGTCGCCTTCGCGGCGAAGAGCGCGACGCTGCCGCAGGTGGACGTCGACCTGTTGCAGCGGCGCATCGACCTCGGCGCCGTCGCGCTCGACGCGCCGACCATCGAGACGGCCCTGCCGGACATCGCGCCGCCGCCGGCCGGCGCGACCGGCACGACGCCGGCCTGGACGGTGCGCTCCGGCGCCATCGAGGCGCGCGCGGCGCGCGTGCGCCTGCGGCGCGACGACACCGTCGTGCCGATCGCGATCGCGTCGCTGCGCTGGGGCGGGCTGACGCCGGGCAGCGCGCAACCGCTCACCCTGCGCGCCACGTTCGACGGCGGCGGGGCGCTGAGCGTCGACGGTCCGCTCGGCCTGCAGCCGCTCGACGCCGGGCTCGACGTGCGCGCCAGTGCGCTGCCGCTGCCGGCGTTGACGCGCCTCCTCGCCGTGCTGCCGTTGCGCCTGGCGCGTGGCCGCGGCGACGCGGCGCTGCACGTCGAGCTGCGCGACGGCCGGCAGCGCGTGGCCGGCACCGCCAGTGTCGCCGACCTGCACACCCTGCCGCCCGATCCGCAACGGCCGGCCGAGGTGATGGCGGTGAGCCGCGCCGCGCTGCAGCTGGTGTACGACAGCGGCGCCGCGCCGCCGCTCGACGTCACCACGCTCAGCCTCGACTATCCGTACGTCATGGTGCTGCGCCGGCCCGACGGCACCTTCCCGTCGTCGTTGCTCAACACCGGCGGCGACGGGGCCGTACCGCGCCGCCCCACGGCGCGACTGCGCGAGGTGCAGGTTGCCGGCGGCAAGCTGGAGTTCATCGACACCGTCCTCGAGCCCGACTTCTGGACCAGCTTCGGCGCGCTGAGCGGCGAGGCGAGCGACCTGCGCCTGCCGCCGGCGCCGGGCGGCGCCTTCTCGCTGACCGCCAAGCGCGACGAGATCAGCCGCGTCGAGATCAGCGGCGCGATCACCGACGCCGGGGTGCAGGGTCGCGCCACGTTGGATGACACCATGCTGTCGTCGTTCAACCCCTACGTCGCGCCGCTGCTCGGCTTCGACGTCACCGCCGGCTGGCTGTCGGTGGTGCTGCAGGCGACGCCGGCCGGCTCGCAGTACGACGCCACCGCGCAGCTCGTCCTGCGCGGCGTCGAGGTGTCGCAGGTGGGCGAGGACGCCATCCAGCGCCAGAGCGGCGTGCCGCTGCCGATCGCGCTCGGCCTGATCGCCGACAGCTCCGGCACAATAGACCTCACCCTGCCGCTGGCGATCGACGCCGGCTCTGGTCGCGTCACGCTCGGCTCGATCGTCGGCCAGGCGGTGCGCAGCGCCATCGTCGGCGCGCTCACCAGCCCGCTGCGCATCCTCGGCAGCCTGTTCGGCACGCAGGGCGCGCCACACGCCTTCGCCATCGACCCGATCCCCTTCCCCGCCGGCGTCGGCACGCTCGACGCCGCCGGCGCCGCGCGCGTCGCCGAGATCACCCGCATCCTGCAGGCGCATCCCGGCCTCGCCCTGGTCGTCATGCCGCAGCTCAGCCCCAGCGAGTTGGCCCTGCTCAGCCCATCCCAGGCACAGGCGCTGGCCGACGCGCGCCTCGCCGCCGTGCGCGCCGCCTTCACCGCCGCCGACGCGGTGCCGCGGCTGGCCGCCGACCGCCTGCTGCCGGTTGCCTGGAGGGCCCCTTCCGGCGCGCCGCCCAACCTGCCGCCCAGCGTCTACGTCGAGCTGCAGGATAAACCCTGAGGCGCGATCGCACTTCAGGACCCCCATCCTCGTGGGGAAGGAACCGAACCGGCAAGCCCGGTGGCACATAGCCTGCCTGGATCCGATTCCCGCCCGCGCACTGCGGGGCAGGTCTGCTGGGGGCCTGCGGCAATTGACGCCGCGGCGACCACGGCACTATCGCATCGCCATGCTGGCGACCTATCACGGCCTCCACGCCGGCGAGCCGATCGCGGTCCTCGGCAGTGGACCGTCGCTGCGCCGCTTCCGCGGCCAGCAGCCGATCGCCATCGCCGTCAACGGCGCCGCGCTGTACGACGTGCCCTACCAGTACTTCGCCTGCGGCGACGCCGGCGCGCCGTGGTGCGAGTGGTTCTACGGCTCGCGGCGTTTCGGCGCCCGCCGCCTGGTCGCCTCGTTCGTCGCGCCGCGCGACGCGGTCTTGTTCCCGCGCGCCTCCACCCGCTACCGGTTGCGCGCGCAACGCCTGCCGCGCGGCCTGGCGGCGCGGCTGCACGATTCGATGGCGCCGCTCTACGACTACGCGCCGCGCGCGCGTCCCGCCGCCGGCCACGGCTGGTTTCAGTACGCGACGCCGGAGTTCCCCAGCGACGCGGCGGTCTTCCGCGACACGCTGCGGGGCGGGCGCGTGCTGCACGGCGCCAGCATCGCCGGCGTCGCCGTGCAGATCGCGCTGACCATGGGCGCCGCGGCGATCCACCTGTACGGCTGCGCGATGGACAACGACGCCGGCGGCAACTACTTCGCGCCCGGGTCGCGGGGGCGGACGACGCCGCGGCAGCGCGCGCACTTCGCGGCGCTGCTCGGGTGGGTCGAGCACGGCGGCGTCGAGGTCGTCCGGCATGGGTGAGGCGGGGGTGCGCCTGAACGGCGCAACCCCGCGCTTACCGCGTATCGCCTATGGCCTGTCGTCGGACGAACCGGGCAAGCTCAAGGGCCGATCTTCCGACGATAGGCGATCAGCGATACGCCATACGCGCTCGCCCGGTTTGCCCCTGGCGCGCGATGCAGTAAGGCCGCACGATGCCGGGCGTTCGTCGCGCTGAGGTTCTGGTCGCCGCGCACCATGCCGCGGCGAGCGCGCGCGACGTGGACGCGGTCGACCCGGCGGTCGGCGAGATGGTCGCCGCCCTGGCGGACAAGCTGGACGTCGCGCTGACCAATCCACGCCAGGCGGTGCTCGGCGCCTTGTACGGCTGGCTGCCGCCGCGCTGGCGACCGCACGCCGGGTTGGCACCGCGCGCGCTGATCCTCACCTCGCCGGCGCAGTGGTGGGTGGCGCGCTGCTTTCCGCGCGCCACGCTCGTCTACTACGCGGTGGACAACTATGCGGTCGGCTACGGCTGGCCGGCGGCGCGCGTCTACGCGTGGGAGCGGCGCATCGTCTCGCGCTGCGCCGTGGTGGTGGTGGTCTCGGCGGCGCTGGCGGCGGAGATGGCGCGCCGCCACCGCCTGCCGGCGGCGCGCCTCGTCGTCTCGCCGAATGCGGTGCCCGCCGCGTTGATTCCGGCCCAGCCGCTGCCGCCGCGCCGCCGCCTCCCAGCGCTTGCCGGCGTGCTCGGACGGGTCTCCAGCCGCCTGCGGCTCACCTGGATCCGCCAGGCGGTCGAGGCGCTGCCGTGGCTGCACTGGCGCTTCGCCGGCGATGTCGAGGAGGCGGAGCTGGTCGCCGCCGATCGCGAGCCGCTCGCGTGGTTGCAGCGGCACCCGCGCTGCCAGTTCCTCGGGCGGCTGCCGTATCGCGAGCTGGCGCGGCAGGCGGCCGAAGTGGACGTCGGCGTCATGCCGTTCTCCGAGCGCAGCATCAACCCGTGGGGCAGCCCGATGCGGTTGTTCGTGCACCTCGCCGCCGGCCGCCCGCTGCTCGGCACGCCCGGCTGCGCGCAGGTGGCGGACTTTGCGCCGTTGGTGACCCTGTGTGGTGACGCGTCCGAGTTGATCGCGCGTCTGGAGGCGCTGCGCCGCTGCGATTTCGACGACGGGCTGCAGACGGCGCGGCTGGCGACGGCGCGTGCGCATACCTGGGATCACCGGGCGGCGACGATGGCGGCGCTGCTGGCGCGCACCGTCCCGCGCGCGACGGAGCCGTGATGCACGTCCTGCATGTCAGCGACCTCTGCCATCTCGACGCGTCGTTCGGCACCGAGCGCTACCAGCACGACCTGGTCGTCGAATCCGGCCGGCACGGCGTGCGCGGCACGCTGCTGTGGCTCGCGGCGCGCGCCGTCGCGTCGCCGCCCGGCGCGGCGGTGCGGGTCGTCCCGCTCACCACGCCGTCGCTCGACCGGCTGCGCGGTGAGGTCGATGGCCTGCTCGCCGCCGACCCGCCGACACTGCTCCACTTCCACAGCTGCGGACGGGCGGAGTCGGTGGTGGCGCAGCTGGCCCGCCAGCGCCGCATCCCCGCGGTGTTCACCTATCATTCACCGGCGACGCTGTGCCCGACCGGCAGCCTGCTGCGCTGGGGCGCGGTGGTGTGCGATGGCGCGCTGCGCGCCTGGCGCTGCGGCGCCTGCACCCGCGTCGAGTTCCTGCGCGCCGTGCCGCGCGCGCTGCACTGGCAGCGCCTGCGCCAATGGTCTGCCGCCACCGCCAGCATCGAGATCGGGGAACCCGAGAGCCTGCGGCAGCGGGGCCGCGCCGCACGCGCCTTTCTGGCCAGCTGCGACCGCGTGCTGGTGCACGGCGCGGCGACGCGCCGCGTGCCGCTCGCCAACGGCGTCCGCCCCGAGGCGGTGACCGTCTGTCCGCCGGGGGTGTCGGCGGCCTTCGCCGACGCCGCGCCGGCGCGCGTCGCGCCGGCCGAGTCGGAGCCCTTCGTCGTCGGCTACGTCGGCCGGCTCGATCGCCTGAAGGGGCTCGGCGTGCTGGTCGACGCGTTCATGCGCACCACCTGGCCGGCGGCGCGCCTGCGCATCGCCGGAGTGACGGCGGCGCAGCGCCACGGGGCCGGCTACGCGCAGCGGGTGATGGCGCGCGCGCGCCGCGATCCGCGCATCGGCTTCGGCGGCGAGCG
>JANRJF010000287.1:0-12655 GCA_033764095.1 Deltaproteobacteria bacterium | reverse complement strand
GGGGCGCGGCGGCGGCGGCGCGGCGGCCTCGCCCGCCCAGCCCTGCGCGCCGATCAGCGGCACGAAGCGCACGCCGCCGAGCTCCTCGCGCTGCAGGCCAGCGGCGGTGCGGCGCACCCGCACCAGCTCCTGGGTGCGCGGCGTCGGACCGATCGGGATCACCAGGCGGCCGCCGACCGCGAGTTGCTCCAGCAACGCCGGTGGGACGTCGGGCCCACCGGCGGCGACGACGATGGCGTCGAACGGCGCCTGCTCCGGCCACCCGAGCGTGCCGTCGCCGTGCCGCACGTGCACGTTGTCGTAGTGCAGCGCCGCGAGGCGCTGCGTCGCCAGGTCGGCGAGCTCGCCGTGGCGCTCGATCGTGTAGACCTCGGCGGCGACGCGGCTCAGCACCGCGGCGGCGTAGCCGGAGCCGGTGCCGACCTCCAGCACGCGATCGCTCTGCCGCAGCTCCAGCGCCGCGCTCATCAGGGCGACGATGAACGGCTGGGAAATGGTCTGGCCGGACTCGATCGGCAGCGGCGCGTCCTCGTAGGCGAACTCGGCGAGCTCGGCGGAGAGGAATGCCTCGCGCGGCACCTCCCGCATCGCCGCGAGCACCGCGGCGTCGCGGATCCCGCGCGCGGCGAGGTGGGCCTCGACCATGCGGTGGCGCGCCGCGGCGGTATCCATCCCGCGCACCGGTTCAGGGACGCTCGAGCGCCTCGCGCGCATCGGCACAGGGCCGGCAGAACGTCGCGGCCGGCAGCGCCCGTTGGCGGGCGAGCGGGATCTCGGTGCCGCAGCCCTCGCAGCGCGCGTACTCACCGCGCCGCATGCGCGCCAGGGCGCGTTCGATCGCCGCCAGCTCGCGGCGATCGTGCTCGTCGAGCTGCTCCAGCACCCCGGCCAGCGCCTGCTCCTGTCCCTCTTCGAGCGACTCCGACTCGACGTTGGCCTGCAGCCAGTCGAGATCGCCCTCCAGGCGCGCCACCTGGCGGATCAACTGCTGGCGGCGGGCCAGCAGCGCCGGCTCCAGCGCCGCGCGCCGCTCGGTCGCTTCGGTGGAGCGGCTCATCGCGTCACTTCGCCTGGATCGACGCCAGGTAGTCGGTGATCAGCAGCACCTTGGTGCGCGCCACGGTCTCCTTGTCGAGCGCCGGGGCCTGTTCGGTGGTGAGGATCTCGCCCCAGACCGGCATGTCGGGATCGCCGTGCGCGCGCATCGTCTGGCGGCCGTCGATGGTTGCCGCCACCGCCGCGGCGTTGAACGTCCCGCCAGCGCGCTTCGCCAAATGCGTCAGGTCGGCCGGGCGCGGGCGCATCATCCCGGAGACGATGCCGTCGCCCTTGCCCGCCGGTCCGTGACAGGCGCTGCAGTAGCGCAGGTACAGCGCATGCCCCTGCGCGGCGTTGTCACCGGCGGGCGGCTTGTTGTCCGCCACCGCGACGAGCGGCAGCAGCAGCACCGCGACAGCCCAAATGCCTACCCGAAGCAGATCGCTCAGCTTGCCCATGGCCCCTCCTGGTTGTGGTTGGCGTTCGCAAGTCTCCTGCCAGGCTCGCGTAGCGCTTTCTGGATAGTGCCGCCAGACTTCTTTCCGATAGCAAGAACTGCCGACCGGACAGATTTCCCAATCCTGGGAGAATCGACTTGCACGCGTGAGCGCCGCGCACCCGCCCTCGCTTGGTATCGCGCTTGGAGCGTGGGGCGGCGGGAGGTGCGGTATGCGAGCCAACGTGTTTCGCGCGGTCAACGATTTCGGCATCGAGGACGTGCCACGCCCGCGCGCCGGCGCCGGCGAGGCGGTGGTGCGAGTGACGCTCACCACCATCTGCGGCACCGATCTGCACATCGTGCGCGGCGAGTACCCGGTACAGCCCGGCCTGGTGATCGGGCACGAGACGGTTGGCGTCATCGACGAGCTCGGCGCCGGCGTCGAAGGGTATCGGGTCGGCGACCGCGTGCTGGTGGGTGCCATCACCCCGTGCGGTCAGTGCGCGGCGTGCCTGTCGGGCCAGCAGTCGCAGTGCGGACACGGCGGCGGCCACACCCTGCTGGGCGGCTGGCGCCTCGGCAACACGATCGACGGGGCACAAGCGGAGTACGTGCGCATCCCGGCGGCGCAGGCCAACCTGGCGCGCATCCCAGACGAGCTGTCCGACGAATCGGTGATCCTGCTCTCCGACATCGCCTCGACCGGCTTCAGCGGCGCCGAGTCGGGCGGCGTGCGGCTCGGCGACACGGTGGTGGTGCTGGCGCAGGGACCGATCGGACTGTGCGCGACGCTCGGCGCCCGTCTGATGGGCGCCGCCTGCGTGATCGGCGTCGAGGGCGATCCGACCCGCCAGGCGATGGCCCGGCGCCTCGGCGCCGACGCGGTGGTCGATCCGACCGCCGACGTGGTCGGCGCGGTGCGCGGCCTGGTGCCGGGCGGCGTCGACATCGCCATCGAGGCGCTCGGCACCCAGGCGACCTTCGAGCTGGCGCTGCGCTGCCTGCGCCCCGGCGGCACGCTCTCCAGCCTCGGCGTGTACTCCGGCAAGCTCGAGCTGCCGTACGACGCCTTCGCCGCCGGGCTCGGCGATCACCGCATCGTCACCACGCTCTGCCCGGGCGGCAAGGAACGCATGCGCCGCCTGATGGAGCTGGTGCGGGCGCGGCGCGTCGACCTGACGCCGCTGCTCACCCACACCTTCCCGCTCGCCGACATCGCCGCTGCCTACGAGCTGTTCGGCGCGCGCCGCGACGGCGTGATGAAGATCGCGATACGACCGTGAAGAGCAGGCATCAGCTGTCAGCCGTCAGCCATCCGATTGATCACTCGAGATAGCTGACCGCTGATGGCTGACAGCTGACGCCTGCCCTCAAAACACCGTGCGGCCCTCGAGGCCGTTCGCACCGCGCACCACCACCAGCCGCGACATGCAGGGCATGCAGTAGACGCGATCACCGACGCGCAGCTCGCGGCTGGAGCGGATGACCACCTTGCACACCGGGCAGAGCACCTCGTTGGGCTCCAACACGTCGCTCTCGCCGCCCCAGCGGCGGTAGAACTTGCGGAACGCTTTGGGCACCTCGTCGAAGCCGGTGTCGGTGAGCACGTAGCGGCGGCGGGCGCGCGTTTCGCCGTCAGCGAGCTGCTCCAACGGATCGCGCATGCCCGGCGGCGGCGGTACCTCGACGTGCACTTCGGCGATGGACGCGCTGGACGCGGCCGGCGGGCTCATGGCCGCACCGGGGTCTGGTACTCCAGGCCGATGCGGCCGAGGCGCACCTTGAATTCCTTCAGCACCGTGTCGGCCAGCACCTCTTCCATCGCCTCGGGCTCCATCTGCGCCAGGTCGACGCCCTGCCAGCGGGCCGCGTGGGTGCCACCGGTGAGCTCGCGCTCGACGCGACGGAATTCGTCGGCCGCCGCGTTGTTGCGGAAGGCGTCGGCGAAGGTGGCGAGCATGTAGTAGGACATCTCCTTCTGCATGCGCTCGATCGCCGGCCGGCGCTCCGGCTCGGAGCGGATCAGCGCCCCGATGCGGTTCTCGCCGAAGCCGACGTGACGGCGCTCGTCGGCGATGGTGCCGGTGAGCGTGTGCGCGAACTTCGGGTTCATATCGGCATTCATCGCGTGCATCATCTCGAAGACGCTGAACGCCATGCCTTCGAGCACGATGTTCTGGCCGACCACGCCGGCGACGAAGTCCTTGCGATCGACCTTCTCCAGCAGCACCTCGGCGAACTTCACCAGGTTGGGGTTGGCGTAGGCGGCGATGGTCGACTCCAGCTCGGCCTTGGCGACGCCGAGATCGTACAGGCGCTGGGTGAAGATCTCGACATGGCGCGCCTCGTCGACCGTCTGCGTGGCGAGGAAGCGCTTGCTGCCCTCGTCCGGCGCGGCGTTGATCAGCCCCGACGAGGCGGCCAGCGCGCAGCGCTCGCCGACCACCAGCTGCACCGTGGCGCGCAACGTCTCCTCGTGCAGCAGCTCATTGGTCAGCAGCAGCTCCGGCTCGCGCTCGCCGGGCCGATGTCCGTACTCGGTGTCGACCAGGTAGCCCTGCGGACAGGACTCGAGCCAGTTCTGGATCGAGTAGGCGGAAAGGAAATCGCTCATCGCTCCTCCTTGAACGCCGGTTCATCGGCGCGTTGGCGGAGGGGCAGAGCAAACCAACGACCAACTCCGATCGGCCCGCGCCTGCACGCTGAACATTGAATGCGTTCCATGCGGCGCGAGCCCATGCGGTTCTGCTTCGCGTGGCTGCGAAGCACGCGGTCGGCGCGCGGCTGACGCCGCGGCCACCGCATATTCCCACCTCCGAGAAAGGCGGGCGGCGAAAATCGCAGGCGAGCGATTCGTTCTCCCTGCGGACGCGTCGGAGTTCGGAATGCGGTGCGGCATGCATCTTGTTGTCTCCTGGCTCGCGACGTCGCGTTCGGCGCGACAGAAAACGGAGGAGACCCGTGCAAATCAAACGTGAAGGGCAGCGCCGTCAGCTGCGCTGGGCGCTGCTGGCCATGGTCGCGCTCGCTGCAACGGGCGCGCTGACGCGCTCGGCTGCCGTGGCAGCGGAGCAGCTGCCGCCAGCGGCGGTGAAGGAAGCGGATGAGATCTACAAATCGCGCTGCACGTTGTGCCACGGCGCCGCCGGCAAGGGTGACGGACCGACCGCGGCGGCGCTCACCCCGAAGCCGCGCACGCTCACCGACGCGGCCTGGCAGAAGACGGTCGACGACGCGCACATCGAGAAGATCATCCTCAATGGCGGACCGTCGGTGGGCAAGAGCCCGCTGATGCCGGCCAATCCCGATCTCGCCAACAAGCCGGACGTCATCAAGGCGCTGCGCCAGATCGTCCGCCAGTTCGGCAAGCCCGCCTGAGCGGCCGACGGGACACACCCATGACCGATCGCGATGCCGATGCGACGCCCGGGGTTCCGCCCCGGGCGATCGCCTTCTTCGTCGTCATGAGCGCCGCATACGCCGTGATCTGGCTGTGCGCCTTGCTCGCGCAGCGCGGCTACTCGCTGCTGTGAGCTGCTGATCGCGTCCTCGACGCCGCGAAGACCACCACCAAGACACCAAGCAGAGGGTCTGCTTGGTGTCTTGGTGCCTTGGTGGTTGGCCTTCCTGCCCCGGGGCGGGAAGTGTCAGGTCCGGCCAGACGCAGATGCCCCGGGCGCCCGGGCGTCAGTCGCCGTTCGCCGGCGCGGTGCCGCCGAGCCCGAGACCGAGCTCCTCGATCTTGCGGTAGAGCGAGGACAGCGACAGCCCGAGGCGTTCGGCGGCGACGCGCTTGTCGTTGTCGGCGCGCTGCAGCACCGAGCGGATGTGGGTCTTCTCGTAGGCGCGCATCGCCTCGCGCAGGTTGTCGCCGCCTGCCGCCGCCGGCTCGGCGGCGCCGCGCATGGCGCGCGGCAGGTCGTTGGCGGTCAGCCAGTCGCCGTCGCCGAGGATCATCGCGTGCTCGATCAGATTGTCGAGCTCGCGCACGTTGCCCTTCCACGGCAGCGTCATGAACAGCTTCAGCAGGCCGGCGTCGGCACCCTTGAAGCGCTTGCGCAGCTCGCGGTTGTGCAGGCGGATGAAGTGGTCGACCAGCGGCGGAATGTCCTCGCGCCGCTCGCGCAGCGGCGGAATCTCGATGCCGAAGACGTTGAGGCGGTAGTAGAGGTCGTCGCGGAAGCGCCCCGCCTCGACCTCGCGGCGCAGCTCGCGGTTGGTGGCGGCGAGGATGCGCACGTCGATCTTGATCGGCGTGGTGGCGCCGACTGGCAGCACTTCCTTGGCCTCGATGGCGCGCAGCAGCTTGACCTGCAGGCCGAGCGGCAGGTCGCCGATCTCGTCGAGGAAGATGGTGCCCTGGCGGGCGCGCTGGAAGAGCCCCTCCTGGTTGCTCACCGCACCGGTAAAGGAGCCGCGCAAATGCCCGAACAGCTGGCTCTCCAGCAGTTGTTCGGGAATGGCGCCGCAGTTCACCGGCAGGAAGATGGCGTCGCGCCGCTCGCTGAAATGGTGGATGGCGCGCGCCACCACCTCCTTGCCGACGCCGCTCTCGCCGGTGATCAGCACCGTGCTGGAGACCGGCGCGACGCGCTTGACCAGCGCCATGACCTCGCGCATCGCCGACGACTGGCCGACCAGGTTCTCGAAATCCCAGCGGCGCTCGACCTGCGCGCGCAGGAACTGGCGCTCCCAGGCGAGCTGGCGGTGCTCGATCAGCGCCTCGACCTTGTGCAGCAGGTCGTCGAACATCACCGGCTTGAGCAGGTAGTCCTGCGCCCCGCCGCGCAGCGCCTCGACCGCCGTGTCGACGGTCGCGTGCGCGGTCATCAGCAACACCAGCGTCTGCGGCGCCACTTCGCGCGCATGGCGCAGCACGGCGAGCCCATCGGCGCCGGGCATGCGCAGGTCGCTGATGACGACGTCGAACTCCCGCGTGTCGAGCGCCGCGATCGCCGCCTCGCCGTCGGCGGTGGCGACGACCTCGTAGCCCTCCTCCTGCAGGACCTGGGTCAGGCTGTCGCGGACGCCGTCCTCGTCCTCGGCGATCAGGATGGCGCCCCGCGCACCGGCTTCAGGGCTCGCCATGACGGGATCGTAGGAAAGGTCCGATGGCGACGCAATGCTCATGCGTCCACCCGCGCGCCGGCGGCAGACGGCGCCAGCAGCCGCGCCAGCAGGCGCAGGCAGTCGCTCTCGCTCAACAAGCCGACCAGGCGGCCGTCCTCGACCACCGGCAGGCAGCCGATGCGGTGCTCGATCATGACGTCGACGGCGCGGCGCAGCAGCCAGTCGGCGCGCGCGGTCATCACCGGCTGGGTCATCACCTCGGCGATGTGGATCTTGCGCAGCCACTCGCGCTCCGCCGCCGGGCGCAGCTCCAGCACCGAGGAGATGGCGGCACGAAACAGATCGCGCTGCGTCAACATGCCCACCACCTCGCCCGCCGCCACCACCGGCATGTGGCGGATGCGACCGAGCGTCATGAGGTCGCTCGCGAGGTCGAGCCGCTCGTCGGGTGTCATCGTCACCACCTCGCTCTGCATCGCATCTGCAACGTGCAGTTCCCCGTCAACCATGGCGCGCTGGTAGTTCAACTTGCGTGCCGATGCCGCCGGCTCTCCGCCGCACATCGCGCCGTCGCGCGCGGTTCTCTCGCCTGGGAACACCCCCCGCGCCGCTTCGCGCATCTGGGAAGGGACCCGCCGGTCCGGCACCACGACACGGCGACCGCATGCCGCGACCCCGACTTCGCGGCGGCGCGAAATCCGCCCCCATGCGCTGTTGCGAGCGGGAAGCCGCGGCGCGCCGGGGCGCCCGGCGAGATGCGCAGGCGGCTGGCATCGGCGTTGCTGACCTCACCGGCATGACGGTGGAGATGCGCAGGGCGACGTGGCGCGGGGTCGAGGGGCGCCTGGCCAGTGAGCGGCCAGCGCGCGAGCCGAGCGCGGCGCCAGCCGTGCCGCCCCCCGACCCGCCGGCCGCCGAGCCGACGCCGGAAGGAGAGCCGCAATGCCGACCGCACTCTACGAACGACTGACGGCGCTCGACGCCAGCTTCCTGCTGCTGGAGGATCACGACGCGCACATGCACGTCGGCTCGGTCGCGCTCTTCGACCTGGGCCCGTTGCGCGGTGCGCATGGCGGTCTCGACATGGAGCGCGTGCTCGCCCGGGCCGGCGAGGCGCTGGCGGCGCAGCCGCGTTTCCGCGAGCGCCTCACCACGACGCCGCTGTTCGGCGATCCGGTGTGGGTGGATGACCCGCACTTCAACCTCGCCTACCACGTCCGCCATGCCGCGCTGCCGGCGCCGGGCGACGAGCGACAGTTGAAGCGCCTGGCCGGGCGCATCATGTCGCAGCAGCTCGACCGCGCCAAGCCGCTCTGGGTGCTGTGGTTCGTCGAGGGGGTCGCCGGCGACCGCTTCGCCGTCATCGCCAAGCTGCACCACTGCATGGTGGACGGCATCGCCAGCGCCGACCTGATGGGGGCGCTGCTGCGCCCCGAGCGCGAACCCCACGCCGCCGCCGGCGCGCCGGCCGTGCCGCGCCCGCAACCCACTCCGGCGCGCCTGCTGGCCGACGCGGTGCTGCGCCGCGCCCGCCTGCCGTTCGAGCTGCTGCGTGCCTCGGCCACCGCCCTGGCGGCGCCGCTGCAGACCCTCGGCGCCGCCGGCCGCGCGCTCGGCAGCGTCGGCGAGACGCTGCGCACCGGACTGACGCCGGCGGCATCGACGGTGCTGAACGGCACGCTCGGCCCGCACCGGCGCTTCGACTGGCTGCGCGTCGACCTCGCAGCGGTGAAACGCGCCGCGCGCCGGCACGACGCGACGGTCAACGACGTCGTCTTGGCGATCACCGCCGGCGCGGTGGGCGACTTCCTGCGGCGTCGCGGCGAGCCGGTCGACGGCGTCGACTTCCGCGCCATGATCCCGGTCAGCATCCGCGCCAACTCCGAGCATCACGCGCTCGGCAACCGCGTCTCGCTGCTGATGGCGCCGCTGCCGATCGACGAGCGCGACCCGCGCCGCCGCCTCGCCCGCGTCGTCGAGACGATGCGGGCGGTCAAACGCTCCGAGCAACGGCGCGGCACCGAGCTGCTCGAGGCGGCCAGCGAGCGGCTGTTCAGCGACCTCTTCGCCCGGCTTGCGCGCCTCGGGGCGCGGCTCACCCCGTACAACCTGGTGGTGACCAACGTGCCCGGACCGCCGGTGCCGCTGTACCTCTTCGGCGCGCCGCTGCGCGCCGTCTATCCGCTGGTGCCGCTGTTCACCCACCAGGCGCTCGGCATCGCGCTCTTCAGCTATGCCGGCGGCCTCTACTGGGGCTTCAACGCCGACTGGGACGCGCTGCCCGACCTGCACGAGCTGGTCACCGCGGTGGAGCGCGAGTACGCCGCGCTCACCGAGCCGCCGCGCGCCCTGGCGCGGCCGCGCAAACCGACGCCGCGGCGGGTGCCCGCGCACGCGCGGCCGCGACGCCGCTCGGCGTGACGGCCGCGCCGCGGATCCGCCGGTCGCATGGCTTTGAACCGTCTGCCGCACGTGCGATGTTACGGGGCCATCCGAGGAGTCGGTGACCCAGCGTCGCGAGCGGCCCACATCGCATCCGGAAGAAATCCAGGTCCTGCACGACTTGCAGGTCGCCGAAGCGCGCTGGCAGGCGATCCTGGGTACGGCGCGCGATGCGATCGTCGCGATCGATCGCCAGGCGCGCGTCAGCCTGTTCAATCCGGCCGCCGAGGCGGTGTTCGGCTATCGCGCCGCGGAGGTGCTGGGGCGGAACGTCAGCCTGCTCATGCCGCCTCCCTACCGCGACGAGCACGACGGCTACGTGGCGCGCTACGAAGCGACTGGCGAGGCGCATGCGATCGGCCGCATCCGCACGGTGGAGGGGCGGCGCAAGAGCGGCGAGGTGTTCCCGATCGAGCTGTCGGTGTCCGAGTCGCGGGTGGGCGACGAGGTGCTCTACACGGCCATCCTGCGCGACGTGAGCGAGCGGCGCAGATTCGAGGAGGCGCTGCGCCACGAGCGCGACTTCGCCGAGCGGCTGATCGAGACCACGCCGCTGATCGTGCTGGTGCTCGATCACGACGGCCGCGTCATCCGCTTCAACGCCGCGCTGACCGCGCTCTCCGGGCGCGCGCTGCCGTCGGCGCGCGGCGCCGACTGGCTCACCTTCGTGGCGCCGCGCGATCGGGAGCGGCTGCGGATCCTCTGCACCGGCGCGGGCAATCGTCCTCAGCCCAACCTGATCGGGGCGCTCTGCGCCGCCGACGGCAGCGAGCGGCAGATCGCCTGGACGAGCCGCACGCTGCCGGACGCCAGCGGCCGGCCGGACGGCGTGCTGTGCATCGGCGAGGACGTCACCGAGCGGTTGGCGGCGGAGAGCGAGCTGCGCGAGCTGCAGCGCATCGCGAGCGAGCGTGCGCGGCTGGCCGATATCGGGGCGATCACCGCCAAGGTCGTGCACGACCTCGGCAATCCCCTGGCGGCGCTGTCGATGCAGGCGCAACTCATCCTGCGCCGCGCGCGGCGCGGCGATTTCCAGCCCACCGCCCCGGTCGAAGCGCCGGCGACCCAGATCCTCGCCACGCTGCGCCGCCTGGAGGCGCTGATCCGCGAGTTCAACGACTTCACCCGCGATCAGCGACTCGACCTGCGCGCCATCGCCCTGGCGCCGTTCCTCGGCTCCTGCGTCGATCTCTGGCAGCCGCTGGCCAGCGAGCACGGCATCCGGCTGGTGCTCGTCGAGGGTTGCCCGCTCCCAACCCTGCGCGCCGACGAGGTCATGCTGCGTCGCGTCCTCGACAACCTGATCAAGAATGCCATCGAGGCCATGCGCGACGGTCCCGGCGATGTCGTCCTCAGCACCGCGCTGCCGGCGGCGGGACGCATCCGCATCACGGTGACGGACAGCGGCCAGGGAATTCCGAGCGATTTCGACGTCTTCAAGCTCTTCGAAACCACCAAACCGGAGGGCACGGGTCTCGGCCTGGCGGTCGCAAAGGAACTGGTCCATGCGCACGGCGGCACCATCGAGCATGCGCCGCGCCCCGGCGGCGGAACCTGCTTCTGGATCGAACTACCGCTCGACGGCCCCCGACTGCTGGCTGACGATGGTCCTGCTCCTTGATCGCGATGACGATTTCCGCAGTGCGCTTGCCGAACACCTGCGCGACGACGGCTATGCCGTCGGCACGTTCGCCCGTCCGTCCGACCTGCCGCCGCTCGCCACGCTGGAGCGACTGACCATGCTGATCCTCGATCACCAGCTCGAGGGCGAGAGCGGCCTCGCCTTCGCCGACCGCTTCCATGCCTCGCACCCGGCGGTCCCGGTGGTGATGGTGACCAGCTACACCAGCAACTACCTGGCCGCCGAAGCGGCGCGGCGCGACTACCTGATCCTGCGCCGCAAGCCGATCGACTACGAGGAGCTGGCGCGCCTGCTGCCGGGAGCAGGTTGTTCGTTGCTGGGTCAGAGATGAGCAGGGTCCGGCCGTTTCCGACCGAACAACCAACAACCTAACAACCTCTCACTTCGCCACGAACCCCTTGCCGTTGTCGTACCGGGTCGTGGGGCCGGGGGAGTTGTCGGGTTTCATCGCGCGCGCCACCAGGAAGTCGAAGGCACGCGCGTAGTCCGGATGCGCGGCGCGGAAGGCCTCGATGAAGGCGCGGTTTGCCGCCGCGGCCTCCTGGTCGTTGGTCCAGGTTTTGTGCGGCAGCACGAAGAGAATGCCGATCTCCTTCCCGACGCCGATCATGCCGGCGCCGGCGACGGTGAAGGATCGGCCCTTCATCGTCCAGGTGAACGGCGGCGTCCCGCGCAACTCGGCCGGCACCGTGAGCTGGTCGGCCTCCGCCTGCAGTGCTTGGCTGATGCCGAGTTGGAAGGTCGGGCCGCGATTGGTCAGGTCGCGCGCGGCGGCGAGCGCGATCGCGGCATTGAACGCGCGGCCGGCCTCGCGCTCCCTGCGCACGAGCGCGAGGAGGTCTTCCGGCGTGCGGCCGGCAATCGCCGAGATCCCGGCGTGGAAGTTGAGCACGCGCCACTCGTCCCCGTCCGGTACCAGCCACAGGGTGAACGCCCACTGGTTGTTGCGGGTGTCGCCGCTCACCACGACGTAGGCCTGCTCCGACCCGGGCTGCAGCGCGACCGAGACCCAGTTGCCGTCCGCCAGCGACCCGCAGAGGGCGCGCGGCTGCGTCGAACCGGGGGCGACGCCGCTGATCAGGTAGGCATGCGCGGTGCGCAGGTTGTCGAACGGTCCGGAGGTGCTCAACTCGCGCACCCGCGCACCGAACATCTGCGCCGTCGTACGCTTCTGCGCCTCCGGCGCCATCATCGCATAGGCGGTCTGCGGCAGCGCGCCGAGCGCGGCGCGGACGAAGCTCAGCGCCCTGTCCTGCAGCGCCGCGCGCGTCGCCGGCGCGATGTCGCCGTCCACCTGGCACACCGCCGTGCCGCCGGCATCGGCGCCGTTGGCCACCGGCGCGACGGTGGTCGCGGCGACGAGTATGAGGATGAGCGCGCATCTGATCATGACCCCTCCGACAAGACCCCCACCCTAGCCCTCCGCCGCGCTGCGCGGGAGGGAACCAGCGCTCACGACTTCACCGGGCCGAGCAGCACCATCGGGCCTTCCGGTTTCGGCACGCCGCCGGCACGCTCGACGGTGACCGCGGCGGCCTGCAGGGCGCCGGCGCCGGTCGGCAGAAGCGCCTCGACGCGGCCGACGCCGCGTTCGTCGGGATGGAAGACGGCGGCGCGCACCGGGCCGTCCTTCTCGGTGATCCACCACAGCTCGTAGACCCGGTCGGGCGGCACCGGCGGCAGGTCGAACGCGTAGAAGAGCGCTTTGCCGGTCGGCGGGCTGAGCAGGACGTGGCCGGCGGCGGGTGGGGCGTCCTTGGTCTCGCGCAGCGCCACCATCTGCAGATCGCGCTGCTGCACCACCGAGAGCGCCGCCTGCGCCTGCGCCAGCGTCAGCCGCAGCGCGGTGAGGTCGGCCTCGCGCTGCGCCAGCGTCGCGGTGACGGTCTCCAGCGTCCCGTTGGTGGCGCGCAGGCCCTGCTGCAGGCCGGCAATGGTGTCGTTGGCGCGCTTGAGCTCGGCGCGATGGCCGATCTCGCGATAGCCGGCGATGGCGAACACCGCGGCGGCGGCGGCGGCGAGCG
>JANRJF010000286.1:0-6660 GCA_033764095.1 Deltaproteobacteria bacterium | reverse complement strand
AAGACGCTGAACCACATCGAGGCGCCGAAGACCTCCATCTGCGCCGCGGTCTGCGGCTTGCCCTGCTCCTGCGACAGCAGCACGGCGAGATCGCCGACGCGGGCCTGGATCGCCGCGGCGCACTCCTGCAGCTTCTGGCGGCGGAACCCCTCGTCCTTGCGCCAGGTGCGATAGGCCTTGGCGGCGGCCGCCACCGCTTCGTCGACGTGCGCCTTGGTCCCGCGCGGACAGGCGGCGAACGGTTGGCCGGTGGCGGGATTGATGACGTCGTCGTGCTCGGGCGTGGTGACCAGCCGCCCGTCGATCAACATCGAATAGGTCTGGGTCGAGAACGGTTGCGCCTGCTGCATGGCTGCGTGCCTCCTTGGGATGGTCGGTGTCTATAGTGCAGGCGGGAGCGGCTTGGATAGCGGAATTCGGAGGCGGGCGCGCCGCTACGGTAGGCGGAACCCGTAGCGCTCGAGGATCTTGCGGCCCTCGCTGCCGAGCATGAAGGCGCGCAGCGCGTCGGCGGCGGCGCGGTCGGCGGCCCACTGCAGGATCACGCCGCCCTGTTCGATCGGCGGATACGCGTCGGTCGGGACGCGCCAGAAGCGGCCGGCGTCGCGCATCGGCGGCGCGACGGCGAGCGACAGCGCGATGATGCCGACGTCGGCGGCGCCACTGCTGACGAACTGCGCCGTCTGCGCGATGTTCTCGCCCAGCACCAGGCGGTCCTTCACCGTGTCGTAGACGCCGAGCGTCTTCAGCGCCGCCTCGGCGGCCCGGCCATAGGGTGCGTGCTGCGGATTGGCGATGGCGATCTTCTTCGCGCTCGGGTCGAGCAGGGCCTCGATGCCGCGCTGCTCGACGTCGAGCGCCGACGCCTTCGGCACCCACACGACGATCTCGCCGAAGGCGTAGTTGAACGCGGTGTCGGCCACGCCCTGGCCCTGCTCGATGAGCTTCTTGGGGTACGCGATGTCCGCCGACAGGTAGAGGTCGAACGGCGCCTTGTTGCTGAGCTGGGCGAAGAAGTTGCCCGACGAGCCGTAGGTCGGCAGCACCTCGATCGACGGATTGGCGGCGTGGAAGGCGGCGGCGATCTCGTCGAAAGCGAACTTCAGATCCGCCGCCGCGGCGACATTGACCCTGCGAGCGGCGGCGCCCGACTCGGCGGCGGTGGCGCCGTGCGGCGCGCTCGACGCGCTCAGCAGCAGGGCGATCGCGCTGGCGACGACGCGCTGTCGGGTGGTGGAACGCATGGGCAGACCCTTCTGAGCATGAGGCGCTTCGCCGAGTCGAGGGCCGTGATCAACGCCTCGGACGTGATGATCGACCCGTGGGCGAGGCGAGCGGCATGGCTGGTCGCCTCGCGCCGACGCTCCGGATTCGCCTTGTGGTGGCGCGACGGCGGCGCGCCGCCGTGCCGCCAGCGCGACGAAGGCGTCGCGCGCGACCGACGAGGGGACGCCAGCCTCGGGTTCGCGCGGCGCGCTGCTGCCGGTCGGTTTGACAAAGCAGTCGCGCCGCAACTAGGCGGCGGAGTAGGTGGACATTGCAACCGGAGTTGGGCGCGAGCGGCCGCTGCGCAACCCCTGGGCCTTGCGGGTGATCGCCTGCGCGGCGGTGGCGCTGACGGCGAGTATCGCGGCAGCGGCGGCGCCGAGCGCATTTCAACAGTCCACGTACTTCGGCGGCGGCGGCGACGAGCATGCGCGCAAGTGCGTCTTCGACCCGTCGACGTGCGACATTGTCTGCGTCGGCGCCGCCACGTCTGGGCACGTTCTCGGCACTGCAGGCGGCGCGCAGCCGGATCCGGCCGGGCTCGGCGACGGATGGGTGGCGCGGCTGAGCGGTGACCTGACCACGATTCGCCAGGCGACCTACATCGGCGGTTCGCAAACGGATCGTGCAGAGGGAGTGGTCATCGATCCCGCGTCGGGTGACATCGTGGTCGCGGGTATCACGTCGTCCGCGACGCTGCCCGGACTGAGCAACGCCGCGCAGCCCCAACGCGGCGGCGGCGACGACGCCTTTGTCGCGCGCTTCAGCGGCGACCTCCGCACGCTACGCGGCACGACCTATCTCGGCGGCACCGCCAACGAGGGCGGTAACGTCGTCGGCCTGGCGATCGAGCCCGGCAGCGGGGTGGTGCTGGTCGCAGGCAGCACGCAGTCGAACGACTTCCCCGGCACGCAGGGCGGCGCCTTTGGCAGCCCCAGCGGATCGTTCGTGGCGCGACTGAGCGGCGACCTCTCGACCCTGGAGCAGGCGAGCTACGTCAACGCGGTGCCGACGCAGATCAACGACGTGCTGGTGCATCCGACCAGCGGTGACATCGTGCTCGGCGGACGCAGCGTGTACCCAGGCGGGCGGCAGACCGGACTGCTCACCGCCTTCGCGGCAGATCTGCGCTCGGCGCTGGGCAGTGTCGACATCGGCGCGGTCGGCTATTGCGCGGTCTGGGCGCTGGCCGTCGATCCGGCCTCCGGCGATGTGATCGGCGCCGGTGAGATCGACAACGCGCTCGGTGAGGCGGCGGCCGGCAGCGCGCAACCCAACTACAGTGGCGGCTCCGATGCCTTCGCCATCCGCGTCAGCGCCGATCTCGCCACGGTGCGCCGCGCCACGTATCTCGGTGGCAACGGTTTCGAGCGCGGCTATGGCGTATCGCTCGGCTCGAGCGGCGAGATCTTCGTTACCGGGATCACGCAGTCGGCGGCGTTCCCTGGTCTCGCCGGCGGCGCGCAGAGCGAGCTGCATGGGGTGCAGGATGGGTTCGTGGTGCGCCTCAACCCAGACCTGACCGAGCTGCGCCAGTCGACACTGGTCGGCGGAGCGCGCTACGACACCGCATACTGGCTCGCCACCTGCCCGGAGTCAGGGGACCTGGTGCTCAGCGGCTACACGGACTCGGCCGATTTCCCCGCCACTGCCGGGGGGGCGCAGCCGACCATCGAGCGCGGCGCGTTCAGCAACTCGGCCGGCTTCGCCATGCGGCTCGGTGCGGCGCTCACCGGCGGCGTGGCGACGCCGACCCCGACGCCGACCACGCCGACTCTCTCGACCGCAACGCCCACCGGAACGCCCACGGTGCCGGTGACGCCGGGCGGTTCGTGCGTCGGCGACTGCAACGGCGACGGCGCGGTGACCGTCAACGAGCTCATCACCGGGGTCAACATCGCCCTCGACCAGGCGTCACTCTCGGCCTGTCCGTCCTTCGACAGCAGCGGCGACGGGGCAGTGGCGGTGAACGAATTGATCAGCGCGGTCAGCAACGCGCTGAACGGCTGCTCCTGAAGCGCCGGCGGGGTGGTCGAGGGGCGCAGCAAAAGCGCGCCGAACCCGCTGCCGAATCGCTGCGGCAACACTCACACGCCTGTGCTAGGGCTGGAGGTCACGCGCGGTGCGGCCGGGCGAGAAGGAGTCGATCGGATGCGAGGCAGTCTGGGACGATGGGTGGTGGCGGCGGTGATTGCGGTCACGGCGGCGCGAGCCGGCGCTGTGACCATCGACGTCGGCACGGCGACCGGCGAGCCGGGCGAGATCGTGGCGGTGCCCGTGTCGCTGGCGGCCGAGGGCGCGACGGTGATCGCGACGCAGAACCGCATCGACTTCACCCGCCAGGCGTTCATCGCCGCCAAGCCGAACGGCCAGCCCGACTGCACCGTCAACCCGGCGATCGACAAAGAGGCGACCGGTTTCCGCTTCCTGCCGCTCGGCTGCGATCCGGCCGCCGACTGCAGCGGGGTGCGCGTCTTCGTCCTCTCCTTCGACAACCTCGATCCGATCGCCGACGGCCTGCTCTACACCTGCCAGGTGCAGATCGACCCCGACGCGCCGGACGGCACGCAGCCGCTCACGTTGGCCGAGCTCGGCGCCTCGGCGCCCGGCGGCGTGTTGCTGCCGGCCGACGGTGACGACGGCTCGGTCACCATCGCCGATCTGATCGACGTCCGCCTGCGCGTCAGCGACGCGAGCGGCACGGTCGGCGGCCAGACGGTCTTCAGGGCGACGCTGGAGTTCGTCGAAGAGGGGATGGCCGTGGACGGCGTGCAGCTCGACATCGGCTTCGATCCGGCGGCGACGCCGGTGTTGCAGAAGCTCAGCGGCGCGCCGGCATGTACTGCGAATGCCGGCATCGGTCGCGAGACTAGTACCTTCAGCTTCCTGCCCGACGGCTGCGAGCCGGAGGCGAACTGCACCGCCGTGCGCGCCGTCATCAGCACCGCGTCGAACCCGACGCCGATCGCGCCCGGTGCCGACCTGTTCGCCTGCTCGATCGGTTTGCTGAGCGAGGGGACGCACGCTCTCACCGCGTCCAATGCGGCGAGCAGCACGCCGAATGGGGATCCGCTGCTGACCGAGGCGGTCGGCGGCACCGTCACCGTCGAGCCCGCGCCGCCGCCGCCGCCCTGCGCCGGTGACTGCAACAGCGACCGCATGGTGGCGATCAACGAGCTGCTGATCGGCGTGAACATCAACATCGGCGCCAGCGCGCTCGACGCCTGTCCGGGCTTCGATACCGACGAGGACGGCCAAGTGCTGGTCTCCGAGCTGATCCAGGCGGTCAACGCCGCGCTGAACGGCTGCCCGCTGTAGGGGCGCGCCTCGGCGCGCCCGTGCCTCGGGTGACGGAGGACGCGCCAAAGCCGGCGCAGAAGCGATGACGAAGCCGTTGCCGCCGGTGCCGCCGCGCGCGCAAGTGCCAGGTGTCAGCCCGGCGCAGACCGCGGTGCCGTTCGCCGAGGCGTTGCGCTTCTGGGTGCTGCTCGGCTTCATCTCGTTCGGCGGCCCGGCCGGGCAGATCGCGATCATGCACCGCGAGCTGGTCGACCGGCGGCGCTGGCTCAGCGACGAGCGCTTCCTGCACGCGCTCAACTACTGCATGCTGCTGCCCGGCCCGGAGGCGCAGCAGCTCGCCATCTACATCGGCTGGCTCATGCACCGGACGCTCGGCGGCATCGTCGCCGGCGCCTGCTTCGTCATTCCGTCGATCTTCATCCTGCTGGCGCTGTCATACATCTATGCGGCCTACGGGGAGGTCGGCCTGGTGGCCGGCGTGCTCGACGGGTTCAAGCCGGTGGTGGTGGCGATCGTCGTCGAGGCGGTGATGAAGATCGGCGGCCGCGCGCTGAAGTGGCGCGTGCACTACGCCATCGCCGCGGCGGCATTCCTCGCCATCTACGTCTTGCACGTGCCGTTCCCGCTCATCGTGCTGCTGGCGGCGATCGTCGGCCTGTTGACCGCCGCGCCGGCGCCGGCGGCCGGCGTGGCGGCGACCGCGCGCGGCATCCCCGACGCGCCGGCGACGGTGATCGACGACCACGCGCCACCGCCGGCGCACACGCTGCCGTCGGCGGTTCGCATGCGCCGCACGTTGGTGGTCGGCGCGCTGCTGTGGCTGCTGCCGTTCCTGCTGGTGCTCGCCTGGCGCGGCTGGTCGAGCGTGCACGCGCACGAGTACCGCTTCTTCACCCTGGCCGCCTTCGTCACCTTCGGCGGCGCCTATTCGGTGCTCGCCTACGTGACGCAGGTGGCCACCAGCTCGTTCGGCTGGCTGACCCATGCGCAGGCGATCGACGGCCTGGCGCTGGCCGAGACGACGCCGGGGCCGCTGATCATGGTGCTGCAGTTCGTCGGCTTCATGGCGGGCTGGAACAACCCAGCAGGCATGAGCCCGCTCGGCAGCGCGGTGCTCGGCGCCCTCATCACCACCTGGGCCACCTTCCTGCCGTGCTTCCTGTTCATCTTCGTCGGTGCGCCCTACGTCGAGGTGCTGCGCGGCAACCAGCGGCTGAGCGCGGCGCTGTCCGGCGTCACCGCCGCGGTGGTCGGCGTGGTGCTCAACCTGGCGCTGGTGTTCGGCGCCGCGGTGATCTGGCCGCACGGCCTGACCGGCGGCACGCGCTGGCTGGCGGCGCTGATGAGCGCCGCCGCCTTCGCGCTGCTCTACCGCTGGCACGTCAACGTGCTGTGGGTGGTGCTCGGCGGCGGCGCGCTCGGCCTGGTCCTGCGCGCGCTCGGCGCGTGACGCGTGGTGGGGTGTCGCGCGCATGCGTGCCATGCTCCGCGCTGGGCACGGATGACACGGACGCAGGTCTGAGGATCACACGGAGACGGCGATCGCGTTGTGTACCCTGATTTCGATGTCCGGCCTGCATCCGTGCCATCCGTGAAATCCGTGGCCAAGCCCCGCGCGCGAGGGGCTCTCATCGCCAGTCCCACCTTGGCAATTGAGGAGGGGGCAGAATCACTCAGCACCGACAGCGCCGCACTTCCACCTTGCCTCGCGCGGCACGGCTCTGGTAACTCGCAAGAGAGCATGCCGCTTCGGCGATCCACGCGCCCTGTGCGCTCCGCGGTGCTGGCCCTTGCGGCACTTGCCCTGCAGGTCACCCTGCCGGGGCTGCATCCGCAGCACGGGGCGGCTGCGCTGCGCAGTGCGCCGTGCGTCGCGGCGCACCACGACGGTCCGATCGCGCAGCCCGCCGGCGACGGCGTCGCGGCGCACGACGCGCTCGCCTGTCCGCTCTGCGCCACCATTGCGCAGGGCCGTGCCGGTGCGCTCGTCACCGTGCCGGCCGTCGCCGTGGCGCTGGTGTCACGCGCTGCCGCGCCTGTTCCACCCGTTCGTCTCCTCGCCGCGCCGGCGCTGACCCGCGCCGCGCCGCGCGG
>JANRJF010000285.1:0-22664 GCA_033764095.1 Deltaproteobacteria bacterium | reverse complement strand
CGCCCGATAGGTGTCCTCGACCAGGCGGCGGGCGATCGGCGACACCTCGCCGATCATGAAGGTGCGCGAGGTATCGCCGTGGAAGCCGTCGACGATCGGCGTGACGTCGACGTTGATGATGTCGCCCTCGCGCAGCACCCGCTGCGGGTCGGGGATGCCGTGGCAGACGACGTCGTTGATCGAGGTGCAGCAGTGCGCCGGATAGCCGTGGTAGTTGAGCGTCGCGCTGATCGCGCCGCGCGCCCGGGTGAGCTCGTCGACGCGGCGGTCGATGTCCGCCGTGGTCATGCCGGGGCGCAGCTCGGGCCCGAGGCGGTCGAGCAGCTCGGCGGCGAAACGCCCGGCGGCGCGCATGCGCGCGACATCCTGTGGCGAGAGCGGCCCAGCCGCGGGGCGGCGTTCCTCTTTGCGCTTGCGCTTCTTGCGGGTCATCGATTCGGACGACGATAGCGCACCATCCGATGACGGCCAACCCCGATGCAGACGCCGGCGGCGATTGCCGGCGCGGCGGGGCTCGGCTAGGTGGCGCGGCTGCGGGAGGCGGACGATGGCCTATTGGCTGATCAAATCGGAGCCCGGCACCTACAGCTGGGGGGACCTGGTGAAGGATCGGCGCACCGTCTGGGACGGGGTGCGCAACTTCCAGGCGCGCAACAACCTGCGCGCCATGCAGCGCGGCGACCTGGCGCTGTTCTACCACTCGGTCAACGAGCGCAGTGTGTGCGGCGTGGCGCGCGTCGCCTCGGCGCCCTACGCCGACCCCAAGGCGCCGGACTGGACGGTGGTGGACGTCGAGCCCGCCTTCGCGCTCGCCCGGCCGGTGGATCTCGACGAGATCAAGACACAGAAGGGACTGAAAGACATGGTGCTGCTGCGCCAGTCCCGCCTGTCGGTGCAGCCGGTGCAGAAGGCCGAGTTCGACGCCATCGTCAAGCTCGGCGGCAAGGCCTGAGCCGGCGGGACTCCCGGCGTCCCGGGAGTCCCGCGCGTCCGCTCAGTTCTTGGCTTTGAACTGCGTGGCGGTGTTCTTCTTCACCGCGCCGCTGGCGAACGTCGACTCGAAGCAGGCGGTGGTCTCGTCGTTGCTCAACTGCACGATCACCGGCAGCGGCAGTGGGCCGGCCAGCCCGTCGGGCAGCCCAGCTCCCTTCCCCTTCACCAGCGCCTTCGACTTGCCGGCGCCGCCGCTCTTCAGCAGCGCCTTCTGTACGCCGGACGGCGAGGCGCCCTGGAACTTGAAGCCCTTGGTGCCGAGCGGCTTCCAGCCGTTGCCGGCGGGAATCGCCAGCCGCGCACTGGTGGTGCCGGCATAGATGCAGAGCGTGTAATCGGTGTCGGCCGGCGGTGTGCCGAGGTCGGACGGCGCCGTCGTCGTCCCCTTCACCCACTTCCACACCAGCTTGTCCTGCGCGTCGCTGGCGTTGTTCTTCACCAGCAGCAGGCTCTTGATCGCGCTGCGGCAGCCGCCGCGCGGCGTCGCATCGTGCACGCAGGCGCCGCTCAGCGTCTCGCAGGTGTCCTGCGTACACGGGTTGGCGTCGTCACAACTCACCGGGCTGCTGCCGACGCAGACGCCGTCGGTGCAGGCGTCGACCTCGGTGCACGCCGTACCGTCGCTACAGGCGGTGCCGTCCGCATCGATCTGGCAGGTCGGCGAGCAGCAGTCGCCCGCCGCGGTGTTGCCGTCGTCGCACTCCTCGCTGCCCTCCCGCAGGCCGTTGCCGCAGACGTAGAACCAGTCCTTGGTGGCGTCATTGGAGACCTGCGTGTCGCCGTGCGAGTCGACGAACGAGGCGCGAATCACGTCGGTGCCGGCGCCACCGTCACCGGTGTAGGTGAAGCTCGCCTTGCCGTCGCCATCGGTGTCGGCGCTGCCGCCGTCGCCGGCGTTGGGGCCGGAGACGACCGTGAAGGTCACCGTGCGGCCGACCACCGGATCGCCGTGGTCGTCCGCCACCGTCGCCGTGACCGTGTGGGTGGTGCCGACCGGGTTGGACGCACTGGGCGGCGCCAGCAGGATGCCCTCGCCGAGGATCGCCGCGGTGGAGAGGCGGAAGTAGGCAAACAGAATGCCGTCATCCCCGCTGGGGTTGCTGGTCTCGACCGTGAGGCTGGTGGTGGACGGCGTGATCAGCGGCAGCAGGCTGTAGAGCTCGTCGTCGTAGCGCGCATCCGGTGCGTTGCTGAGCAGCGGATCGGGCGGATTCGCGTTGGTATCGTCCAGACCGCCGACTGTGATCAGCGCGCCGTTGGCCACCAGGCCGTCGTCCTCGCCGCCGGCGGAGTTGGTCAGGCGCGTCCCGTTCACATCGACACGGCTCACCTGCCCGCCGGGCTGATGGCTGAAGGAGATGCCCAGACCCATATCGAGGCGCGCACCGACCGCCAGCGGGTCGATCGGCTCGGCCAACGTGATGGCAAAGCTGTCGCCAGTGGTCGCCTGGCCGCCGAACAGCAGAATGACCGTGCTGATCTCGGTCTGCTGCGGATCGTCGAACACCACGGCGAGGATTTCGCCGTCGGTGCCGTTGGTGTTCGTTTCGGTCAGGGTGAAGCCGGTCCGACCTGGCGCCGCCGCGTCGACGATCGGCTGCACGATCGCAGTCACGTCGGCGATCGTGTTCCGGTTGCTGATCGGACCGGGGATGCTGGTGTTCCAGGTGATCGGATTGCCGTTCAGGCTGACAGCGCCGTCCGCCAGGCTGGCGGTCCCAGGAGTCGTGGTCGCGAGCAGGTACGCCTTGCGCACCGTCGCCATGCCGTTCGGCTTCTCCACCTCGACGACATGCGAGGCATTGTTCGATCCGGCCGCGTCGACCGACAGCGCCAGCTCGCCGGTCGCCGAGTAGTACTCCGACAGGATCGCCGAGGCGCTGCTCCACCAACCCGCTACGACCATCGCGCCGATCGCGATGCTCACCCCTCGTCTGATTGCGTGCACGTCCCACCCTCCATCACCGGTGTCGGCGGACGTTCCCCCGTGGAAGTCCGGCACCGCGCGAGTGAGACCGTGCGTAGCTCGCGGCAATACAGCCGCGGTAGTTGCGTCTTACCCAGCGCCACGCGCTGGAATTCCCCTAGTGGAATACCCGTCGATCGCGACGGGCAGGATGGCGGCGCGGGCGGCGAAACGATGCTTCGCCGCCCGCGCGCACGCCTCAGAAGGGGAGCTTGGTGGCGAGCTTGAACTGCTTCAGCTTGCGACCGGTGACGTTGCGCTCCGGGTCGAGCGGCGTGACCGTGGCAAAGCCGTTGGTGAACGCTTCGACGTCCGAGGTGGGATCCTCCAGGGTCGACGCGCAGTTGACCACGAACGGGTTGATCAACGCGCTGGTCGGCGCCCAGGTGTCGACGCCCCCGCTGCTGCCGACCAGGGTGTAGCCGGTGAAGGTCGTCGAACGACCCACCGGCACCAGCACCACGCCGCGCACCGAGCCACTACTGCAGGTGGGGAAGTTGACGTTCAACACCAGGCCGCGGTTGGGCGGATCCTTCTCGAACATCTTCTTCCGGAAGCCCGGCTTGGTGCGGATGAGCTCGACCAGGTTGGCGGTGTAGCTGGCCGCGTCGGCGTAGTTCGGGGTCGCGCCGAGCCCGGCGCTGACCGCGATTGCCGGCACGCCATGGCGCGCCGCCCAGGTGGCCGCGCCGACCGTGCCGGACAGCGGGATCACCTCGGCGCTCAGGTTCTGGCCGTTGTTGATGCCGGAGACGACCAGGTCGGGCGGAGTGGCCTGCATCTCCTGCAGGACGCCCCACAGCGTGGTGTCGCCGGGGAAGCCCTGCACGATCTTGCACGGGTAGCCGCTGGCGGTGGTGCCGGCGTACACGCCAATGGTCGTCGTGGTGCGGTTCTCGCCGGTGCCGCTCGAGTTGTTCTGCGGCGCGATGACCGTCACCTGGAGATTGGTGTTGGCAATCAGCGCATTGACCAACGCGTCGATGCCGGCGGCGTTGTAGCCGTCGTCATTCGTCACCAGCACGCGCATCGTCTGCGCCGCGGCACCGTTCGCCAGCAGCGCCAGCAAAGCCAGCGCCAGCGCGGCGGTCGCGAATCGAGTCCGGATCATCGGAAGTCCCCCTTGGTCTGTTCTCCCATGCGTAGACACGCCAGACAGGTCAAAGGCAACCAGAAGTTGCATCCGGACGACGGTCCGACGCTACGGACGGCCCACGGCGTCGAGCGCCTCGAGCGCCCGGCGCGAGCGCGACAGGCCGGGGTCGAGCGCCAGGGCGCGGGTGAACGCGGCGCGTGCCGCGGCGGCATCGCCGCGCCGCAGCGCCAGCGTGCCGAGGTTCTCGAACAGCTGGGCGTCGTCCGGCTGCAGTTCCACGGCGCGCGCGTACGCCGCCGCCGCGCCGTCGAGATCGCCGGCGCGCTGGCGGGCCAACGCCATATTCGCCCAAGCCCAACCGTCGTTCGGCGCGCGCGCTATGGCGCCGGCGAAGGCATCGGCCGCGGCGGCAAAAGCGCCCTGCTCGAGCAGCGCGACGCCATAGTTGAACCAGACACGCGGTGAGCCCGCGCCCGCCGTCACCGCCGCGCCGAACAGCTCGCGCTCGCTGCGCCAATCCTGCACTCGCAGCGAGGTGCGCGCCGCCAGCCCCAGCAGGATGGGAAGGATGGCGGCGAGCGCCGCCCAGCGCAGAGCGGTGGAGCGCGCGGTGGCTCGCGCCAGCGCCAGCCCGACCAGCAGCCCCAGACCAGCGAGCGGCGCATAGAGATTGTGCTCGGGCATGAACAGCGCGCGTCCGGCGAGCGCCGGATAGATGGCGATGAGGTTGGCGGCGGGCAGGTAGAAGCTTGCCGTCCAGGCGGTCCACATCCCGATCGCGTCGCGACGCCGCGCACCGTGCCCGGCCAGCGCGATCGCCGACGCCAACACCACCAACCCGACGGCGTTCGCCGCGCCGCCGGACGGCAGCGGCAGCAGGCGATCGACCTGCAGCGTCGCCGGCCAGATCAGCAGATGCAGGTACTCGACGATCGCCCAGCCGGCGCCGGACAGGGTCGTCAGGCTGGGCAGCGCCAATCCATCCGCCGGCGCGAGCGCGCCCGACACGGCAGCGCGCCACGCCAGGAGCAGGGTTGCCAGCAAGAGCCCCGGAGCGAGCAGCGGCGCGCGCGAGGCGGCACTGCGCCATGCCAGCCACAGCCACAGCGGCACGATAGCGAAGCCGCTCTCCTTGCCGAGCATGGCGACGCCGCCGGCGAGCGCGGCGAGCACGCCGCGCCGCCGCGGCGGTCCGTCACCCAGCCAGACCAGACACGAGAGCAGGGCACCGAACACCACCAGCAGATCGGTGCGTCCCGAAATATACGCGACCGCCTCGCTCTGGATCGGGTGCAGCGCGAACAACGCCGCGCCGGTGAGCGCCGCGATGTCGCTCCCCCCACTGCGGCGCGCGACGGCGATCAGCAGCGCGACATTGGCGAGGTGCAGCAGCAGGTTGGTGAGGTGAAACCGGTTTGGTGACAGGCCCCACAGGCGCCGCTCGGCGGCGTAGGAGACGAAGATCAACGGCCGGTAGTAGCGCCCCTGCTCGCGGCTCACGAGCTCGAGCAGGCCGCAGGCGCTCTGCAGCCGCGGATTGGCGACGATGTGGTCGCGGTCGTCCCAGACGAACTGGTTCGACAGCCCCGCGCCGTATGCCAGCGCGGTGAGCGCCAGCAGCGCCAGCCCCGCGACGCAAGCGGCGCGGCTCATCACGCGAGCGGTTCGCGCTCCTCGACGACGAACAACGGCGAGCGAGAGTGGTCGATGAAGCGGCGCTCGTCCTCGAGCAGCTCACGGCTGGCGATGCGGCCGGCCTCGCTGGCACTGGCGGCGGCAAAGCTGGCGGCGTCATCCCACCACAGCTCGGCGACCCCGTCGTAGCCTGGCGGCCCGCCGCGGCTGGCGAGCAGCGCCGCATCGAGATCGCCGCCGAGCGCGTGCGACTGCACGTAGTGCCGGATGCCCAACGCCGCCGCGTGGCGGCGCACCAGCGGCCCGTGCGTCTCCCACCAGTAGCGCTGGAACTCCTCGCGCGAGAGCGACGGGAGGCGGTGCAGGCAGAAGATCAGCTTCAACATGAACTACGTGACCGGTGACCAGTGACCAGTGACCGGTAGAATCCGCTTCTCTTTCCGGTCACTGGCCACCGGTCACCGGTCACGCCGTCGATGCTGGTCAGATCGCCCGCTCGCGGCCGACCCAGTACGGGTCGCGCAGCTTGCGCTTGTAGAGCTTGCCGTTGGGGTCGCGCGGCATGACGTCGATGAAGTCGATGGTCTTCGGGCTCTTGTACTTGGCGATGTTTGCCGCGCACCAGGCGAGGATCTCTTCGGCCAGCGCCGGGCCGGCGCTGGCGCCGGGCGCCGGCTCGACCACCGCTTTCACCTCTTCGCCCCAGTCCTCGTGCGGGATGCCGAACACCGCCACGTCGGCGATCTTCGGATGGGTGAGCAGCTGCGCCTCGACCTCGCTCGGGTAGATGTTCACACCGCCGGAGATGATCATGTCGATCTTGCGATCGCAGAGGAACAGGTAGCCGGCCTCGTTCAGGTAGCCGACGTCGCCGACGGTGAAGAAGCCGTCGCGACGGTTGGCCGCCGTCTTGCCGTCGTCCTTGTGATATTTGAAGTCGGCCGCGCCGAGCGCCATGTACACCGTCCCGGTGGTGCCGGCCGGCAGCTGCGCGCCGGCGTCGTCGAGGATGCGGATCTCCGAGCTCGGCCAGGCGCGCCCGACGGTGCCCGGATACTCCAGCCACTCCTGCGGCGTGACCAGCGTGCCGCCGCCCTCGCTGGCGGCGTAGTACTCGAAGATCGTCGGGCCCCACCAGTCGATCATGCGGCGCTTGACGTCGACCGGACACGGCGCCGCGGCGTGCACCATGTGGCGCAGCGACGAGACGTCGTAGCGGCGCTTCACCTCGTCGGGCAGCGCCAGCAGGCGATGGAACTGGGTCGGCACCATGTGGCTGGTGGTGACGCGGTAGCGCTGGATCGCCTCCAGGCACGCCTCCGGCGTCCACTTCTCCATCAGCACGACGGTGTGTCCCATGTGCAGCGACGAGCCGACGAACACCAGCACGGCGGTGTGGTACAGCGGCGAACCGCACAGGTGCACGTTGTCGCTGCCCGGCTGGATGCCGAACATGCCGAGGAACATGGCGTACATCGAGAAGACGGCGTCTGGGTCGAACGGCGTCAGCGGCCGGCGCACGCCCTTCGGGCGACCGGTGGTGCCGGAGGTGTAGTTCATCACCTGCCCGGCGGAGCGGTCGGCCGGCATGGTGGCCGGCTGGCCGTCGGTCAGCGCGCTGAACGGACGGAACCCCGGCACACTGCCGACCGCGTAGCAGCTCTCCGGCAGGCCCGCCTCTTGCGCCGCACCGGCGCAGAGCGCGGCGAAGCGCTCGTGACCGATGAACGCCTTGGCCTCGCAATCGCCGACGATGTAGCCGATCTCGCCGGCGGTGAGGTGATGATTGGTCGGCGTCAGGTACCAGCCAGCCTGCGCCGCGGCGAGATAGGTGACGATCATCGCCGCGTCGTTGGGCAGGCAGGTGGCGATGCAGTCGCCCTGCTTCAACCCCAGCGCGCGCAGGCCGTGCACCAGCTTGTTCGCCTCGGCGAGCAGCTCGCCGGCGCGCCACTCGCGCCCGTCCGGCTCGACCAGCGCGAGGTGCTCGGGGTCGGCCTGCGCCAGATTCCAGAATCCCAGCTCGGACATTGCTCCCCCACCCGGGCCCTCCCCCGCTGGCGCGGGGGAGGGATCAGGGTCGTGATGACGGACGAAGTTACGGATGCGCGGCCGGCGGCGCCGGCGCCGCGGCGGCGGGCTCGATGCTGATCAGCTCGACCTCGAAGACCAGCGGGGCGCCCGGCTTGATCTTCGGCGGCGCGCCACGGTCGCCGTAGGCGATCGACGACGGGCAGATGAGCTTGGCCTTGCCGCCCGGCTTCATCTTCTGCACGCCCTCGGTCCAGCACGGAATGACGCGATTGAGCGGGAAGGTCGCCGGCGTGCCGCGATCCTTCGAGCTGTCGAACACCGTGCCGTCGCGCAGCGTGCCGTGGTAGTGCACCTTCACCGTATCGGTCGCCTTCGGGTTCTCGCCCTTGCCGGGCTCGATCTCGATGAAGATCAGGCCGGAGTCGGTCTTCTTGGCGCCCTTCTCCTTGGCCATCTTGTCGAGGAACGCCTGCGCGTCCTTCTTCTCCGCGTCGGCCGCCGTCTTGGCGCGGTCCTGCGCCAGCTGCTGCACCTTCATGCGGTATTCCTTGAGGTCGACCTTGCCCTTGTCGGACAGGCCGTCAGTCAGACCGGCCTTGACCAGATCCACCTCGGCGGGGGTCAGGTAGTAGGGCTGCAGGCTCTGCGCCAGCGCCAGGCCGATGGCGTAGGCGGTCTTCTGCTCCTCGGTGTCGAGCTTCTGCGCCAGCGCCGGGGCGGCGAGGCAGCCGAACAGCGCGAGGGCGGCGGCGGCAATGCGGATGGACATGAGCGCTCCTTTCGTGACGGAGAGGGAGTGGATAAGCCGACCGTTCTTATCCGAATCACTGTGGGGGCGCCAACCCGCGATGAGGCGATTCCGCCATCCTTCGCGGCAGCGCACATCGCGGCGCCAGCGCGCGCCCGGAGCCGCGGCAGCAAACCGGTTGATTTCGCCGTGCACTGCACGAGTGCCGCTGGTAGCCTGAGACGGAACGTCACGGAGGCTGCCCTGCGTACGATCCGTCTCTTCCCCGCCCTGCTCGCCCTGCTCACCGCCAGCCCGGCCGCCGCCACCACCGCCAACGACCTCTGCGCGGCGGACGCGGACCCGTGCCTGGTCAACAGCTCGCGCGCGGTCACCAACGGGTCGATCATCGACGTCGGTGCGCGCACGCTGCGCATCGGCAACAACGGCACGCTGGCGGTCGGCTCCGGCGCGATGACCCTGCGCGGCGCCGCCGTCCGCGTCGATCCGGGTGGCCGCGTCACCGCGCGCGGCACGGCGGACAGCGGCGGCGGGCGGGTGACGATCGAGGCGGGCAGCATCGACGTCAACGGACTGGTCGACCTCAACGGTGCTCCGGGTGGGATCGGCACGCTGACCGCCACCGGGGCGGTGGTGATCGGCGGCACCGTCCAGGCACGCTTCATCAGCACCGAGGACACCGGCGGGATCATCGACGTGACCGCCGACGCCGTCACCATCAGCGGCTCGCTCGACGTGCAGGGCGGCTTCTTCGATTTCGGCGGCGACATCACGATCACCGCCGGCAGCGCGTTGACCGTGTCGGGGACGGTGCTGGCCAACGGCGGCGACGGTGGCACCGCCGACCTGACCAGCGGTGGCTTCATCGAGATCACCAGTGGCGGCGCGGTGCGCGCCAATGCCACCGGCACCGCCGGCGCTGGCGGCGACGTCAGCGTCGCCGCCGCCGGCGCACTGCGCTTCGACGGCGAGGCGTCGGCCTCGGGCCGCAACGGCAGCGCCGAGGACGGCGGCGGCGACGGCGGTCAGATCGCGCTCAGCGGCGCGACGCTCAGCGCACCGCGCAACGCCGCGCGTGTCACCGCCACCGCCGGCAGCCCGGACGGCACCGGCGGCGACATCGAGATCACCGCCGAACAGGGCGGGCTTGAATTCCAGGGACGCATCGACGCGTTTGCCACCGGCGGCGACGGCAGCGGCGGCAGCGTCAGCTTCGACGGCGCCGCCGACGTGCTGATCGGCGGCACACACGACGCCAGCGGCGGCACCAGCGGCGGCGGCGACGTCGACATCTCCAGCGGCGCGCAGCTGACCATTGCCAGCGGCGCCACCATCACCACCGCCGGCAGCAGCACCGGCGACGGCGGCGACATCGACGCCGAGGCGGTCGGCGAGCTCGCCGTGCAGGGATCGCTGATCAGCGACGCTGGCAACGGCAGCGGTGCGGTCGGCGGGTCGATCGGCCTCACCGCCTGTACCGTGCGCATCGGCCGCACCGGCCGGCTGAGCAGCCAGGGCGCGCAGGGCGTCAACACGCTGGTCGGCCGCGACCTGACGTTCGTCGACGGCACGCTGCGCGCCGGGCCGACCGGCGGCGTCAACCAGATCCGCTTCGCCGCCAATCACGCGCCGCAGATCGGCGGCACCGCCTCGATCGTGCCGGCTGCCAGCCTGGTGGTCGATGCGAGCGTCATTCCGTGCTCACCGGACGACGCGACGCCGACTGCGACCCGCACCGAGACGCCGACGCCGCTGCCGAGCGAGACGCCGACCCACACGCCGACCTTCACCGCGCCGCCGATGTCGCCGTCGCCGACACCGCCGGCCTGCGTCGGCGACTGCAACGGCGACGGTGAGGTGACGGTCAACGACCTGATCGTCGGCGTGAACATCGCGCTCGGCAGCCAGCCGGTCAGCGCCTGCCAGGCCTTCGATCCCGACGGCGACGGCATGGTCGGCATCGGCGAGCTCATCCAGGGCGTCAACAACGCGCTGGACGGCTGTTGAAGTCAGGTTGTCAGGCTGTTGGTTGTCAGGTTGTCAGGTCGGAGCAGCACACGTCCCGTTCCGACCTGACCTGAAACTTCCCGCCAGAGAAGAAAGCCGACCACCAAGACACCAAGGACACCAAGGGAATTCTCAAACCCCCTTCTTGGTGCCTTGGTGTCTTGGTGGTGATCTTCTCAGCGGCGAGGACGCGCGTTTCCGCTCGAGTGTTCCGGCGCGGCCGGTGGCGGCACTAACAACCAACACCCTAGCTCTTGAGCTCGACCACCGCCGTGCCCGGCGTGGTCTTCTTGCCTTCCGGGTTCTCGGTCCAGACGTCGAGCTCGACCAGCTTCCTGCCGTCCTCTTCGTACTTCCGCTTCACCTTGCCGCGGCAGGTGATGTCCTGGAACGGCATGTCCATGCCGCGGTACTGACAGGCGATGCGGCGCACGCGGCCGGCGTGGCCGAGCCAGTTGGACACCAGCTCGCCGAGCGCCGCGTACTTGAAGCGGCCGTGCACGATGATCGAGCCGATCTGTTTCGCCTGCGGAAAGTTGAAGTCGTAGTGCAGCGGATTGAAGTCGCCGGAGCCACCGGCGTACTTCACCAGCTGCTCGACGTCCGGCTTCTTGCGCAGCTCGGGGAGCGCGTCGCCTTCGTTGATCGATGCCCAGGTGATCGCCACGTCCGCCTCCGTCAGTAGAAGATCGCCTGGCCGCGCTGCCGCGCCACCAGCGTTCCGTCCTGGTTGGTGTAGGTGCTCTCGCTGGTCATGATCAGCATCTTGCCGAGGCTCGGACTGGTGCGCACGTCGAGCCCGGCGATCTTGCTCACCACCGTCAGCGTGTCGCCGGCGCAGATGTCGGCGAAGTACTCGGTCTCGGTGCCGCCGTCGAGCAGGCCCTTGAGGCCGTGGTTGACGCCGACGCGCGCCGCGCGCGGGGCGCTGAAGGTGTTGTCCGACTCGCCCGGAATGAACACCGGCGTGCCGAGATAGGTCGGCGGCGCCGGCAGATTGCGGTAGCCGGCCGCCTTGGCCGCGGCGATGTCGAAATAGACGCGGTCGGTGTAGCCGACGCCGCGCGCGAAGGCGCGCACACTGGTGGTGGTCACCTCGGCGGTCCACGGCGGCGACTCGTGCCCGATCTGGGCGCGCATCTCGTCGGTGAGCTCGAATTCCTTGGCCATAGGCTGCTCCGTATCGTCTCGGGCCGTCTCAGCCGACGGCGGCGGGAGGAAGAAACCGCCGGCGGATATAGCCCCGCCGTCGCGGCGCAGGCAACGGCTGGCCGCGTGCGACGTTCTGCCACCTTGACCGAGATCACCCCGCCGAACAGAATCGCCGTTGGTGCCCCGGCTTCATCGCATGCGTCTGCTGACCGCGCTCGCCGCGCTGGTCGTCCTGAGCGCCCCGGCGCTCGCCGACACGCCATACGAGCTGCCGCAACCGCGCGGCTTCCCCCCCGCCGGCCCGAACATCCCAGCCGACAATCCGCTCACCTGGGAGAAGGTCGAGCTCGGGCGCTTCCTGTTCTACGACACCCGCCTGTCCGGCAATCAGACGTTCGCCTGCGCCTCCTGTCACGAGCAGGCGCTGGCGTTCACCGACGGCCGCGCCCGCTCGGTCGGCTCAACCGGCGAGATGCATCCACGCAGCGCCATGGCGCTCGCCAACGTCGCCTTCGCCGGCACGCTCACCTGGGCCAACAACCTGCTCTTCGACCTCGAACCGCAGGCGCTGGTGCCGATGTTCGGCGAGCATCCGGTCGAGCTCGGCCTGGTCGGCCGCGAGGACGAGCTGCTCGCCCGCCTGCGCGCCGACGCGCGCTACCAGCGCCTGTTCGCCGAAGCCTTCCCCGGCGCCGCCGACCCGATCACGCTCGACGCCATCACCAAGGCGATCGCCTCCTTCGAACGCACCCTGATCTCCAGCAACACGCCCTACGAGCGCTACGCCTTCGGTATCGACGACAACGCCATTTCCGCCTCGGCGAAACGCGGCGAGGTGCTGTTCTTCGACGAGAACCGCGAGTGCTTCCACTGTCACGGCGGCTTCAACTTCACCTCGTCGGTCGATCACAAAGGCGCCGTGGCCGAGCGCCAGTTCAACAACAACGGTCTCTACAATCTGCACTGCGCCGACTTCGGGCTGCCCGACATCACCCTGCCGCAGTGCGAGACGACGCCGCCGGCGACGCGTTGCGACGGCAACGGCCCGCAGACGTTCGGCTGCTATCCACCCGACAACACCGGCGTGTATGCGATCACCGGCAACACCGCCGACATGGGCCGCTTCAAGGCGCCGTCGCTGCGCAACATCGCCGTCACCGCGCCGTACATGCACGACGGCAGCATCGCGACGCTGTCCGAGGTGCTCGACCACTACGCCGCCGGCGGCCGCACCATCACCGACGGTCCCTACGCCGGCGTCGGCCACGACAGCCCGGCGCTCGGCCAGTTCATCCGCGGCTTCTCGCTGACCGAGCGGCAGAAGCAGGACCTGCTCGCCTTCCTCGAGGCGCTCACCGACGACGACTTCCTCACCAACCCGCGCTACGCCGATCCGTTCGCGCCGGTCGCCTGCCCGGGCGACTGCGACCTCGACGGCCGCGTCGCGATCAACGAGTTGGTGACCGGCGTCGGCATCTCGCTGGAGACCGCGACGCTCGGCGTGTGCGTGGTCAGCGATCCCTCCGCCGACGGCGCGGTCACGGTCGACGAGATCATCCGCGCGACGCGCGGCGCATTGAACGGGTGCGGCTCCTGACTTCGGGCTCCGACGAGATTCAATTGGAAGCGGTGGTGGTCGGCTGGGGCCGAAGAGAAGGCAAAAGGCAAAAGGCAAAAGGCAAAAGGCAGAAGTTTTCGGAAAAGACGGCGGAGCTGGTGGCGAAGCAGTCTTCGATCTTCCGTCTTCCACCCTTTTGCCTTTTGCTTTTCGCCTTTTGCCTTCTGCCTTTCTTCAGCCACAGCGCCGCAGCCGATGATCTCAACGAGCGGCTCAACACCGCCCTGAAGCATCCCGGCACGCGCGGCGCGACCATCGGCGCGCTGGTGATCGACGCCACCGACGGCCAGGTTCTGTTCGAGCGCAACCCGGCGACACCGCTGGCGCCCGCCTCGAATCAGAAGATCCTCACCGCGCTGGCGGCGTTCGCCACCTGGGGCCCGGCGCACCGCTTCACCACCGGCGTGCTCGCCGACGCCCCGATCGGCAGCGACGGCAGCGTCGGCACGCTGATCGTGCGCGGCGGCGGCGACCCGGCGCTGACCTCGGAGGAGCTGTGGCGTCTGGCCGCGGATCTGCGCCGTCTCGGCCTGCGTCACGTGCGCGGCGACCTGCTGCTCGACGATACGTATTTCGACGCCGAGCAGTGGAACCCGGCGTGGGGCGAGGGCACGGCACGCGCGTATCACGCCAGCGTGTCGGCGCTGACCGCCAACTACGGCGCCTTCGCGGTGGAGATCGCGCCGCCGCCGCGGCCGGGCGGTAAGCCGCGCGTCAACGTCGATCCGCCGACGCCGTTCTTCCAGCTGGAGGATCGCGTCCGCGTCGGCGGCGACGCCCCGCTCGCGGTCGAGCGCCGCGCCAACGGCGACGGCGAGCGCGTCACCGTCGGCGGCAGCATCCGCCCCGGCGGCGACGCGGTCGAAGTGCCGCGCAGCGTCACCGACCCGGTGCGCTACTTCGGCGCCGTGCTGCGCATGCAGCTCGCCGCGCTCGGCATCCAGGTCGACGGCGCCACCCGCGTCGCCGCGACGCCGTCGGGCTCGCTCGAGCTGTTGTCGTTCACCGGCCGGCCGCTCGCCGAGATCGCCGGACTGCTGATGAAGTACAGCAACAACAACATCGCCGAGATGCTGGTGAAGGGGCTCGGCGCGCAGGCCGGCAACAGCGCCGGCAGTTGGCCGAGCGGCCTCGCCGTCGTGCGCCAGCAACTCGCCGCGCAAGGGGTCGACCAGAGCGGCGTCACGCTGGTCGACGGCTCCGGCCTCGCCGCCAGCAACCGCGTCACCGCCCGCGCCCTGGTCGACGCGCTGCGCGCCGCGCGCGCCTCGTTCCGCTTCGGCCCCGAGTTCGTCGCTGCGCTGCCGATCGCCGGCCGCGACGGCACGCTGAAGCAGCGCGCCGCCGCCGCCGCCGACGCTGCCCGCGCCAAGACCGGCCTGATCAACGGCGTCGCGACCCTCTCCGGCTACGCCCACACGCGCAGCCACGGCGACGTCGTCTTCGCGCTGCTCAACAACGGCGCCGACGCCGGCGCGCAGCCGGCAATCGACGCCAACGACGCCTTCCTGGAAGCGCTGGTGCGCTGACGCGTCTAGAGCGTCAGCGTGAAATCGTCGACCAGCGCGCCGGGCAGCCGCGCGCTGTCGGTCGAGCGCTGGTAGTAGCTGCCCGGATCGAGGATGAACTCGCGCTCGGCGGTGAGGCCGACGAGATGCTCGCCGAGCATGCGGTAGACGGTCTCGTCGAAGCGCATGACGTCGAGCGGCGCGGCGATGCGGCCGTGCTCGACCCAGAAGGTGGCGAAGCGGGTCATGCCGGTGGTGCGGCAGGCGGTGCGGTCGGAGAAGTTCAGGTACCAGAGATTGCTGACGTAGATGCCGGTGCCGAGCTCGGCGAGGACGCGCTCGCTGGGTAATGTACCAGCCGCCATGTCGATCGAATGCGGCGCCTCGGCCCCCGAGGCACCGTTGGTGGGCACCTCGTACTCGACCGCCGAGCGCGGCGAGACCAGGCAGTCGCGATAGGCGCCGCCCTCGATCAACACCACCTGGTCGGGCCGCACAAAACCGGCGTCCTGGAAATCGGGCGCTACCCCTTCGGCAGTGTTCTCGATCAGCCGGATGCTCGGATGCAGGCGCGCCCCCTCCTCGACCATGCGCAGCAGCGGCGTCGTCTTGGTGCGGTGCGCGCGCAGCCCGAAACCGCCCCAGCCGAGCACGCCGAGCAACTCCCACAGCGCTGCCGGCGCCAGAAACACCCGGTAGCGCCCCGGCGCGATTCGCTTCGGCGCCCGCGCAAGCCCCGCCAGCTGCTCGCCTGCCAAGTCAGCTTTTCGCCGCAAGGCCTCGGAACTCCACTCGGTTCCGGCGTAGGCCGCCTTCACCGCCTTGTCCGCGTCGTGAAAGAAGCTCCAGTCCAGATTGAAGTTCTCGCTGCTGTACCAGTTGCGTTGGCCGAAGGAGCTGGCGAAGCCAGCGTGCATGGAGCCGGCGGCGTAGATGCCGACCAGGTCGCGGCCCTGGCCCATCGCCTGGATCTCCGCCACCGCCGCGGCGCGCTCGGGCAGTTGGGCGGCGTGGTAACGCGCAGTCGAGGGCGCGTCGATGGCGTAGAGCAGATAGGGATCCTCCGGCAGCTGCGCGCGCAGGGCGCGCAGCTCGCCGATCAGCGCCGCCAGGCGGCCGCGATCCTCGTCGGCCGAGCCGCTCAGCGTCAGCGTGCCCGAGGCGTGGCGCCGCCCCTCGATCAGGTCGAGGGTGAGCGAGCGCTGTTGCACCGACCCGGCCTGCCGCACCGCGCCGGCCGAAAAGCGCACGAAGTCGGAGGCCTCGCCCTCGAAATGGGCGGTGTAGACCTCGTCGCCCTGCAAGGACGGCGCGATGGCGTCGGCCAGGGCGAAGAACTCGTCCTGCATGGAAGATGTCGCTAGCGCGTTTGACGCGCCGGCGTCCAGGCAGTGGGCTGGACAGCGCGGCGCGCGCGCGGCACGCTCGCCAGCGCGCCGATGCGGACGGGGGGACGACTGCTGCTGCTGGTGCTCGCGCTGTACGCCAGCGGCGCGACCGCCGCGCCGCGCCTGACACGCGTGCCGCTGGCGCGTCTGCCGGCGACCTACATCGCCGACACGTTGGGGCTGACGCCGGATGCGCGCGCCGCCGTGTATGCCGAGCGCAGCGGGGACGGCGCACGCGTCGTCCAGCGCGGCCAGGCCGGTCCGACCTTCCGCGCCGTCTCCGCCCCGCGCGTGGCGGCCGACGGAGCCGCATTCTACTGGGCGACCGAGCCGCACGGGATCGCCCTGCTGGCCGGCACGACGCGGATCGCGACCCCCATCGCCCAACCCGGACCCTTTGCCTTCGCCGCGGCGCGACGCCGCTGGGCGGCGGTTGGCGCCGACCCCGCCGCCGCGCCCGACAGCACCGCGGTGCTGTGGGTGGATGGCAGACTGGTCAACCGCTACCCCGACCTCACCCTGCCCGTCTTCAGTCGCGACGCCGCCCACTACGCCTACCTGGGCGACGCCGGCAGCGGCCTGGTCGGGCTGTTCGTCGACGGCAAGCGCATCCACCTGTTCGAGCCGCCGGACGTCGCCGCCTCGCCGGTGCGCCGCGGTCCGACGCCCGGCACCGGGATGGACGAGCAGTATGTCGTCACCTACCTGAGCGACGGGCAGCTGCTGCTGCTCACCACCGACCATGAGGGGTGGGCGGTCTACCGCGACGACCAGCGCGTCGCCTCGTACAACCGCAACGACGCGCCGCCGGCCGACGGCGCGCCCGCCCGGTGGGACGAGGCGCTCCGCGATGCGTCGGCGATCCTCGGCGGTTCGCTGATCAGCGCCAGCGACGCCCCGGTGATCGCCTGGTGGGGACGCGACCCGGGCCTGGTCACACGCTGGCGCGTCCTGCGCGACGGCGTGCCGTTGCCGCAGGCGTGCAAGCAGCCGGCCTACGACACGCCGCCGGCGCTCTCCGCCGACGGCCGGCACGCCGCCTACGCCTGCACGCTGTCGCAGCCGGGACAGCCCGAGCAGGTCATCGTCGTGCATGACGATCGCCGCTACGGGCCCTACCCGGGCGTGCGCGGCGTCGCCCTCTCGCCGGACGGCAGCCGGGTCGCCTTCGCCACCCGCGTCGGCGCGCACGACTGGAGCTACGTCGTCGACGGGCGCCGCTACCCGGCGCGCTTTCGCGCCACCGACACGCCGCGCTTCAGCGCCGACGGCCGCCATGTCGCCTGGGTCGGCCAGCGCCTGCGCGACGGGCGCGCGCCGCGCTTCGTCCTGCTGCTCGACGGCAACGGCTACGCGTCGTCGGAGCGGGCGCTGATCGCGCCGCGCTTCGACGCCGCGACCGGCGTGCTGCACTGGGCGACGGCGCGCGGCAGGCGCATCGACCGCGTCGCCATCGGCGAGTGATCAGCCGGCGCCGCCGAACACCTCGACGCCGGTGAAGCGGCAGGTCGGCGCGGCGTGGCCGACGCGGATGACCTGGTTGGGCTCGCCCTTGCCGCACCACGGCGTCCCCAGCACCTGGCGCGTCTGCGGCCCGCCGACGCCGGCCAGGCTGCGCCAGAAGGTCGCCGAGACGCCGCGATAGTTGGGGTTCTTCACCACCTCGCCGAGCGCCCCGTCGACGATGCGCCGCCCCCACTCGCAGCCGAACTGGAACTTGTTGCGCGAGTCGTCGATCGACCACGAACAGTTGGTCTCGACGTAGACCCCCGCTTCCACCGCGCCGATCAGCGCGTCGAGCGAGGCGTCGCCGGGTTCGAGATTGAGGTTCGCCATGCGGTCGATGGGCGGCCGGTTCCAGCCGGCAGCGCGCGCGTTGGCGACGCCGGCGACGCCGGCGCGCGCCTGCGAGGTGGCGGAGCCGAGCGGCCGCAGCAGCAGACCGCCGCGGATCACCTCGGTGCGACTGGCCGGCTGGCCGTCGTCGTCGAAGCCGTAGCTGGCGAGCTCCTCGGGCGGGGTCGGATCGAAGCTGACGTTCAGCAGCGGCGAGCCGTACTGATAGCTGCCGAACATGTCGAGGGTGACGAAACTACGCCCGGCGTAGTTGCGCTCGTCGCCGAGGATGCGGTCGAGCTCGAGCGGGTGGCCGATCGACTCGTGGATCTGCAGGATCATCTGGTCCGGCGCGATGACGAGGTCCATCGTCCCGGACGGGCACTCGGCGGCGCTGAGCAGCTCCAGCACCTGCGCGGCGACGCGCGGCGCCGCATCGAAGAACCCGGTGTCGTCGAGGATCTCCAGGCCGCCCTGCCGGCAGAAGGCATGGCCGCCGAAGGTGCGCGTCTGCGTCTCGGCGCCGCGATTCGCCGAGGCGCTCAGCGTCGGCAACAGGAAGGAGAACTGCTGCCGCACCGCCCCGCCGTCGGCGCTGATCACGCGCGTGTGCAGCGCCGTGTGCCACAGGCCGGCTTCCCAATCGACGATGCGCTCGTCGGCGTGCAGGCGCTGCGCCTCGCGGCGCAGCAGGTCGAGCTTGTCGGCCAGGCTCAGCTCCTCCCACGGCCGGATCACGCGCGAGGCGTACACGCCGGCGCGCGGCACCGGTTCCGGCCGCACCGCCGACAGCGCATGGCGCGCCGCGGTGGCGCGCGCCCAGTCGGCGGCGCGCCCGCAGGCGGCGGCGAGCCCCGCCTGACTCAGGTCGGAGGTCGCCGCGTAGCCGACACCGCCGCCGTCCCACACCGTCACCATGGCGCCGCGATCGACGCTGACGCGCGGCGGTTGCACGACGCCGCGCCGCACCGCCAGGTGCTCGTTGCGCTCGTCCACCAGGCGCAGCGTACAGGCATCCACCGCCGGCGCGACGGCGCGAAAGCGGGTCGCGACCAGGTCGAGATCGGCGTCAGGCACGGATGTGGTGTAGCGCAGCGGCGGGCGAGACGGAACGGGTGAGCCGGTGCGCCGGTGCGCCGGTGAGCCGGTGAGCCGGTGAGCCGGTGCGCCGGTGCGCCGGTGAGCCGGTGCGCCGGTGAGCCGGTGCGCCGGTGGACGCCACCAGCCCCGAGCGCGTGTTGCGTCGTCCGCACCGGCGCACCGGCGCACCGGCTCACCCGTCATCCACGCTTGCGCCTCCCGCCCCTGCCTGCGACGATTGCCGCGCCATGGGAGGGCGGCGATGAAACCGACGCAGAAGCTCCACGATCTCGGCCAGAGCCTGTGGGTCGACAACATCACGCGCGGCATGCTCACCAGCGGCACGCTGAAACGCTACATCGACGAGCTCTCGGTCACCGGCCTCACCTCCAATCCGACCATCTTCGACCACGCGATCAAGAAATCGAACTTCTACGACGACGCGATCCGCACCAAGGCCCAGGCCGGGCTGGAGGGCGAGGCGCTGTTCTTCGAGCTGGCGCTGGAGGACCTGACGCAGGCGGCCGATCTCTTCCGCGGCGTGCACGACGCGACGCGCGGCGTCGACGGCTTCGTCTCGCTGGAGGTCTCGCCGCTGCTCGCCTACGACACCGCCAAGACGATCGCCGCGGCGAAGGACCTGCACGGGCGCGCCAAGCGGCCCAACCTGTTCATCAAGATCCCCGGCACGCCGGAGGGTCTGCCGGCCATCGAGGAAGCGATCTTCGCCGGGGTGCCGATCAACGTCACGCTGCTGTTCTCGCGCGAGCACTACCTCGGCGCCGCCGAGGCCTACCTGCGCGGCCTGGAGCGGCGCGCCGCCGCCAAGCTGCCGCTCGACGTCGCCTCGGTCGCCTCGGTGTTCATCAGCCGCTGGGACAAGGCGGTGATGGGCAAGGTGCCCGAGACCCTGCGCAACCGCCTCGGCATCGCCATCGCCTACCGCACCTACAAGGCGTATCGCGACCTGCTGGCGACGCCGCGCTGGCAGCAGCTCGCCGCTGCCGGCGCCAAGCCGCAGCGCCTGCTGCTCGCCAGCACCGGCACCAAGGATCCGCAGGCCTCCGACGTGATGTACATCGGCGCGCTCGCCGCGCCCGATACGGTCGACACCATGCCGGAGGAGACGCTGCTCGCCTTCGCCGACCACGGCACCGTGGACGGCGTCATGCCGCCCGACGGCGGCGACTGCGAGGCGGTGCTCGCCGAGTTCGGCCGTGCCGGCATCGACGTCGCCGCGCTCGCCGCGACCCTGCAGAAGGAAGGCGCCGAATCGTTCAACGCCTCGTGGAACGAGTTGATCACCTGCCTGGCGGACAAGCGCTCGACGCTGCGGCAGGCGAGCTGATCGCTCGCCCGCCCGTTCGCTCCGCCCGTCGAACCTAAGGATCCCGAGATCGCTGCATGCCCGTCCATCCCTCCGCCGGCCATCCCGCGGGCGCGTCGAACCTGGTCGACGTCCCGAAGCTGATCACCGCCTACTACACCGAGCGCCCCGATCCCGGCCTGGCGACGCAGCGCGTCGCCTTCGGCACGTCCGGGCACCGCGGCTCGGCCTTCGACCGCTCCTTCAACGAGTGGCACATCCTCGCCATCACCCAGGCGATCTGCATGCACCGCAAGGCGCAGAAGATCACCGGGCCGCTGTTCCTCGGTATGGACACGCACGCGCTGTCGGTGCCCGCCTACGCCAGCGCGCTGGAGGTCCTGGCCGCCAACGGCGTCGAGGTGCGCATCGCCGAGCACGACGAGTACACGCCGACGCCGACCATCTCGCACGCCGTGCTGACCTACAACGCCGGGCGCACCAGCGGCCTCGCCGACGGCATCGTCATCACCCCGTCGCACAACCCGCCCGACGGCGGCGGCTTCAAGTACGACCCGCCCAACGGCGGCCCGGCCGACACCGCGCTGACGCGCTGGATCGAGACCAAGGCCAACGAGCTGCTCGCCGGCCATCTGCAGGGCGTGCAGCGGGTGAGCGTCGAGCGCGCCCTGCGCGCCTCGACGACACGCCGGGTGGACTTCCTCGACGGCTACATCGCCGACCTCGCCAGCGTGCTGAACTTCGACGCCATCCGCGGCGCCGGGATCAAGCTCGGGGTCGATCCACTCGGCGGCGCCGGGGCGCGCTACTGGCCGGTGATCGCCGAGCGCTACCAGCTCGACCTGACCATCGTGAACGACGCGATCGACCCGACCTTCCGCTTCATGACGCTCGACTGGGACGGCAAGATCCGCATGGACCCGTCCTCCGCCTACGTCATGCAGCGGCTGATCGGCTTGAAGGACCGCTTCGACATTGCCTTCGCCTGCGACACCGATCACGACCGCCACGGCGTCGTCGCGCGCGGCGTCGGGCTGATTCCGGCCAACGACTACCTCGCCGTGTCGATCGCCTATCTCTACCGCCACCGCACCGGCTGGCGCGCCGACGCCGGCATCGGCAAGACCATCGTGTCGAGCAGCATGATCGATCGGGTCGCGGCGGCGCTCGGCCGCCGGCTGTTCGAGGTGCCGGTCGGCTTCAAGTGGTTCGTCGACGGCCTGCTCGACGGCTCGCTCGGCTTCGTCGGCGAGGAGAGCGCCGGCGCCACCATGCTGCGCCACGACGGCACGGTGTGGACCACCGACAAGGACGGCATCGTCCCCGCCCTGCTGTCGGCCGAGATCACCGCCGTCACCGGCAAGGACCCGGCGGCGCTGTACCAGGACCTGACGCGCGAACACGGCACCCCGCTCTACGCCCGCATCGACGCGCCGGCGACGCCCGAGCAGAAGGCGGCGCTCGCCAAGCTGTCGCCCGACCAGGTGCGGGCGACCGAGCTGGCCGGCGAGCCGATCCGCACCATGCGCACCACCGCACCGGGCAACGACGCCGCGTTCGGCGGCCTCAAGGTGATCACCGACAACGGCTGGTTCGCCGCCCGCCCGTCGGGCACCGAGAACATCTACAAGGTGTACGCCGAGAGCTTTCGCGACGAGGCGCACCTGCACCGCATCCAGGACGAGGCCCAGACCATCGTGTCGGCGGCGCTAGCCGGCGCCTGAGCGCCGGCGCCGCCGCCTAACTGCAGCAGGAGGGATGATGCGTTTCCGCAAGAGGTGGACGTGTGGCGCCGCGCTGGCGCTGATGGTCGCCGTGGGCACCGCGGCGACGGCGGCCGACAGCCCAGCAGAGGTGAAGGAGCTCGACAAGCTGCAGGGCTACGACTCGCTGAAGGGCGAGAAGAGCCTCAAGGGCGAGATGGAGGCGGCGCCCAATCAGCCGGTCGAGTCGATCATCGTGTGGTCGGAGGCGGCGCCGACCAGCGGCAAGGCGCCGCTCAAGGTCACGTTCACGGCCGATCCGCCGACCGGCATCGAGAAGCCGCAGTACAGCTGGCACTTCGGCGACGGCGACGCCAACGCCAGCGGCGTGAAGGTGTCGCACACCTACAGCAAGCCGGGCGTCTACCGCGTGCTGCTCAAGGTGACCAACGCCAAGGGGGCGTTGGGCGAGGATGAGCTGCGCATCAAGGTCACGCCGTAACCCGACCGGCGCGCGGCGGCGCGGGCCCGCGCCGCCGCCGCGCCGGTCGTCCGTCGCCGGCTGGCGCTGGC